>CAVDLN010000036.1:0-15305 GCA_963609805.1 Erysipelotrichaceae bacterium | reverse complement strand
CGGCAAGCCTGCGGAAATTTTCAAGCACCTCATCGCCGTTCCAGTCATTCGCAGTTTCGCCCCACACCGAGACATAGAACATTTGCAGCATTCTCTTTTTCTTATCGGGAAGCTGCTCAAAATCCATATTTCCGAGTCGGGGTAAAATATCGAGCAAAAAAGCAATCCAGCGGCGCGAATCAATCACGGCAAGGCGTGCAAACGCCCTGGCCATGGTTGCCTCCGATGTCTCCCTGAAATCGTCCTTAACGCCTGCCCATACAGAAAGGCGGGAAAAGCTGTCCTTTGCGTAAATGCTGCGAATATCAAGGCGGTAATAATCCAAAAAGTTCCCGAGCGTCAGCGCTTTCCCTGAATCTTCCGTAAAGGTTGCAATACGCGAAACCAATCCGGCACGCATACCGAAAGAAGCGCGAATGTTGTCAAGAATATATCCGGCTGCTTTCTTTTCCAGCTGAATATAGCACCCCTTCGGAACCGATATAAAGCCGTCTTTGATTTCTTTTTGCACATTGCCCGATTCGCTCGAAAGCAATGCCGAAAACTTTTCCTCAAAGTTGTATTTTTTATTTGCCTGCCCGATAAAATCCAGCACTGTCAGACACTCTTTTTCCTCGGACAGACGCAGACCGCGTCCCAGCTGCTGTAGGAAAATCGTCAGTGATTCGGTTGGACGCAGGAACAGCACGGTGTTGACCTCGGGAATATCTACCCCCTCGTTATAGATATCCACTACAAAGATAAACCGCACTTCCCCGCTGACCAGTTTCTTTTTCGCCCGGCTTCGTTCCGCATCCGGGGATGCGCCGGTCAGAAACATGGCCGGGATGCGGTGTGTGTTGAAATATTCCGACATGAATTTCGCATGTTCTACCGAAACGCAGAATCCGAGCCCTTTCACGTCATCAATGTCTGTCACGTATTTGAGAAGCGATGAAATCACCGCATCCGCACGTCGGTTGGCAATCATTCCGCTGAATGTATAGAGCTTTGACAGTTCGCCCTTATCATACCCGCCGCGAACCCATTTGAGATCGCTCAGATCGACAGTATCCGTTACCCCGAAATACTGGAACGGACATAGCAGCTTTCTGTCAATGGCCTCAGGCAGACGAATTTCCGCCGCTGTACGGTTGTTGAAATACTCCGTAATACTCTTTCCGTCCATGCGCTCCGGAGTAGCTGTCAGTCCGAGAAGAATTTTCGGCTTGTAATAGGACAGCAGTTTTTGATAGGTCGGTGCCGCGGCATGGTGAAACTCATCCACCACAATGTAATCGTAAAATTCAGGACTTGTCTTGCCCGTGAAATCCTGCGAATTGAAAGTTTGGATGGACATGAACAGATTATCGATACTGTCCGGCACATAAACGCCGACAAACATTTCTCCGAAATTCTGATCCTTCAGAACGCCGCGGAAAGTATACATACTCTGCTTCAGAATCTCTTCCCTGTGCGCTATGAAAAGCAAACGGCAGGGCCGATTCGGATTTTGCCTGCGAAAGCGCTTGTAATCAAATGCGGAAATGACCGTTTTCCCCGTACCCGTAGCGGCTACAACAAGGTTCCGATACTGTCCGCGCACGGTTCGTTCTGCTTCAAGTTTATCCAAAATCTCCTGCTGATAGGAATACGGTGTAATATCAAAGGTGTATGCTTCGGCATTGTTGCTGTCAAAATACTTTTCCGCTTTCAGCGCACGGGAAAGGCGCTCCCTCTGCCCTTCGTTATAGTATTCAAATTCTTCGGCATTCCAGTAACTCTCAAAGGTTGCGGCAATTTTATCAATCGTTTCCGGCAGGTCTTTCCTTGTAACTTTTACATTCCATTCGAGTCCGGAGGAAATCGCCGCATTGGACAGGTTGGAAGAACCGATATAAGCAGTTGTAAACCCTGTATAGCGATAGAAAACATAAGACTTTGCATGAAGACGTGTACGTTTAGTATCATAACTGACCTTGATTTCCGTATTCGGCAGGCGGCTCAGCTCTTCAACTGCTTTCACGTCGGTTGCGCCCATATACGAAGTCGTAATAATTCGCAGCTCGCCGCCCCTTTGCGCAAACGCGGTAAGCTCATCCATAATCAGCCGCAGTCCGCTCCATTTGATGAAGGAAACAAGCATATCAATGCGGTCTGCCGATACAATCTCCTTTTTCAGCTCGGTAAACATCTGCGGTTCGTGGACGGCTCCCGTAAACAGAGAGCTTTTCGCGATTGAGGTTTCCGGACGAACGATTTCTGCTTTTTCATTCAAGGCAAACGCATTGTCCTTCTTATCAAACAGCGCAAGAAGCTGCTCCGCGCGTTTTGCCACCGCCATGGAATCAAATTCGGCTTCTTTGGTCTCGGTCATAATTGTCGCAACGATTTTATTGACAAGCGCTACCTGTTCGGCAAGTGCTCCTCCGTTGTCACGCACGTTATCAAGTCCTTTTTCAATGATCTCGGCTATGTATCCGGAAAGCACTTTGGAGGATTCTCCGCCGTCAATCGGCGCGGTTTCCGCCAGCTTGTCAGACGCGTCAAGCTCGCCTTCCAGTGCTTTATTGATAACCTGCTCATATAAACCGTTGCGCAGCATGGCTGTTGCCCTTTCTCAACCAATCTATACTATTTCTTTTTCTTCTTTTTCAGGTCCTTCAGTTCGGCGAGGAAGGAGTCAATGTCCTTGAATTCACGGTAAACCGACGCGAAACGCACGTAGGCCACCTCGTCCGCCGCTTTGAGTTTTTCCATCGCCATTCTGCCTATTTCCTCTGTCGGGATTTCCTCCCGCAGAGAGTTGTGCAGTTCGGCCTCAATTTCCGACGCAATCTGTTCCGCATCAACCGGACGCTTCTGCGTTGCCTTCAGCAGGCCGCCGAGCAGTTTGGACCGGTCAAACAGCTCCTTGGATCCGTCCTTCTTGATTACGACAATGCGCAGTGCCTCCGTGACCTCAAAGGTGGTAAAGCGATGTGCACAGGACAGGCACTCTCGTCTGCGACGGATGCTGCACCCGTCATCTACCGGACGTGAATCGATAACTCTGCTTTCCGAATACCCGCAGGCAGGGCATTTCATATATTCATACCGCCTTTCCGCTTTCTTCCCTGCCCATTGTACCATAAAGAACGCTTTTTGTAAAGATTTTTTTCGCGTCCGCAGAATAACAGGTGCAGGAGCAGAACAGCCGGATGTTTGCAAAATTTCGCATATGGAAAAAGCAGCTCTGAGCGGGGACCCCCCCTCGGAGCTGCTTTGACGCCGAATAAATCAGCACTTCCTTAGTATGCGATGGTTGTCATAAGGGCGTACTCGGGTTGGGAAACATCCAGACGGGAGCACTGCACTACAATAGGACGGTCGCTCTGCACCAGAATAGCGTAGGGCTTGTTGCGGGGAATGCGCTTCCCCTCATCGTTGACCATGCGGTCGAGTCTAATGTGGTTGGTTCGCTTATCCTCGCACACGGCATGCAGTCCGGCAAGCGGCTCGCAGTCTTCAAAGAACAGCGTCAGATCAATGTGGGCGGTTTCTCCGGACAGGTTCAGTACGCATACAGCCTCGTGGGAGACAAACTCCCCTTTGACCGTGTCGCTCATGTAACCGTCGGCAATCATCCATGTGGTTTTTCCCAGTACGGGTTGGGCAGTCATAGCGGATACTTCCTTTCGTCAGCTTTGCAGGGAAAGTATAACACAAGTTGCGGGGAAAGTCAAGAACGGATGTGATGACAGGAACAAATCCCCACTTGAGAAAGAGCCCGGGATGCGGTCAATACCGACGACAGCCTGCCTGCAATGCTTTATCCTGTCATATTGCAGGTTGAACGCCTGCACTTGTCAGTCGGAACAGAATTCGCAGAAGCGACATGCTCATTTGTTTGTCCATGGTCCTATTGCATCACTTTTTCAATCACTTCCGCCTATCAATACTTTTCACACATTTGACAGTCGGGCTTTTCATCACTGTCCCGTTTCAAATATTGCAGCGGCACACTCTCTGTCAGCCATACTCCGTTGACGGACAAATAAAATACGTGCCCGTTTTTCTGCATTTCACCGGCGGCAACCGTATAGACAACCGGCTTTCCGTGCCGCGAGCCGACTTTCACTGCCGTATCATAATCCGATGACAGATGAACATAAAGTCCTGATTTTGGAATCAGACCCTGTATCTCGATAGATGCAGCATACTTCTCGCCGGTACCGTGATAAAGAATCTCCGGCGGTGTTTTCTGTTCAAGTTCTACGTCAACGGAAATGGAGTGCCCTTGATTTGCACGGCTCAGCGTTTTATCCTCATTGAAGGAATACCACTGCTTTTTATCCGTGCGGACGATTTCCTCGAGCATGGACAAATCCGGGAGAAAAACAGCAATTTTGCGAATCTATCCCAATTGAGGCAAACCCCAAAGCCGTGAGATCCGGTAGCGGGAAGAGTCGAACAAGATACCATTGCTTGCATATTGACAGCTTTCCTTGTTTAGAATTTATAAAAGTTCAATTATATGTCTTGAAAAGCCAGCGAGAATATGGTACAATGAAAGGAGAAATAAACCCGAGGCAAAAAGCACGGTGTCGCAATCAGCCAAGCAATGGATATGTGTTGTCTGGCGGCCGAGACCGATGGTACTCCTGCGGCAAAATTTCAAATACTCTCCGAAAGTAAAAACATGTGACGCAATGACGCATGTCTGTACTCCATACGGCGACAGGCGTTGCACGGAAAATTGCGGATGAATCGGGAAAACAGCTGAAAGGTGTTAGCATAAATGCAGAATGAAGCAAAAACGGACGCAGCACGGAATTCATCCTCCGCCGTATTGCGTTTTGAGCAGACATACCGCAAATCCCCGGACCACACGGCCTTCACACCATACCGCATCTGCCCGCTGGGAGCACACAGCGATCACCAGCTGGGGAAGATAACCGGCTTTGCAATAGATAAAGGAATTCACATAGCATACGGGCCGAAAATGAACGGCGTCGTGGAAATTTCCTCCATGCAATTTCCCAAGCGCGCGCAGTGGCATGTTTCGGAGACACCGTCGGAAAAGCAGGGTGACTGGGCCGATCATCTGCGTGGCGCTACGATTGCGCTGAACAGCCGGTATCCGCTGCGGACAGGTCTTTGCGCGGTGCTGGACGGAGAACTTCCCATCGGAGGACTTTCCTCATCGGCCGCTGTGATTATTACATTTCTGTCTGCGCTTTGCCGGCTGAACGGAATTACCCTTTCGTCCGGCGAGCTGATCGAGATTTCAAAGGAAGCCGAGAATAAGTATGTCGGCGTATCCTGCGGGAAGCTGGATCAAAGCTGCGAGGTATACTGCAGAAAAGGGCATCTGCTGTACATGGATATGCTGGATGACAGCTATGAGCTGATTCCCGCAGCGCCGTCCATGAAGCCGTTTGAAATAGCGGTTTTTTTCAGCGGACTTGAGCGTTCTCTGGCAGGCTCCAAGTTTAATATGCGCGTGGATGAGTGCCGCAGTGCTGCCTATGCGCTCAAAGCCTATTCCGGCATGGAGTACGGTAAATTCGAAGAGACCAATCTGCGGGATGTGCCGTACGAGACCTATCTTGCATATAAAGACAGGCTCCCGGAAAATTGGTCCAGACGCGCAGAGCATTGGTATACCGAATTTCATCGCGTAGAAGCGGGTGCCGAGGCCTGGCGGCGCGGGGATATTGATGCGTTCGGCAGGCTTTCCTTTGAGAGCGGCTACTCTTCCATACATAACTGGGAGACGGGATCGCCGGAGCTTATCAAGCTTTACGAGATCATGACCCGTACCGACGGCATCTACGGCGGACGCTTTTCCGGAGCCGGATTCAAGGGATGCTGCATGGCGCTAATTGATCCTGCCTATGAAAGCGAAATTCTTGACAAGGTTGAACGGGAATACATCGCCGCTTTCCCGGAACTCAAGGAAAAATACAGCGCGCATATCTGCCATACGGCGGACGGGGTGAAGTTATGAAATGCCTGATTTTGGCTGCGGGATACGCAACGCGGCTCTATCCGCTGACCGAGAATTTTCCGAAACCGCTGCTGGCTGTCGGTGAAAAAACGATACTGGACTGGCTTTTGGATGATATTGACACATCAGGCGAAATCGAGGAATATATAGTCATTTCCAATCACAAATTCGCCAATCATTTTGAGGAATGGGCAAGATCAAAGCCATACAAAATAACGGTTGTCGACGACGGGACAAGTACGAACGAAACGCGGCTCGGCGCTGTCTGCGATATACGGTTTGCAATAGATAAACTCAAGCTTGACGGAGACATGCTGGTTATCGCGGGCGACAATGTACTTGATTTCAGCCTGACCGAATTTATACGCTACTGCAAGGAAAAGGGAACGTCCTGCGTCATGCGTTACTACGAGCCGTCGGAAAAGAAGCTGCTCAAATGCGGGGTGCTGACTGTCGATGAGAACGACCTCGTCACGAATATGACCGAGAAATCGCCCGCACCCGCAACGCACTGGTGCTGTCCGCCGTTCTATTACTACACAAAAGCCGACGCAAAGCGCGTAAAAGACGGCATCGCCGCGGGGTGCGGCACGGATGCCCCTGGAAGTTACATCGCATGGCTCTGCGGGCAGGCGCCTGTTCATGCTATGGAAATGCCGGGAAGCCGCTATGATATAGGCAATCTCGACAGCTATGAGACCGTAAAAAAAGAATACAAGGGGATTACAAAATGCTGACGCCGAATATACAGCTTGAGGGTAAAACAATTCTCGTCACGGGAGCGGCCGGCTTTATCGGCGCAAACCTTGTGACTGAGCTTTTGAACACAGAAACAGGTGTGAATCTCATCGGACTCGATAACCTGAACAGCTACTATGACGTTTCCATCAAGGAGTACCGGCTGTCGGAAATTCAAAGGATTGCCGACGCAAAGCTCGGAGGCAGGTGGACTTTCATAAAAGGAAATCTTGCCGATAAAGCGCTTGTGGAAAAAATCTTTGCGGAATATGAGCCGGAAATTGTCGTAAATCTGGCCGCGCAGGCGGGTGTACGCTATTCCATCACAAACCCGGATGTGTATATCGAAAGCAATCTCATCGGCTTTTACAACATTCTTGAGGCCTGCCGCAATCACCCCGTCGAGCATCTTGTATATGCGTCGTCCTCCTCTGTTTACGGATCGAACAAGAAGGTGCCGTATTCCATCGATGACAAGGTAGACAATCCGGTCTCCCTCTATGCGGCAACGAAAAAGTCAAATGAACTTCTCGCTCATGCGTATTCAAAGCTTTACAATATTCCGTCTACGGGACTGCGCTTTTTCACGGTTTACGGACCGGCCGGCAGACCGGATATGGCCTACTTCGGCTTTACCGATAAGCTTCTGAAGGGCGAGACGATACAGATATTCAATTACGGGAACTGTAAGCGCGATTTTACATATGTGGACGACATTGTTGAGGGCATAAAACGCGTCATGGAGCGTGCGCCCGAAAAAGCGAACGGCGAGGACGGACTGCCGCTTCCGCCGTACCGTATATACAATATCGGAAACAGCAACCCGGAGAATCTGCTTGACTTCGTGACAATTCTTCAGGAGGAATTGATTCGTGCCGAAGTTCTTCCGCCCGATTACGACTTTGAATCGCACAAAAAACTGGTTCCCATGCAGGCAGGCGATGTCCCGGTGACCTATGCGGACACATCGGCGCTGGAATCCGATACCGGCTTCAAGCCGGACACACCGCTCCGCACGGGGCTTCGCCGCTTCGCCGAGTGGTATAAGAAATTCTATCAGGTTTGAGTATCCTTCGCTTTTGCGCACGTTGCCATGGAGAAGCACTCGTAGGGACTGCAGGAAAGCCGTTGTCATATTAATTTCAAATGAAAAGTTAGGAGAAAGTGAATATGAAAATAGCAGTAGCAGGTACCGGTTATGTGGGCCTTTCTATGGCAATCCTTCTGGCACAGCACAACACGGTCAGGGCCGTGGACATTATTCCCGAAAAGGTGGCGTTGATCAACAGCAAAAAATCCCCGATTGTCGACAAGGAAATCGAGGAATATCTTGCCGGGAGGGAGCTTGATCTCACGGCAACCACCGACGGAGACAGCGCTTACCGTGACGCAGAAATTGTCATCATTTCCACCCCGACAAACTACGATCCGTCCAAGAATTACTTTGACACAAGCTCTGTCGAAAGTGTAATCAGGCAGGTTATCGCCGTCAATCCCGATGCGGTCATGATTGTCAAATCCACCGTTCCTGTCGGATTTACGGAGGGTGTAAGGGAGAAGTATTGCTGCGACAACATTTTGTTCAGCCCCGAGTTTTTGCGGGAGGGGCGCGCACTCTACGATAATCTTTACCCGAGCCGTATTATTGTCGGTACTCCCGTAAAGAATGCAAGACTTCGCAAGGCTGCCGAGACATTCGCAAACCTTCTCAAGGAGGGAGCAATCAAGGAGAATATCGAGGTTCGCTTCATGAATCCGACAGAGGCCGAGGCGGTCAAGCTGTTTGCCAACACCTATCTTGCGCTGCGTGTGTCCTATTTCAACGAACTCGATACCTATGCGCAGGTGCGGGGATTGGATACAAAGTCCATCATTGAAGGCGTTTGCCTGGATCCCCGAATCGGGAATCATTACAATAATCCCTCCTTCGGGTACGGCGGCTACTGCCTGCCCAAGGATACAAAGCAGCTGCTTGCAAACTATAACGACGTGCCGCAGAACATTATCTCGGCAATTGTCGCGGCAAACAGCACCCGCAAGGACTTTATCGCCGACCAGATTATTGCGAAGAATCCGAAAATTGTCGGTGTGTACCGCCTGACCATGAAGGCAGGCAGTGATAATTTCCGTCAATCCTCCATTCAGGGAGTTATGAAGCGCATCAAGGCGAAAGGCATTGAGGTGGTCATTTACGAGCCGACCATGAAAGAGGACAGCTTCTTCAACAGCCGCGTTATCCGCAACCTGGACGAATTCAAGACGGTCAGCGATGTGATTATCGCCAACCGATACAGCGATGATATCGCCGATGTACTGGACAAGGTATATACGCGCGATTTGTACTTCAGAGATTAAAGAACCGCTTCATGGTGAGGCAGCACATCAGATGTGCTGCCTCATTTCAATCAGCGGTTCCTAAAATTTTGCTTTATTTTATCGGTATTTCTACAGTGAGCACCCCTGAGGCAAGTCCTGTGCTGTCGGCAAAAAGCGTAAGGGAAACCGAGTCGGTTTTTTCTCCGCTTTTTTGCTGCGGTGCACCGGGCAAAACGGCAACGGTGATTTTTCCAGCTCGCATTTTCCGATCGGGAGCTCCGGGGGGGCGTTCGATCGGAGATGTCGGAGCCGGTACCGATGAGACGCGCACCGCGTGAAACGGAGAAGGAGACCATCGGGGAGGCATCCGGCACTTCTTTTCCCGCCGCATCGACTGCGTAGCAGGTAAAAAGTGCGAGATCCCGTCCGTTTGCTGTAAGATCATCCGCGTTTTCCAGACGCAGGCGCAGGGCAGCAGGCATCCCCGTTGTTTCGTTTTCATCGCTTGCTATCGGCTGCCCGTCTGAATTGTATGCGACGACCGATAGCTTTCCGGGATGATACGGTACAACCCATTCCGCCGGGGAGAAAGGGGATGCTGCGGTCATACCCAACGATTTTCCGTTGAGAAACAGTTCGCAGGATGCCGCATTGGTGTAGGCACGCACGGTAATAGGGCATCCTTCTTCACCGTGGAAGTTCCGGTGCGGAAGTAAATGTACCGTCGGTTTATCAGAAAAGAAAGTCTTGTTTTGATAATAAGCGTCTTTTTTCTGCAGGAAAAGGTCGATTGCTCCTGACTGCGAGCAGATGCGCGGATAGGCTGCCTCTCCGCAATACTCAATGTCCGTCCATTGGAAAGAACCCGCAAGCCACGGACGTTCGGCAAACGTGCGATAATTGAATGCACGGGAACGGAACCAGGCGTTGGTATCTTTATCGTGCGCCTCCAGATAGCCATGTTCGTGGCTGTCGTCACGATACCACCCGCGTGTGGTACCGGTGGCACAGCACTCGGAGGAGAGCAGAGGCTTGCCGGGATACTTTTCATGCACGACATCCAGTAGCGTAAATCCGATCGATTGTCAAGGGCGGCGCAGCCTCCGCAAAGGAGGCCGTTTATTTCTCCCCAAAATAGAACGACCGCTATCATTTCTGACAGCAGCCTTTCTTTCCGCTTGTAAAACGCACCATCGGTTCGCCCACTGCGTCAACTTCTGTCCCTGTCGGTTGCAGCCTTTGCACCCTTTTATCCGTTTCAATCAGGGTAGATTCGTAAATATACTGTTTTTTCTCCCGGATTTGTCCATGTTAACAAAGTATCTTATTTTTTTGTAACATATGTATGATATCATGAACACGGTACTCATGAAGTCGCCGGGATACGGTGAATTTAATATCGATATGCGTATGGTTAAATTAAGGCATGGCAGCTGTAATTTGTCCGTCCGCGGATGCTGAGGCAGTAGCTGACTGGGTAAATTCAAATGTTGGTGGCGAAGCTCAGACGGAAATCAACGGATTCACATATGAGGTTTCTGTTGGTCCGAACAACAATGCGCTATATTCCGCCGGAGAAAAGAACCGGGAAGCCTGGGACCGGGCACAGTGATCTTTTTGGCAGTGAGTTTGACAGACTATGACAAAATAAGACGGTCGGGACGAAAAAGCAGGAGCCTACACCGTCCATTGCACAGACGGAAATATTTCCAAATAGGCCTTTTCCCTTTCTCGCACACACCCCCACTCCATAACAATACTCCCCACTCATCGTGTCGGAGTATACCTTACGTTTGGGGGGTGTGCATTTTCAGGCCTGTCGGCATCCGTCATCCCGCATTGGGGCGCCCCCTTCCCTGCCTATGGACAAAAAGAAAACGAACACCACCCCGATACGCATCGTATCGAAACTGGTGTCCGTTTATGGCGGAGAAGGAGAGATTTGAACTCTCGCGCCGGTTTAAGTCCGACCTACACCCTTAGCAGGGGCGCCTCTTCGGCCTCTTGAGTACTTCTCCATTGCACAAATGCAACAGTTGGCTGCAAAACCGAACAGTGGTATTATACACTATCGACGCCGGATTGTCAAGACTTTTTCGGAAAAAGCATGAAAAACTTGCTCTGCAAAGCGCGTGGTCAAATGTTCCCCGCCCGCATTTCCGTGTTTTGCAAAAATGTTGCTCATTTTTCTTGCAAAATCCGGCCTCCTGTGTTATACTTTGGCTGAGAATGTATCGGAAGGAGGCAATTTCCGTGGTTCTGTTCTGCTATGAGGACAGCGACATGATGATTCACCATACCGTGACGGACAACCCGGACGAGGCCGCCTTTCCGCTTCACGCGCATGACAGGTATGAGCTCTATTGCTTTCTGCGCGGGCAGGGTTATTATACGGTCGAGGGGCACGACTATTCCCTATCCCCCGGAACACTTCTGATCATGCGTGACGGGGAAACGCACAAGCTGCACATCAGTCCGACGCGCCCCTATGAACGTGTTGCCCTGCATTTCAATCCCGGAATTCTGTCGGAGGATAACGCGGCCTCCCTTCTCGGCCCGTTCAGATCCCGCCCGCTCGGACAGTTTAATCGTTTGGCAGCTTCCTCGGAAACCGACCGCATCCGGGATATGCTGATCCGCATAACGTCATCCGAGGTACAAGATAATTTTCGGCAAATCATGGTGCATGCATACCTGCCCGCCATCCTGTTTGAGATTTCCCAAAACGCCGAACGGCAGGCAAACGGGAAAGCAGCCGAAGCGGTATGTCTGCCCGCAGCGGAAGGCACCTGCTCTCTGACGGGTGCTATCATCGAATTCATAAACCGCGATCCCTCCGCCGTCACCGGTATAGATATCTTGGAGAAAAAATTCGGCTACAGCCGTTCCTATCTGAACCGGACATTCCGTCAATCCACAGGCGTTCCCATCTGGGAATATGTAATTCTGAAACGGCTCACCGCCGCAAGGATTTCCATCCGCTCCGGTACCGCGGCGACGATCGCCGCGCGGGAGGCCGGCTACAGCGACTACTCTTCCTTTTACAGGCAGTACAGAAAGCGATTCGGCTGTACGCCGGAAGACGAAAAGCGCGGTCAAAACCCGGATAAGAAATCAGATCGGGAGGAAAAGCAGCCATGTGTCCCCGTTTAAAGACCCTTCTGTGCTTGGCCATTTTGCTTCTCTTGCTGCTGCTCGCCGCGGTCGCCTGTCGGAAAAGCCAAACGGTTTCGCCCTCCGATTCATCCCCGGATACGGAGGTCAATAATTTCACACAGGAGGATGCTCCCATGACTGATACGGAATCCGACGACAAAACAGCACCCATTTCCGGAACGGCTGCGGACATGCAGTTGGAATCCGAAAAAGTAACAGAGACAGACGCAGAGACGGAAACGGAGTCGGCTACGGAAGCGCAAACCGCCCCCGAAACCGATCCCATACGGGAAACGCTGGAACTGTCTGTTTCAGTCGAACCGTATGTTCCCGACACACCGTGCAGCATGCGGGATGTCAAGGCCATGTGGCTGTCCCAGTTTGACCTGACCAATGTGTATACGGACAGCGGACATCAGCGGGACGCGGTGGATTTCGGCGCACATATTGAAGGAATTCTTCAAAACGTGGCAGGCAGCGGTTTTAACACCGTCATTGTTCAGGTGCGTCCGAACGCGGACAGCTTCTACCCATCCGACTATTACGCTCCGAGCGCCTATGTCACAGGCAGCTACGCAAACGGGTTCGACTATGACCCGATAGCCGTTCTGATCGGGAAAGCACGGGAACTGGGGCTGTCGGTTCACGCTTGGATCAATCCTCTCCGGGGTGTCACAACCGCGGAACTCACCGAGATGGATGCGGCCTACGCCATCCGTCAATGGTATGATGACGAAAATCTGCGCGGGAAATACATAGTGGAATGCGGCGGACGCTGGTATCTGAACCCTGCCTACGCGGAGGTGCGCGACCTCATCGTATACGGTGCACGCGAAATTCTTCAAAGATACGATGTAGACGGCATCCACATGGACGACTATTTCTACCCGACGCAGGACAGTGCTTTCGACAGTGCGGCCTACGCTGCCTATTTGGCAAAGGGCGGAAGTCTGTCACTGGAGGATTGGCGGCGGGAAAATCTGTCCGATTTGGTATCGAGGCTGTATCGCATGACGAAAAGGCAGGGGGAAACACTGCTGTTCGGTATCAGTCCGGCAGGCGTTTTGAACACGGTCTACGTCAAGCAGTATGCCGATGTATACCGTTGGTGTGCAGAACCCGGATTTGTCGATTACATTCTTCCCCAGATTTATTTCGGCTTTGAACACGCAACAGCAGCATTTGACAGGCTGTGCAGACAGTGGCAGAATCTTATCCAAACAGACTATGTCGATCTGCTCATAGGTGTTACCTTCGGCAAGGCACTCTCCCGGTATGACAAATGGGCCGGCTCCGGTGCAAATGAGTGGGCACAGCATACCGATATCATGGCGCGCTGTCTTTCCTACACGCTGGGGCTGGAAAAGTGCTGCGGCATATCGGTGTTCTGCTACCAGTACTTTTATGATCCCGTGACAGGCGTCCCGGTTGCGGGGACGCAGGAGGAAAGGGACGGGTTTGTCGCCGTTCTGCAAACCGCATCATGGGGTCAATGATTGCAAGGCGGAGGAAAGCCGTGAGCAGAAGGAAGTCCCGCGCGGACAAGCGCAAAAGGAAAGATCAAAAGAGCAGAACGGCGGAAAAGTCCCCGTCTCCCGTGAAAACCGCCGAACGTGAGGCACATCTACTCCGCGAGCTGGAAGCCGCACGGCTCGAAAATCTGCGGCTCCGTCAGACAATCGACGATATGGAGGAGCGTACGGCGTCTTCCGCTCCGATCCGTTCAGAGCTCCCGTTTTCAAGGAGTAAACCAAACACCCCGCAGGAGGAATGGAATACCCGATTTTCGGAAGGCAGCCGCATCGCGCAGGATTTCTCAAAGCGCAGTTATCCGCGCTACCTGATCGGAATCATCAATTCGTCCTCCGCAGTGCGGATTTTCAGGAAAATCTCCGCGATTTTCCGGAAAGCACGCTTGGTCAGCCTGATTATCACTGCTTCCGTCACCGTGTCTGCAGCCGTCCTGCTGATACCGATTTACCTGATTGCCCTTGCGGTCATGGCTCTGCTGACCGGATTGACCGCATTCTGCAGCATGTTTTTCGCATCGCGGATGAACAAACGGCTGCGCGGGGAACTGGCTGGCAAGCATTTGTATGTGTTTGTTGTGTCTGACCCCGATACCCTGAAGCCGGACTCCTTTTTCTGCGGCAATGCGCGCCGACTGGCGGCGAATCCCGATTGCGCCGTATTGGTTGTTTCACCGCATAACCTCGGGAGAGAGGGACTTGGCGGGAAGCGTTTCTACCTGACCGCACGGCAGGAGGCGGAACGGCTGTACATAGTCCGCAGGCATTACTTTTTCAATGTCCGCCGCCGTGTTCTGACGCAGTCGGATCCGCGGATGACGGTAATTTACTGACCATAGTTATCTGAGTTTGTCAGGTAACCGTTAATCATAACCAAAAAAGGGGGGCAATGCGATATACTGAACCGGTCAAAATCTTTTTCTGTTTCTGTTTCTGTTTCTGTTCTCGGGGATTCTGCCAGTACTCTTTTCGGGTACAGCCAGCCGTCCGACGCAGTGTTTTACACAGCGGCAAAGCATTATGAAACCGGGGTCTATTCACTTTCCGATACCTGGTGGGGACAGGTGACTGACACGCTCGGCGGGCGGCTGTTGGTTAACAATTCCTTCTCGGGCAGCACGGTATGCTTTGATCCACGTAATGAAATCGCCTCTTACGGTTGCTCCGGCGCGCGTACCTCGGCACTGGGTATAGACGGAGAAGTACCGGACATGATCTTGATTTGCATGGGAATGAATGACCACGGACGGGGTGTTCCGCTTCGTCCCGCATGCGAGGAAAAAAAGAACGACCTGACCGTTTTCTCGGAGGCGTATGCGGGATGCTCCGCAAACTGCGGGCGAATTTTCCATCGAATGTGATTGCCGAATGTGCCGTACAGAACGCCTGCCGCCTGATCGACATTTGCCGAATGGAGCCTTATGAAAGTTTTGACGGACTGCATCCGAACGCCAAAGGGATGAGGCAGATTTCAGATGCCGTTCTTGCGGCATGGGAAAAAGGATAATTTTGTATTTTTAGCACTACTCGCTTTAGGAAACCGCTGATTCATCGTATTCTTAAAATTATTTAGGAGGTTTTTATATGTCCTGTGT
>CAVDLN010000035.1:6987-15751 GCA_963609805.1 Erysipelotrichaceae bacterium | reverse complement strand
TATCGGTTCCGTCAATGCTGATCTCCCGCGCCGTTGCGCTGATGATGCCCTCGGTCACCGTGCCGCCCAGCGAACCGAGCGGGTTTCCGATGGCGATCACATCCTCGCCGACTACCAGATCAAAACTTGAACCCATAGTCGCAACGGTCAGTTCCTTGCCTTCCGCGTCAATCCACAGAAGGGCGATATCCGACTCCTCATCGGTTCCGATCAGTGTGGCGGAATACTGGGTGCCGTCCGTCAGCGTCACGACAATGCTGTCCGCGTCGCTGATAACATGGTTGTTGGTGATGATAAATCCGTCTGCCGAAATAATTACGCCGCTGCCCGCGCCGGACGTGACGTACTGTCCGATCACGTTGGACCGCACAATGGTTTCGGTGGTGATCTCAACCACGGAGTCAGCCACACGATGCACAACGGTTGATGCGGACAGCACATTGGTATCCGCGGAGGTCAGGACGTTTCCGTCTGCGTCCAGAACGGTGTCCGCCTTTCCGTCCCCGTCCGCATCCTTGCGCAAAGCGGACTTCTTGCTGATGGTCGCATTGTCCGGAATGGTGTGAGACGGCTGGATCACAGTGGTCTCCGAGGACTCGGAGGATACCGCGTCGGCTTCCGTCTTTGACGATTCCTCATCGGTCTTTTCCGAAGGTTCCGTCTCGTCGGACTTCTTGCCGCCCGCAGACGTTGAGGTTTCGTTCGGGTCAACCACAATGAACATGCCTCCGCCTGTCTCACGGTCACTCTCCGCGGCATCGGTGGAATCCTCCGTGCCGCCGACCGCGTAGCGAGCCAGCACGGTTCCCAGCATTACGCAGGAAACCACCAGAAGGCTTGCCAGCACCGCTATTAGTGCAATCATCGCTGCCTTTTTCCCTTTTCCGGAACCGGACGGGGTGCCTGTCGGGGGAGCGTAAACATATCCGTGACCTCCGGTCGGCGTCTTGTATCCGTTGCCGTCCGGCGACGCATTGCCGTTGAACGCGAAGTCGCGGTCTGCGGCCGTGTAAACCTGAGATTCGTCCGATTGGGTCGTATTCTTCACTGCATCGTTTTGTTGAATGTCCTTCTCATCCATAATCGTATGCACTACCTTTCATCCGAAAACGGGCTTCTGCGGCATCGTCTGCCGCACGCCCTGCTTATCCTCCGGAAAGGCCTTCGGATACATCCTTTCCTTCAGAACGCCCTTATTATATCGGCCAAATGTGAAGATTATATGACCGTGCAGACAGTGACATATGAATATTATCAAAATCGTGCGGGTATTATATTGACTCAAAATTGAAAAGCCGTTCCCTGCCCTGCAGCCGTTACTGCCCCAGATACTGTTCCAGTGTAATTCCGCGCTGATATATCTCCGTCGCCACCTCTACACCGACAAAGCGGTAATGCCACGGCTCATAATTGTAGCCCGTTATATTTTCCATCCCGTCCGGGAAACGCAGGATAAAGCCGAATTTATGCGCGTTTTCCTCCAGCCAGCCGTAGCATGCGTGCTCGGCGAAGGACTCATCCAAAACCGGGTTTGATTCGACTATAAGATCCATGCAGAGCCCCGTCTGGTGCTCGCTGGTGCCGGGACGTGCGGAATATGTCAATACCTGCTCAACCACCTGCTCGTACGTCCATGCGGGATGCGCGGAGCGCTCGTCGGCAATATACCCGTTGAAAAGCGAGCTTTGGTAGCTGTAGGTACGGTAGCCGCTTGTTATATGAATATCCGTCCACCCGTACGCCCACAGTTCCCGAATCAGAGCCTCCGCTGCCTGCGCGGCGGTCGATTGCATCAGGACTTCCTTGCCGCCCAGCGTAAGCGAACCGTCCAGCCGGGAAAGTCGGTCCGGGGCATATTCCGCACCGACGGTGTGCGACTTGTTCACCAGCACAAGACAGGCGGAATCCGTCGTGTACATGGCTGCCCTGTACGGCTCTATATCAATACGGTATGTATACAGGACAGACGAAGACTCCGCTGCCGTCCCCGTCAGGCTCTCGCCGGGATCAACAAGAATAATCCGGCATCCGCTCAGCGTCAGTGCCTGAAAAACCAGTAAAAACGCCATTCCGAGCACGATGCAATCTGTGAATCCGTTCTTCCTTTTCAAGGCAATTCTCTCCGTGATGCGTGTGCGCTCATTTGATCGGTTTGGTTTCGACTACGATGAAGTACGGTGATGTCGGCGAATTCAGAATCTTGACCATCGTGGCGCAGATGCGGTGACGGCTGACCGAGGCAAGATATTCCTGAATCAGTTTGCCCTCGGCGTCTCCCTCCGCGTGCCCGGGATAAACCGCAATATTCAGGATGGCATCCCTATCCATCAGGTCAATGGCATCCCGAATCGCCGGGAGTGTCGTTTCCCGCAGGGTCGTAATGGACTTATCCCCGCCCGGAAGCCAACCCAGATTGAACATACCCGCCTTGAAGGGGACATCCACATATTTTTTGACATTGGAGTGCGAATCCAGAATCAGGCGGTAGTTGTCGGGACAGCCCTCGGCAACCAGCCGTTCCTGCGTGGATGCCAGTGCCTGCTCCTGAATATCGAATGCGTAAACAAACCCGTTCGGCCCGACGGTTTTGGACAGGTAAGCCGTGTCATGCCCGTTTCCCATCGTGAAATCCACGGCAATGTCCCCCGCGTGCAGGTGATTGCCTATAAAGTATTTGTGAAGCTCAAGCAAATCTATCATTGGTGCTGTTCCCCCTGATTCGTTTTTTCTGTCAGGCTTTCCCGCCGGTTTTGCCGTTGTCGCGGACATGAATGTCCGAACGCAAAAACCGGATGGCGCGTTCCACCGCGTCCTTAGAGTTATACCACGGCTCATCGTCATAGCGGTAATCAAATTTTTTGCAAAACCATGATACATCCTCGGTCAGGCTGTCGAGGTAACTGTTCACCACCTTGCCTACCGCGTCCGCAAAAGCCGCCTGCTTTTTCTTTCCCAATCTTTTTTGCCCGTACTCCAGCAGTTTACGGTAGTGCGGCAGGCAGAAGTACGGCTGCGCGTCCAGCTTGGCCGGAAAGCTTTCGTCCGCGTCCCAAAGATATACCACCGTTTCCGCCATGTGCTCAAAGTTGAACGCAATGCGTCGGCACACATAGCAGTTTCCTTCCAACGCCGCTATCCGCTTAACCGGGCGTGTGCCGGCAGCACCGAGTCCTCCGTCCCGCAGCTCTCCCTTCAGTTCCTTCAGGTGGCTCTCCAGCGTCAGCGCCATGCCGAGCCGGTTCTTTCTGACAAACATCATATCGTAGTGCAGGCGGCAGAATCCCTCTTTGTTGGTCTGAATACGGACATCCGGCTCCATCATGGATGCGCCGAGAATCAGATCCAACTCGTTCTCCTCCAGCTTTCTGTACAGGGCACACAGCGGGCACCCGCAGGACGCATCCGCAGCCGATGCCTCAAAGGCCTCATTTACCGGTATGGTATATATCTGCTCCATGAGCACGCTCCTTCTTTTTCGGAAAATCCCTTGCTTTTTCGGACGGAATAGTTTATACTTATGAAAAAGTCGATTCTCTTCTGCTTTATGATATCACAATTTCGTTCCGAATGCAAGAGGGGACATGCAAAAATCGGGGAGGAACCGCCCATGCCAACCGCAGCCGAACAGCTCATTTCCGTACTGATGCTAACGCTCAGACAACACGCTCCGACAGTCGTTTCCGACATGGACGAGCAGGGGCGGGACATTCTGCTGCTGACGATTCGCAACCCGAACGATGAGCGCTGGAGTCTGCAGTTCCTATGTCCGAACGATGCGCAGGTGCAGCGGGCACTGCAGGGGACACTCTGGTTTGGGGCGGTCAAAATTACGGACTATCTGTCCGCGGAGGAAGCCTGCGGCACCATACAGGCGGTGCTCGACGGAAATGTCACCGCGGTTCTGCGTTACCGTGACGGGGAGGCGCTGAGCGATCATCATCCGTCCGGATTGCAAAAGGTTTTCCTGACCGCTCCTGCCGGCAGGGACGACGCCGCGCTGGCGGCGCTGCGTGCGCACCTTCAGTCGCCCGTCACGCTGCGCGACCGTCTCGGGGGAACTTATATCGGCATATTCGAGCTTGCAAACTGGAAGAACAGTGAAATCATACTCCATCTGCCCAAAAAGAAAGAGAGGAACCGCGCATGAGTCCAAAGGCACCGCGCACCGTATTTGTGTGCACCGAATGCGGTGCACAACAGCCGAAATGGATGGGAAAATGCCCTCATTGCGGCCGCTGGAATACCATGGCGGAGGAGGTTTTGCAGTCCGAACCGGAAACTGCCGCCGCCCCTGCACGGCGTACATCCCTGGCCGGTCTGTCCGGTGAGAGCCGGGCTGCCGCCTTCGGGGATCTTGCTCTGCCGTCCTATATGCGCTCGGGTACGGGACTCGGTGAGCTTGACCGTGTGCTCGGCGGCGGGTTGGTGCTGGGTTCCGTCGTGCTGCTGGCAGGAGAGCCCGGCATCGGAAAATCCACGCTGCTGATGCAGATATCCGACTGCCTCGGGCAGAGCCGCAAGGTTCTGTACGTTTCCGGCGAGGAATCGGGCGGGCAGCTCAAACTGCGTGCGGACCGACTCGGCATCCGCGGGGAAAATCTGTTTATCCTGACCGAGACCAATCTGGAGCAGGTTTTGGCGGAGGCTGACCGTATCAAGCCGGATGTCATGATTCTTGACTCTATTCAAACCATCTATTCGGACCGCATCAACTCCGCGCCCGGCTCCGTAACCCAGGTACGGGAATGCGCGCTGACTTTCATAAACAAGGCAAAAGCGGAAGGCATCTCCATGCTTCTGGTCGGGCATGTCAACAAGGAAGGCGGCATTGCAGGCCCAAAGGTACTGGAGCACATGGTGGACGCCGTGCTGTACTTTGAAGGGGAAAGGCAGCAGGCATACCGCATCATCCGCGCCGTAAAAAACCGCTACGGTTCCACCAACGAAATCGGCGTATTCGAAATGACCGACGCAGGTCTTTGCGAAGTTGCCAACCCGTCCGAGATGCTGCTGGCGGGACGGCCGCGCAATGTGTCCGGCAACTGCGCCCTGTGTACAATCGAGGGAACCCGCCCGTTGATTGCCGAGGTGCAGGCACTGGTCACGCCGACCGTGTTCCCCTCCCCGCGGCGTACCAGCAACGGAGTCGATTACAACCGCGTCTACCTGATCCTGGCCGTGCTGGAAAAAAGGCTGGGGCTCAAATTCTATCAGAATGACGTATACCTGAATGTCATCGGAGGATTGTCGGTCGGTGAGCCCGCCGCCGACTTGGCCGTCGCCGCATCCCTGATTTCCTCACTGACAGACAGAGCCGTTCCGGACGAGCTCGTAATCATCGGCGAACTCGGACTTGCGGGCGAGGTACGCAGCGTGTCAAATTTGGATCAGCGTGTGCGGGAAGCGGCACGGCTCGGTTTTACTCGCGCCGTAGTTCCGTTCCGGAACACGGAAAAACGCCCGTTGACGGTTGAGGGCATACGGCTCGTCCCCGTCCGGAGCATTCACGAGGTTATCCGGGAACTGAAAGAACGGGAATAGGGCAAGGCCGGGCATTTCCACCGCATTCGGATGAGAGGCGGCATACGGACATGCCGGTTCAAAGTGAATTTTCAATTTTTCGCTGTATGTATTGAGCAGTTTTTAATTTAATCCGCAAACGGGAATTGTCGAATCCTCCGAAATTGCGTCCCCGGCGAGAAAAGGCGGAAAAACGCCTTGACAAATCAATGTTTACGTGATAGAATACCGCCATCCCAATTGAATAGTCGGACAATAGATGTCAGAGGCGCGAAATCAAAAAGTACCGTCGCGGAGGTTCTCAAACCGTTGAAGCGAGGGGAAAGGTGCTTTCGCCGAAGTGGGTTCGCAGAGGAACGGATCTGCTGGGTATACGGAAAATATCCGTATAACTGTCGCATACATTGCGGAGTGCTGCATCCGGTTTCGTTGATTTTGTTTTTCCTCTCTTGGAAAATGCATGGAACGGTCGGAGCACTTGCTCCGGCCGTTCAAATGTTTTTCGGGGAGTTTGCACTTTCCGAAGGGCGAAAACCGCTGACCGATAGGGCGTCGGAACGCGGCGGGAAATTTATTTTCGGAGGAAAAAACCATGAAAAGAATTGCTGCCCTTGCCCTCGCGTTTGTCCTGCTCACCGCCGCACTCGCATCCTGCGGAACAAGAGAGAAGGTTGATCTCTCAAAGATGACCTCCCTCGCCGAAATCAACGGCTCCGGCGCGATCATTGCCGCTCAGTCCGGAACCTTCCACCTGACCGCGCTGCAGGAGCAGATGACGGGTGTCGAGAAAAAGGAGTATAAGGATTTCACCACACTGCTGACCGCACTGACCAGCGGAGCCATTGACGGCTACATAGCGGAGGAACCGACAGCCGTGGATGCCTGCGCGCAAAATTCTTCCCTCGGATACATCAAGCTGAAGAACAACGACACCGGATTTACCGTAACGGGCGACGACAACGGCATCGCCATCGGTCTCAGGAAGGGTTCGGAACTTACGGCGCAGATCAACGCGATTCTTGCCGAAAAAATCCCCTCGTCGGTTCAGACCGCTTTGATGGAGCAGGTTTTCACGATCTGCGTAAATCCCGAGTCCGAGCAGAATCTGACGCTTGCCCACAGAATCTCACATGGGTATTGCAGTCGACCAACACCGACACATCGAACGGAACGCTGCGTGTTTCGATGGAATGCGCGTACAACCCGTTCAACTGGACGCAGACCAATGACGCAAACGGTGCCGTTCAGTACGGCGAGAACCTTTACGCAAACGGGTATGATGTGCAGATTGCAAAGTTTATTGCCGCAGAGCTCGGAATGAAGCTTGAAATCGTGCAGTATGAGTTTGACTCCATGGTCAATGCCGTCAAGAGCGGAAATGTAGACGCAATTATTGCCGGCATGAGCCCCACAGCCGAGAGACTGCAGGAAATCGATTTTACGACCTGCTACTACAAGAGCGAGCTGGTCATTATCTACAAAAAGAGCTGAATTTCGCAGACACATGAAGTGCGGCAGTATAACCGCACAGGTATTGCAAAAAGGAGCATATCGTGGATTTTCTGAAAGAAACCTTTAAGATCATTGCCGATTATTACCCGCAGCTGTTATCGGGTATCGGATATACCATGCTGATTTCGCTCATCGGTACCGTGGCGGGGCTCTTGATCGGCTTGATTATCGGCGTTGTGCGGACGGCACCGCTTTCCCACAACAGGGTTCTTGCGGTTCTGCATCGGATTCTGAACGGCGTGCTGGCAACATACATTGAGATTTTCCGTTCCACCCCGATGATGGTGCAGGCCATGGTAATTTTCTGGGGATTCGCCTTTCTCAATGACGGCAATACCCTGCCGCTGATTCCGGCCGGCATTTTCATCGTGTCCATCAACACAGGCGCCTACATGGCGGAAATTGTCCGCGGCGGAATCATTTCGGTGGACAAGGGTCAGACGGAAGGTGCCTATTCGGTCGGCATGACGCACGCACAGGCTATGCTGCATGTTATCCTGCCTCAGGCACTGCGGAATATCCTGCCGTCCGTGAGCAACGAGTTTGTCATCAACATCAAGGATACATCGGTGCTGAACGTCATCGGCGTTATGGAACTGTATTACATGGCAGGCGTGATTTACCGCAAAAACTATCAGATCTTTCAGACCTACCTGGTCATTTGCGTTTTATATTTCCTTCTGACCTTTGTTATCACAAGGTTGCTGCGGCTGCTTGAAAAGAAACTGGACGGCAAGAACAATTACACCATCTGCGGTTCGCAATCCAATCCGGAGGCGGAAATTCATGTTCACGGAGAGGAGAAACAGCCATGGGAGAATTGAACAGAACCACGGACACCCCGGAGCGGGAAAAAGTCATTGAGTTGATCCATCTGGAAAAGCAGTTCGGAGACCATGAGGTTCTCCGCGATATCAATCTTACCGTGCACAGAGGGGAAGTTATCAGCGTCATCGGATCATCCGGATCCGGAAAGAGCACCATGCTGCGCTGCATCAATCTGCTGGAAAAGCCGACAGGCGGCAGGATTCTGTACGAAGGAAAAGATATTGCCGACAAGGACATGAGGCTCTCGGATTACCGTGCGAAGGTGGAAATGGTCTTCCAGCAGTTCAACCTGTTCGGAAATATGACTGCTCTGGAAAATTGCGTCCGCCCGCAGACGGTGGTTTTGGGGCGCAGCAGGACGGAAGCAAAAGAGAAGGCTGAGGAATACCTCCGCCTGGTGGGCATGTCCGATTATCGGAACGCACGCCCCTCGCAGCTCTCCGGCGGACAGAAGCAGCGGGTTGCCATTGCGAGAGCGCTGTCGATGAATCCGGACGCGATCCTCTTTGACGAACCCACATCTGCACTGGACCCCGAAATGGTGGGGGAAGTGCTGGAGGTTATGAAAAAGCTGGCACAATCCGGTCTGACCATGGTTGTCGTCACGCATGAAATGGCATTTGCGAGAGATGTCTCCGACCGTGTCATTTTCATGGACGGAGGCGTCATTGCGGAGGAAGGAGCACCGGGCGAACTCTTTGTCAATCCGAAGCAGCAGAGAACCAAGGATTTCTTAAGCAGATTTCTGGGCGAAAAGTAAGTAAGGATCAAAACATTCCGCCAAAACGCGCAATCCCGGGGAACGTCGATTTATTCGGCGTTCCCCTTTTTTTCAGAACCGTCCTAAAATGTATGACTTTTGCTTCCCTCGCTTGCTAGAAATATTTCCCGATTACAATTACAG
>CAVDLN010000035.1:0-6977 GCA_963609805.1 Erysipelotrichaceae bacterium | reverse complement strand
AAGCCGGGGCTTGCTGCTATAATCTTATTGGGATTAATTCCTAATAAAATGAAAGAGGTAAATGAAAATGAATGCAAATAACAAGTATGCGGGAACGCAGACGGAAAAAAACCTGATGGAGGCATTCGCCGGAGAATCGCAGGCAAGGAACAAATACACATATTTTGCCTCTGTGGCAAAAAAACAGGGGTATGAGCAGATCGCGGAACTGTTTCTGAAGACGGCGGAAAACGAAAAAGAGCACGCAAAGCTCTGGTTCAAGGAACTGTGCGGTATCGGGGATACGGCTCAGAATCTTGCCGCTGCAGCCGAAGGCGAAAATTATGAATGGACGGATATGTACGAAGGCTTTGCAAAGACAGCCGAGGAGGAGGGCTTCCCGCAGCTCGCCGCAAGGTTCCGCCTTGTAGCCGCTATCGAAAAGCACCATGAGGAGCGCTACCGCGCACTGCTGCACAGTGTTGAGGCAGAAGAGGTTTTTGCGAAGAGTGATGTAAAAATCTGGGAATGCCGCAACTGCGGTCACATCGTCATCGGGACAAAAGCACCGGAA
Organism: Erysipelotrichaceae bacterium; assembly: GCA_963609805.1. Lineage (GTDB taxonomy): Bacteria > Bacillota > Clostridia > Oscillospirales > CAG-272 > CAMEON01. The sequence goes on along the minus strand of CAVDLN010000035.1, from coordinate 6,424 downwards.
GTATGTCCTGTCTGCAGCCATCCCAAGAGCTATTTCGAACTCCGCGCCGATAATTATTGAGCCGCTGTTTTTCCCCCAGAAAAGCCCTCCCTGTCCTGCCCGGGACAGGGAGGGTAGTAACCGAAGAGGCACATATGTTTGTGAGAAGAGACACGAGGCAGAGACGGCTTGTGCTGAAGGCCGTGCAGTCGAGGTGTGACCATCCGACAGCGGAGCAGATATACGAGGATGTCCACGCGGCAGATCCGAAAATCAGCCACGGAACGGTCTACCGCAACCTGAACTGCCTGTCGGAGGAAGGCGAGATCTGCCATGTGCGGGTTCCCGGTGCCGACCGCTATGATCTGAGAACGGAACTGCACTACCATATGTTCTGCGTAGTATGCAAAAAAGTGACGGATGCCCCGTACCTGTACAAGCCAAGTCTTGACGAGGAAACCGCACGTCAGTCAGGCTTTGAAATTATTCGACATCGGCTGATTTTTGAGGGCATATGCCCGGAATGCAGAGAAAAAAGATAGCAGAAACACGGGAAGATGGCCTCCGCGAACGGATGCCTTCTTCTTTTTATTTCAACTTCAACTGTAAGCCGGCAATCGAAATTTCCCGGGGAGAGCATGTCTTGACAATCCGGCTTTTTTCTGTTATACTATAGACTGTGGGAGTATACGGGAAGGAGAAACGGATATGAATGACGCAGTCACACGGAATTTTGACATCGTCGGCAATTCACTCCTTCTGGACAGATTCGGTCGGGACGTACGGGAAGGAAAGTTGAACCACGCCTATATTCTGGACGGTGCTCCGGGAAGCGGCCGTCACACAATTGCCCGCTGGCTGTGCGGTGCCGTCGCCTGCCGCAATCGCCCCGGTCGGACTGCCGCAGAGAATGATCAGCAGGACATGTTCGGTTCCCTTCCCTCTGTGCCGTCGGCGGACGCTCCCCTGCCATGCGGCTGCTGTGCGGACTGTCGGCGTGTGCTGGAGGGAACCAGCCCCGATATCCGTCTCATCGGACGGGGCGGAAAAGCCTCTCTGGGAGTGGACAGTATCCGCTTTCTGCGGCAGGACGTGCTGAATCCGCCCAATCGATTCGATACTAAAATCTATATCATTGAAGATGCCGAGACAATGACCGTGCAGGCGCAGAATGCGCTGCTGCTGACACTGGAGGAACCGCCGTCCTATGTGCTGTTCCTGCTCCTTTGCAACGGATCAGACGCCCTGCTTGAAACGATACGAAGCCGTGCACCTGTGCTGCGGCTCGCACCGCTTTCCGATGGGGATATCCGAAACGCTCTGACGACGCGCGGACGGCATCTTTCGGAAAAGGAAATGTCCGCTGTCCTTCTCAGCGCAAATGGGAGTCTCGGTCAGGCGCTTACCCTGTCCGACCCGCGCACATTGGCACCTATTCTGCTGAATCGCGAACGATGCGAAAATCTGCTGGTCAGTCTGGCCTCGCGTCGGACGGATGAGGCTGCGGCGGAAATCTGCAGCTGGGATACAAAGCGGGACACCGTCTGCGATATTCTTGCAGAACTGCATCAGGCTGTGCGCGACCTGATGCTGATCAAGCGGGCAGAAGATGTCCGCATGGTTTTTTTCACGGATCGGGAAGCCGCCGCCGAACTGGCGGACCGATTTACATCGCGTGCGCTGAACCGTTTATATGACACCGTATGGAAAGCGCGTGAGGCTCTGGACGGAAACGGGAATGTAAAACTGACCCTGGCACGGATGGTTCAGGAAGCTGCACACATTTGAGTTCGGATTTTCCGGACGGCCGATCGGTCATCCGGTACGGAAAGGAAAGCAGTTAAACAGGTATGGAAGACGAAAAAATACAGGGAGCCGATGCGGGAAAAGGGGCAGGAAACGCTGAAAAATCCTGCACCGGGAAATCGGGGGAAGCACGTCAGCCGGCGGTAAACAGACGCCGTCCCCCCGTATCCAAAGCAAAAAATCTGCCTCAGAGCGGCAGCAGGCGTGATGGTGCGGCAGCGGATTCGGCAAATGCGCCGTCATCCGGGCAGACACGGGGCAACAAAACAGTGTGGAGCAGTGAGCGCCGCAGGAACGGAAGAGCGCCGATTCCCGCCGGCTCCGTCTCCGAGGCCTTATCCGGTCGTCAGCCGGCCGATACGGAGAAAGCAGCGACTGCCGACAAGCCGTCAGTCGGAAGGAAAGCGGAGAAACCGTCTTCGGATGCGCGCAGCAAGGAATCCTCCGCACAGCAAACGCATGCCGCCGGACGGCCGTCTCGCGTTCCGCGCCGCGCCGCGCGCACTGCCGAGCTACCTCGGATGGATAATCTGCTGATTGACGATGCACCCGCGGAACCGGAAATCAGTCCGGACGATTATGTGCCGAGCAGTGCGGAAATCGACCGCATTCTGCAGCATGAGCTCTGCACGCAGCAAAGCCGGCAGATTCCGGATGAAATTCCCGCCGGGAAGACCGTTATTGTCGGTATCCGTTTCCGTCCCGGCGGAAAAGCATATTTCTTTGACCCGGGAAAGACCCGCTGCCAGGCAGGGCAGTCAGCCATCGTTGAAACTGCACGCGGGCAGGAATTCGGAGAGGTGTGTCTGGGTAACCGCATGGTGGACGAATCGCTGGTCGTCCAGCCGCTCCGCACCCTCATCCGACTGGCGACCGAGGAGGATATCCGTCATCACAGTCAAAACTGCCAGCGGGAGGCGGAGGCCTACCGTGTGGGAGTTGAAAAAATCAAAGCCCACAAGCTGGACATGAAGCTGGTTGCCGTGCAGTATACATTTGACAACGCCAAGCTGCTGTTCTATTTCACATCCGACGGCCGCGTCGACTTCCGGGAGCTTGTCAAAGATCTGGCGGGGGTGTTCCACACCCGCATTGAGCTGCGGCAAATCGGTATCCGGGATGAGGCACGCATGATCGGCGGACTCGGCCCCTGCGGACGTCCGCTGTGCTGCAGCACGTTTTTGTCCGATTTCGGCCAGGTTTCCATGAAAATGGCAAAGGAGCAAAATCTCTCGCTCAATGCCTCAAAGATCTCCGGATGCTGCGGAAGACTGATGTGCTGCCTGCGCTATGAACACGAAACATACCAGGAAGAAATGCGTCTCTCCCCCGCACCGGGCAGCTTTGTCATGACTCCCGACGGGCCGGGCGTTGTCACGGAGGTTCTTCCCATTCTCGGCGAAGTCAAGGTCAGCCTTCGCAGCGACACCGATACCGCCCCCCGCCGCTACAAGCGGGATCAGGTTTCCGTACAGCCACGGGAGAACAGCCGCAACTCCGAACCGGAAGGAGAACAGCAGTAACCCCCCCGAGACGGGCAGACGGTCGGTCTGTATCGCATACTGTCCGATAAATCAAGAGAAGCGGGCTCACGCAACATGCGTGAGCCCGCTTCTCTTGATTTGCGGTAAGCTTTTTATTACATGACAGGATTATCGATTACCTGTCCTCGCGGTAGTAATTCAATCCCAGGCCGGCGGGAGGCTGATTCTCGCGCCGATTGCGGATGCTGGACACTATCAGCACGACCAGCGTTGCCACGTAAGGAATTACGCCGAACAGCTGTTTCTGCGCAAGCGTGAGTCCTTCCACGTACTGCGGCAGATTATACAGGGCTCCGAAGAGCAGTGCGCCGGGAATTGCCAGATTCGGCCGCCAGATCACAAAGATAACCAGCGCAACCGCAAGCCATCCGCGGTCGCCGAAAGCATTGTTGGACCAGGATCCGCCGATGTAGTCCATGATATAGTACAAGCCGCCGAGACCCGCAATCATGCTGCCTGCTATCGTTGCCACATACTTGTATCGCGTGACGTTGATTCCGACTGCGTCTGCGGTTGCGGCATTCTCGCCGACCGCGCGAAGCTGCAGGCCGACGCGTGTCTTTTTGAGCACAAACGCTGCGGCAATCGCGATAACAATGGCGAGATAGGTCAGAAAGCCATACGACAGGACCACTTCGCCGAATCCCCCGAGCTTGCTCGCCAAAGGAAGGGACCTCTGGAAAATGTCGCTGGTCGCTTTGACGCTGATGTATGTCTCGCCGGAATTGCTGCCGACAAGACGGATCAGCGAGCCGCCGAAGAAGTTTCCGAGTCCTACTCCGAAGGTTGTCATGGCAAGGCCCGTGACATTCTGGTTGGCACGCAGAGTAACAGTCAGAAAGCAGTAAAGCAGGCCCATCAGGCCGGAGCCGACCAGGCAGCAAACAAGCGGAATAAACACCGCCAGAAAGGGATTTATATCTACCGTCGAGGCAAGCGATTTTTCATAAAGGAAGGAACCGATAACTCCGCTGATGGAGCCGATATACATAATACCGGGAATACCCATATTCAGGTTTCCGGATTTTTCCGTAAGAATCTCTCCGGTGCATCCGTACAGCAGCGGGATGCCCATCTTCACAGCTCCGGGGATGAAGCCAACCAATCCGGCAATCAGATCACCGAGCATTTATGCCTCCTTCTGCTTCTTGCGGAAGCAAACCTGATAGTTGATAAAGAATTCGCAGCCTATAATGAAAAACAGGACAATACCGATCAGAATGTCTCCGTAGGAAGTGTCAATGCTGAAATCGCTCGTAACCTGTTCCGAACCCGTGCGGAGGAAGCAAATCAGGAAGGAAGCAAAGAACATGAAAACAGGATTGAATTTTGCCAGCCACGCAACCATAATCGCCGTAAATCCGTTTCCGCTGACCGCATCCGTTTCAATCGAGTGGTTGGGTCCGCTGACAAGCAGAAATCCGACAATTCCGCACAAAGCACCCGTCAGGATCATGGTGCGCAGAATGACGCTGCGCACATTGATGCCGATATAGCGTGCCGTGCTCTCACTTTCTCCGACCACGGATATCTCGTATCCGTGCTTGCTGTAGCGCATGTATACATACATGATACAGGTCATCAGCACAGCCACCAGAATAGTCAGAATGAAATTTGCGCCGTCGCCGCTGCCGATCGTCGGCAGCCAGCCTGCCTTCGTATCCGGATTCAGAATGCCCGCGGTTCCCGTACCCTTGGGGTACATCGCCGAAATGGCAAAGGAGACAAGGCAGGTAGCCACATAGTTCATCATCAGTGTGAACAGGGTTTCGTTGGTTCCCCACCTTGCCTTGAAAAAGGCAGGGATAACCGTCCATACGATGCCGCCGGCGATGCCAGCCAGCAGCATAATCGGCAGCAGCAGCGCGTTCGGAAGATCGGCCAGGTACTTCATGCAGAGGAAGGTGCAGAGACCGCCGATCAGCACCTGCCCTTCCGCGCCGATGTTCCAGAAGCGCATACGGAACGCGGGCGTCAGTGCCAGCGCAATCATCAGCAGCATGGCGGTATCATAGAACAGACGCCATGTGCGCTTCGGATACCGGAACGCTCCCGTAAACATGGTGGCAAAAACCTTAAAGGGATTCTCGTGCAGAACCAAAAGGGAAACAATCCCCATCAGCACAAAAGACGCCAGAATGGCAATGGCGCGTACAGCCCACGCTTTATACCACGGCATGACCCCCCGCTTGACAATATGGAAAAGCGGTGCCCGACGGGATTTTTCCTCCGTCTGCTTTTCAACCTGTAATTCAGCCATTGCCCTCCTCCTTTCCGGATCCGCCATTGCAGTCCGCCGCCTGCGCCTTCCGCAGGCGCTCCGGAACCACACCCGTCATCAGAAGTCCGACTTCCTCTTTCGTCACATCGTGCGGGTCAACAATACCGGACACCTGCCCGCCGCACATGACAAGCAGTCTGTCGCACAGCGCAAGCAGAACATCCAGATCCTCACCCACAAAAAGAACCGCTGTTCCGCGCTCCTTCTGCTGATTGAGCAAATGATAAATCAGATAGGAGGAATTGATATCCAACCCGCGCACAGGGTAAGCAGCCATCAAAACAGTAGGCGCCGCGGCAATTTCGCGTCCGACCAGGACCTTCTGGACATTTCCGCCGGACAGACGGCGCACCGGCGTATGCGTATCCGGCGTGACAACCTCAAGATCTCGGACGATCTCCTCCGCCAGGTTCTGCGGCTTTTTACGGTCAAGGAACACACCCTTTCCCCGCCTGTAGGACCTCAGCATCATGTTGTCGGTAATGTCCATGTTTCCGACAAGTCCCATACCCAGACGATCCTCCGGCACGAAGGAAAGCCGCACGCCCAATTCGCGAATCTGCAGCGGTGTCTTGTCCCGCAGGTTTTCGACTTCCCCGTTCTTGGGATTGTTATACCGGATGCTTCCGCTCTCCAAATGCTGCAGTCCCGCGATTGATTCCAAGAGCTCACGCTGGCCGCTTCCCGCAATGCCGGCAATGCCCAGAATCTCTCCGGAACGCGCCGTAAAGGAAATATTGCGCAGAACGGGAATGCCTTCCTGATTCAGGCAGCAGAGCCCTTCCACGGTCAGTCTTTCAACCGGATTTTCGGG
>CAVDLN010000034.1:0-15914 GCA_963609805.1 Erysipelotrichaceae bacterium | reverse complement strand
GTCCTCCACGGGCTCCTTTGAGGCATCCTATATTGCCGCCGAGGTGCTGATGGGGCTGTGCCGCGTGGGCTGCCGATGCCTGTTCTCGACGCACCTGCACGAGCTTGCCTCCGAAATTGACCGCATCAACGCGCAGTCTGCCGCCGAGGGGGGCGTGCGTGTGGATACGCTTGTCGCGGGAATCGAAGGGGAGGGAAAGCGCTCCTTCATTATCAAGCGCGCCAAGCCGGACGGGAAATCCTATGCCCGCGATATCGCCGGCCGCTACGGGCTGACTTACGAGGGTATACTGAAGAGAATAGGGAAAGATAAAAAATAACAGAAAAAGGAGATTTGAATCATGGATCAGATTCTGAAGGCATTGGAAGACGACGCGAAGCTGACGCCTGCGCAGCTTGCCGTCATGTTTGATAAAGAGGAGGGCGATGTCAGAGCCCTTATCAAGGAGTACGAGGAGGAGGGCGTCATCCTCGGCTACAAGACGCTTATCGACTGGGATAAAACCGAGCGTGAGTATGTGACCGCCATGATCGAGGTCAAGACAACGCCCCAGCGCGACCGGGGGTTTGACCGCATCGCGGAGAAGATATACAACTACCCGGAGGTGCAGAGCGTGTACCTCATGTCCGGCGGGTATGACCTGTGCGTTGTCATTGAGGGTCGCACCATGAAGGAAGTGGCCTTCTTTGTGGCGCAGAAACTGGCGCCCATTGAATATGTGACTTCCACAGCCACGCACTTTGTCCTGCGTAAGTACAAGGACAAGGGCGTTATTTACGGAATGCCCGAAACCGACGAGAGAGGAAACCTGAACTGATGTCTTGCGTATCAATTGATTATGATCGTATTATTCCGAGGCGCATTTCCGAGATGCCGCCTTCCGGAATCCGTAAATTTTTCGATCTTCTGAACGGAATGACCGATGTTACCGCACTGACGGTCGGACAGCCCGATTTTGTCACGCCGTGGCATATCCGTGAGGCAGGCATTGAGAGTCTGGAGAAGGGAAAGACCTATTATACATCCAACGCGGGTACACTTGAGCTCAGGCAGGAGATCTGCGCATACCTTGCGCGGCGTTTTTCCCTGCAGTACGATCCCGCGCATGAAACCATCGTGACGGTCGGCGGCAGCGAGGCAATCGATATTGCCATGCGCGCCCTGCTTGAGCCGGGGGACGAGGTGATTATCCCGACACCCTGTTTCGTCTGCTATGCTCCGATTGCGGAGCTGTGCGGCGCCGTGCCCGTTACCGTACAGACACGCTGCGAGGATCGCTTCAAGCTGACGCCGGAGCTGCTGGAGAGTGCCATAACACCGAGAACGAAGATGCTGGTGCTGGCGTATCCGAACAACCCGACCGGCGCTGTCATGGACGCGGACGACCTGGAGAAAATCGCGCAGGTTCTCCGGGAGCATCAGATTATCGTGCTGTCCGATGAGATTTACGCCGAGCTGACTTACGGAAGGCGGCATGTATCCATCGCGTCGCTGCCCGGGATGCGGGAGCGCACGGTGCTTGCCAGCGGTTTCTCCAAGGCATACGCCATGACAGGCTGGCGGCTGGGGTATCTGTGCGCGCCTGAACCGCTTGCACGGCAGATGCTCAAAATCCATCAGTATGCCATCATGTGCGCGCCGACGACCTCACAGCTTGCCGCCGTGGAGGCACTACGAAACGGGGATGAGGACATAGCGGCTATGACCGAGGAGTATAACCGCCGCCGCAGGTATATTTACAACGGTCTGGGCAGCATCGGCATTGAGTCCTTTGAGCCGGAGGGAGCTTTCTATATCTATCCCGATATCCGCCGGTTCGGACTGTCCTCCGATGCCTTCTGCGAGAGGCTGCTCTATGAAAATCGCTGCGCCATCGTGCCGGGATCCGCATTCGGTGCCGGCGGCGAGGGCTTTGCCCGCATTTCCTATGCTTACTCCGTCAAGCACATCACGGAGGCCCTGGAACGCATTGAGACGTTTGTGAAGAAGCTGTAAAGGAGTTCCCGATCTTCCCGAATCGGAGACCGGCTGCTGCCGTGAAGCCGGAAACCTGGAGGAACCGGGAAACTTCCCTCAAGGAGTTTCCCGGTTCCTGCTTTCGTTATACCGCCATTCCCCCGTCTACCCCGAGAATCTGCCCGGTGATGAAGGAGGCGTCGGGGGAGGCGAGGAAGGCAACAGCCGCGGCGACGTCGTCCGGTGTCCCGATGCGGCAGAGCGGTGTGTCTGAGCACAGCGCACGGAGCGTATCGGCGTCCAGGGAGGAGTTCATTTCGGTGTCGATCAACCCCGGCTCCACGCAGTTGACCGTAATGCCGGAAGGCCCCAGTTCCTTGGCAAGCGCCATGGTAAGACCGCGCAGTCCGGCTTTGGCAGCGGAGTAGGCGGCCTCGCAGGAGGCGCCGACCTTGCCCCACATGGATCCTATCTGAATGATGCGTCCGGAATGCCGCCGCACCATGCCCGGAATGACCGCGCGGCAGAGGTAGAACGCGCCGGACAGATCCGTATCCGTCAGCGTTTTCCACTCGCTGTCGGTCATATCCTGCAGCAGGCCGATATGCGCCACGCCGGCGCAGTTGACCAGCACGTCGGGATCTCCCAGTGCGGTCTGAATCTGTGTGAACGCCTCGCGCACGCGGTCCGGATCCGAGACATCCGCCCGTACAGCCATCGCGCCCGTTGCGGACGCAACGGCAGCGGCATCCCGCTCACGGCTGCGGTACAGAAAGGCAACTCTGTCGCCCATTGCCGAAAACCGTTCCACGCAGGCGCGCCCGATTCCGCGGGACCCGCCTGTTATCAGTACAATTCGCCCGCCCGTCATGACCGCACCTCCTTCCGCATGTCCGCAAAGGAGCGGGCAATCCGAAAGCCGGCTGCCTCATAGATATTGCGCGCGGGATTGGTTTCCCCCGTGTACAGCGACATGAAATCCGCACCGGCGGCCGCATGCCGGTGGCACATTTCGCAGAATACCAGCTTGCCGATGCCGCGTCCCCGATAGTCGGTTCTGGTTCCGATGCCGCAGAAATTGCCGCGGCCGGGTGTGCCGCTTACCGACAGCGGCCCTGTGTAGGAAACAACCAGATTGTCGGCACTCCTGTCGACTGCCACGACAATGGGACGGTCCGTATGCGGCAGAACCTCTGCCGCCCAGCCGGGGTTGCGGATGTTTTCGAACAGCTCCGGCAGTCCCCGATGAATCGACGGGTCATACAGCGTCAGTTCAATCCCCTCCGCAAGCAGTGCCGCGCGGCGGTCAGCCAATGCGGGCGGATCCGCATATCCGGCCAGACACCGATGGTAGGCGTTCTGGACGGCAAAATCCCGCCACCCGCGCCGTTTCAGAAGGATATACAGGCCGGATCCCGTATCGACACCCGGCAGGCAGGGATGCCAGTCCCCCTCCGTACCGGGAATGAACCACGGCAGGTGGACGGGATTGTGAAATACCGCCTCCAGCTTTGTTACGCCGGGGCAGGCAGTCAGAATGCTTTCCAGCCGTTCCAGCAGGCATGAGCCGATGCCCTGCCGCCGGCAGTCCGGCTCTACGCACAGAAAAGACAGGTAGCCGCAGGAGCGGGATGGCCCCTCCGCACCCGAGGCGATACCGACCAGCCGGTCTCCGTCCCATGCGGTAACCGTATGCCGTTCGGGATCCGCAAACCACGCGTCGCTTGTCTTGCGGCTGACGGGCTGCAGGTATAGGCGGGGCTGCGTATAACCGCCGTCCCCGTCCGTCCTGCCGGAAAAATATCCGTCCTTTTTGGTGCAGACGGCGCTGTACAGACGGTGAGCCGCGTCCAGCACGGACTCGTTTATTTCGGTTCTGTATGTGACGTTCATCGGAATGCCTCCCCCTTGCATGTGTTGCTCTTCCGGCATTATACCATACCGAGACATAAAATGCAAGAGGGGGCATGCATAGGGCACCGCCGCGCCGCCCTCTTCCTATTTCTTCCGTTTTTTTGTTTCTTCGCTTTTTGCATCGGAAATTACAGCATGAGAGGTACTGTCATGAAATTTACGGCCTCCTACAGACGGGCGCACGCCGCCTTCCGGCACGTCAAAAGCAACTATCAGTTGGTGGTGTTCCGAGATTTGTCCGTGTTTCCGCCCACGCAGCAGGAGATCGATTGCTGCGTGCGGGACTGTGCCGCCAACGGTATTGCGTGCGTCATTCCGTATCTGCCGCAGGGGCTGACACCGTCGCCCGAACTGCTTGACGGCATACGGGATATGTACGCGGCTTTTTCGGCTTCGGCCGCACGGTACGGGATCACGGTGGGCTTTCACCTGGATCGGTTTGTGGAGGAATCCTTTTTCATGCGGCAGGACGCCGGGGCCGCGCTGAGCATGTGTTCGCGGTCGCTGATGCGCTGGGAGTATTACTGTGACCCGCACGAAAAATTGCACATGCGGCTGCACGGGGGCGATCTTATGTCCCTGATGGCATACGATGACGAGCACGCGGACATGGTGGATCTGCGTGCATATGTCCGGGACGGATGGCTTGATTACGAGGTGCCGGACGGGAACTGGACGGTGGAAGAGTATGTCTGCACGACCGAACCGATGCGCGGGGAGGCACCGCTGCCTTCCTGCAACCGACTGTCCGCCTCGGCGTGCATGAATTTTCTGAACGGCCTGTCGGATGCCTTCGGCAAACCGCTGGAGTCGGAACCCGGGACCAGAATCACAACGCTGTTTGTTTCCGACCTGTGCTTTCAGGCACCGAACCGCCGCAACTGGGATCCGGATTTCAACCGGGTGTTTGAGGCACGGTTCGGGTTCGACCCCGCGCCCTTCTACCCGGCACTGTATCATAATATAGGGGAGCGGGATCGGCACATCAAGTCGCTCTTTATGGACTGCCGCGCCGAAATGCTGCGTTCCGGGTATCTCTGCGCTCTGAAGGCGTTTGCCGACCGTCACAATGTCCGTCTGATTGTTGCCGGCACGGAGCCGAAACTGCCCGCCTGCTCGTGGCTGGCGGGGGATGCGCTTGCTAATCAGGTGTTTGCGTCCTGCGCCGTGCAGGAAAAGGCATACCTGTACGGAGTGAACTCCATTCATCTGGCGGCATCCGCCGCGGACAATTACGGCGGTCCGTTTGTTGCCTGCGAGCTGTTCCGAAATTATGCCCGGCTGAACGGGGAGATTATCCGCAAGGATACGCTCAACGCCTTCGGACTGGGGGCAAATCTGATGATGGTTCATGCCGGAACGGATCATCCGCTGTTCCGCAGGAGAATACTGGACCGACTGCGCACGCGGCTGACAGGACGGAGCGCCCGGTTTACCTATCCGGAATTCATTGCGCATATCCAAGTGCTTCTGCGGGGAGGCGCGCGGGTCAATGACATTGCCATGCTGTATCCCATTTACGCCCTGCATGACCGGGTTTATCTGTATGAGTTTCCCGCAAACGGTCAGTTTGAGTACCCCAAGACACCATACTCCTGCAACTACATGACGATTCTCAACTCCCTTATCACTTATGCGGGGCAGGACGTGACCATTCTGCATCCGCAGGTGTTGAGCCGGAACTGCACAGTGGAGCCGGGGGTACTCAAACTGGTTACATACTCTCAGGTCAAGCAGTTCCGCATTCTGATTCTGCCTGCCGCCGATATGGTCAGCCTTGAAAACATGCGGGTCGTGAAGGAATTCTATGACGGGGGCGGAAAGGTGATGGCTGTCGGAACGTTGCCGACGTTCGCCTTTGAATTCAACGGGGAGTCGCTCGGACAGTCGCGAAGCCCGGATGATTTCATGATGACGGAGGACTACGGAACAGAGAATGACCGCGAGCTGCGCGCCATTGTGCGGCACATCTTCGGCGACGAGGCGGCGGACAAGGGAATTGTCCGGGATGTGTTCTGCAACACCAACCCGGCAGGCGGGGAAGCTTACTTTATCGGCTCCGATCTGACAGGGGCGGACGGCTCCGAGATGACCGACTGCGCCACGCTGACGCAGGCCCTGCGGTCGCTGCACGTGCCGCTGGATGTGTACCTTCCCAGAATGCCCCGCTTTGACGGGACAGGCGCCTTCAATACGGCATACCAGGACTTTGCCCGGCTCGGACTGGTGGATTACATTCCGGGAGGCGGGATGGTCAGCCATATTCACAAACGCTGGGAGGAGCGGGAGCAGCTGGATGTGTTCTTCTTTTCCAACACAACCAACCGGATTTACGATGAACCGATCTACCTGCGCGGCGTGCTGTCACCGTCGCGGTGGGATCCGCAGACCGGAAAGACCTCCGTACTGCGCCCGCACTATGTCCGCAACTGCGGGGAGGTGTACACGCGCGTCAATCTGACGCTGTACCCGGATCGGGGCGTGTTCCTTGTATCGGGAGAAAACCGGCATGCCGACAGAATCCGTGCCGCAGCGGATTCCCTGCCGGATATGACCGGCGAAATAGAATGAAAACGGATACCGAAAAACCTGCGAATTACCTCGCAGGTTTTTCGACATAAACATTAGGGAATCAATCGGTAGCCGTTTCCGCGCACCGTGTCGATCCGTCCTGCGCCGGGCAGCTTTGCCAGCTTTCGCCGCAGGTAGCATATGAATACATCCGTCACGCGTTCCGGCTGACTGCCGGGGCGTTTTTTTTCACTTTCCGTGCAGGCGGCGAGGGCTTTTCGTGTGACGGGGTTTCCGTCTGCCGCACGGAGACGGACGTACAGTGCCCACTCGGTCGGAGTCAGCCGGATCTCCTTATCGCCCGACCGCAGTACGCCGGCGTTCCCGTCGGGGACGGCCGTGACCGGATCGGCGTCCTTTTCCGTTCCGTCCGCAAGAGCCGGATGGGGGGCAGCGGCTGCGGCAGGCGGTGTGGACTGAAGATTGAGACAGCTCCGCAGAACCGCCTCCAGCTCATCCAGTGCGAGGGGGCGGTGGAGCAGTGCGTAAAAGCGATTTTCCGACGCATCCGTTCTGTCACGGCCGCAGGTAAACGCAATCGTCGGCACATCGGCAGGCAGAGACGGCGGCCTTTCCCCATCCGCATCCAGCAGAACCAGGGAAGGTGCCGGATCGCCGTCCGCTCCGACCGTGTCAAGGCCCATGTCCGCCAGGAACAGGGTGAGTCCACGGACAAGTCTGGCATCCCGGCAGAGAATGCACACGGCGGGACGCTCTCCACCGCATTTCACGTTTTTCTCACCCTCACTCTCATTGCCCATCCGTACTCCCCGTCAAATCCGCGTACCAGACATCCGGAAGGGTCAGGCGGATTTCCGACAGATCGCCTGTCTCATCACTGCCGTTCAGTGCCGTATATTCCAGTGCACGGAACCCTTCGCTGTCCGCATTGTGCACGCCGTTTTCATACAGCAGAAAGACCGTCTTTCCGCCCTCCCATATGTTCCGGCCGCGGTAGCTGCCGCGGCTGAGGTATGTACCGCCGCGGATAAAGTGATATTCCCGTGCCGATGCGTCGCAGACAAGCATCAGCGAGACACCGTCCTCATCGGTGCCCTCCCAGATTTCCGTGCCGTCAACCGGTCTCAGACGCAGCACGGCGGTTCTGCTGCCGGAGAGCAGCCGATACCCGGTCTCCTCTTCGATGTACTCCTCGGTCTGCTCCTGCCCGGTCGGGGTGACAACAATGGCGGAATTGTCTTTCCCGCATCCGCGGGCAAGCAGGATAAGCAGCATCAAAAGCACAATACAGCCGACACCCGCCAGAATACGAACCATTATCCGATTGCTGCGTGTTACGCTCATTTCCGTTCTCCTTGCTGCCGGCCGCTGTTTCCGTTTCTCATTGCGCGCGGCGGCAGCATCCGCAGATGCCCGTCCTGTGCGTCTGCCAGCTCCCGTACGGCGGCCTGCATTTCTTCTATGCTGTCTGCCCGCATGATGCGCGCACGGCATTCGGCTGCTCCGTCCAGCCCCGTGCAGTACCATGCCAGATGTTTTTTTGCCTCCGCAAGTCCTACGCGCTCGCCCTTCTCGGCAATCATGGCGTGTACCTGCTCCATCGCGACAGCAAACCGCTGTTCCGGATCCGGCGGTGTGTAGGAGGTTCCGTACAGCGCGGCACGGATTTCGGAGAAAAGCCACGGCCTTCCCATGGCACCGCGCGCCACCATGATTCCGTCGCAGCCTGTTTCCTCCAGCATGGACAGCGCATCCGACGGGGAGCAGATGTCGCCGTTCGCCAGAACCGGTATGCGGACTGCCTGCTTGACGGCCTTTATAACGGTTCGGTTCACACCGGGTGCGTAGCCCTGCGCACGCGTGCGGCCGTGTATGCACAGCATGGCGGCTCCCGCCTCCTCGCATATGCGCGCCAGCAGGGGAGCATTGAGAGAGGTTTCGTCAAATCCGGCGCGAAGCTTGACCGTGACCGGAAGCGGCGCGGCGGCCTGCACGACTGCCCCTACGATTCGTCCCGCAAGAGCGGGGTCACGCATGAGGGCACTTCCTTCCCCGTTTCCGACTACCTTGCGAACGGGACAGCCCATGTTGATATCTATGGCGGAAGGGATGACATGACCGTCCCGCCCGCGGAAGTTCCCGGATTTCAGCATGGACGCCGCCTCTGCCATAACCTCCGGTTCGTGCCCGAACAGCTGAACGGCCGTCGGCAGTTCGTCCGGCATGACGGATGCCAGCTCTCCGGATATGCTGCGGGTTGAATCCGGATGGCGGACGGCCTGCTCCAGGCACAGCGCCTTGGCGGATACCATTTCGGTGACGGCGTAGGACGCGCCGAAGCGGCGGCACATCCGGCGGAAGGAACGGTCGGCAACGCCCGCCATGGGGGCGAGCGCCAGTCCGTCCCTGATTACGACATCTCCGAATCTTATATCTGCCATGACTTGCCTCCGTGTTTCCCATGCGGAACCGCCGACGCATAGGTCGGCAATTCCTTTACTCTTTGATCCATGCCGCCAGCTTGCCGAAGCCTTCCTTGCTGCCGGACAAATACAGAATATCCCCTGTGCGGAAGGTGTAGTCCGGGCGGATCGATTCCTCCACCCTGCCGCTGTTTTCGATTGCGATGATGTTCAGCCCGAAGCGGTTGCGCAGGTTGACCTGTACGACGGTCTGTCCGACGGCCTGCTCCGGCAGGGCAAATTTGGAAATGTTTATTTTTTCGCTGAGCTGAACGAAGTCCAGTGCCTGCGAGGTTTCAAGCCGATGCGCCAGCCGGATTGCCATATCGCGCTCCGGATAGACCACCTCGGCTCCCAGCTTTTCCAGAATCAGTCCGTGTTCGATGCTGGTTGCCTTGGCGATGACCTTGGGGATGCCCATGGAAACCAGTGTCAGCGTGGTCAGAATGGAGGTGTCGATGTGCTCCCCGATGCCGACCACTGCCACGTCGCAGCTGCCCATTCCCGCATCCAGCAGAGTTTTCTTTTCCAGATTCCGCACGATAAAGGCGTTTTCCGTCAGTTCCCGTGCCGTGTTGATTTTCTCCTCGTCCTTGTCTACGATGATGAGATCGGCGCCCGACGCATGCAGCTCCTGTGCCAGCGCCAGCCCGAAGCGACCCATGCCGATGACGCCGTAAATGGTTTTTCCGGCTTTCTGCTTTCGTGCCATAGTGGAGTTCTCCTCAATTCTATTCTATGTTGTGCGCGTATTTTTTATCCCACGGAAATATTTCCCTCGGGATAGCTGATGCGTTCAATGCGGCTGAAGTGCCAGAGGGATGCGACGGTCAGCGGCCCCAGCCGTCCGATGAACATCACCAGAATCGATATCAGCTTGGATCCGACCGACAGCCCTGCCGTGATGCCGGTCGACAGCCCGACCGTGGCAAAGGCGGAAACCATTTCAAACAGAATATCCCGAAGCGGTATATTCGGCTCCAGCACGGAAACCGCCGTTGCGGATGCGAAAATCAGTGCGAGAGCCAGCAGGGCGACAACGGCGGCCTTGCGGAACGCCTCCTTGGGAATTGCGTAATGGAAGGCCTTTTCGCTCTGCCCCGATGCCGCCGCATGGACGCCGCGGAGCAGCACAAAGAAGGTGCTGGTTTTGATTCCTCCGCCGGTGGAACCGGGCGAGGCGCCGATATACATAAGCACGATGACAACCAGCAGACCGGCATTGGAAAATTCGGAAAAAGGGAAGGTCGAGAACCCGGCCGTCCGCGCGGTGACGCTGGCAAAGAAAGCGCCGAGCCATGTGATATTTCCTCGTTCGGTCAGCTTTATCAGCAGTGTGCCGGCCGCCGTCAGAATGCCGCTGACCGACAGCACCACGCGTGCGTGCATGGAATAGCGCCTCCAGTGCCGGCGGTTCGTGACCATCTCTCGGATGACCAGAAAGCCGATGCCGCCGAAGAAGATCAGGGCGCAGGTGGTCAGGTTCAGCAGGATATCATCCTGAAACGGGATGAGGTTCTGCCCGCCGCCGAGCACATCAAACCCGGAATTGTTGAAAGCCGCCACCGCATGGAACAGACTTAGCCAGACGGCGCGCGGAACGGAGTAATGCTGTACGAATGTGATAAAACTCAGCGCCGCGCCGCAGAGCTCTATGACGAGCGTCGTCTGAAACACGCTGCGCACAAAGCGGACAATGCCGTGTCCGGATTCGAGATTGCCTGCCTCCTGCACGAGATTGAGCCCGCGCAGATTCATTTTGCGTCCCATGAGCAGGATGACGCCGGCGCCTATGGAGGTTACCCCGAGTCCGCCGACCTGTATCAGCAGCAGTATTACGGCTTGTCCGAACAGCGTGAAGGTGTCGCCCGCATCGGCGGCGATCAGTCCCGTGACGCAGACCGCACTGGTGGATGTGTAAAGCGCATCGATGTACCGGAGGGCTACGCCCTCCCGGATGCTGCAGGGAAGCATGAGCAGCCCGGAGCCGAGCAGAATTACCAGCGCAAAACCCATGGCGATAATGCGCACGGGAGGCTGCCGCTTAAGGAATGCAAGCATACTACTTTTTCCTTAGCCTTTCCAGTTTTTCACCTTGCTCCCGCACATAGGTGCGGATGTTCTCCCGCAGAGGAGTACCGGACTGAAACGGGGCGAGGAAGCGTGGCTTCAGATGCTTGCTGCGCATCTCCTCCTGCACATGCAGTTTGAGGCTTTCCCATTTCAGGACAAGCTGACTTTCCTCGGCGGCTGCCTTGATTTTCTTCAGCAGCTGGACGGAAATACAGAAATCGATGACAAACACACCGTAGTACATCCCCATGAGAAAAACCGCCAGCGCAAACCAATCCAGCATGATGAACCGCGTCGCCATAAGCACAATGGGCTCGAACAGCAGATAGTAGAATGCCGCACCGGCCGCAGTCCAGATGAGCGAGAAGAGGGGGCAGATGATGCCGCGGAAATTTCCGGGGGAGTCACTGTAGTCCCACAGACGGACATGCATGCCTTCTATAAAAATCAGCCCGCCGATCAGCTCGATCAGCGTCATGAGCACGCCGCTTCCCACAATGACGGCCGCGTCGAACATCCAGCGCCGGGGGAAGGCGTCCTCAAACGAGGACATGAGCAGGACATAGGCGGTCATGACTACCACGCCGGTGCCGTAGATAGGCAGGCAGGGACCCTTGAGAAAGCCGGGGTTGACCCATTTTTTGGCGGATACAAAGCGGCGGAAAAACAGCTCCAGCACCCATCCGACGCCGGAGAAAACCATAAAAACGAACGCAGCCATGAAGAAGATTGCCTGAAGTTTTTCCCCTGTCCGCAGACGGGCGATTTCCTGCAGAACATCCATCGCGATCCCTCCTCCTCTGTATCCGAAGATGCTTCATTATATCATCTCCTCCCTGTTTTGTCAAGGGTGGCAGTCCGCCGCGGCGGCGGGCGGGGAATTATCCGCATGTCCCTTTACAAGCGCCGCGGTTCGTGTTACAATAACCGCAATAACACATCTGTTGCCGCAGCAGCGGCGGAGGAAAACATATGCACAGCCGTCAGGCAGACACCAACCCGTATCCGTACTCCGACAGCAACAAGCGCTACTTTACCTATGACTACTGGCTGCGGCGCACCTTCGGCAGAAAGTGCGCGAAGATACCGCTGGACGCCGGCCTTACCTGCCCGAATATCGACGGACGCTGCGGTACGGGCGGATGTATTTACTGTTCCGGCCGCGGCAGCGGCGACTGCGCGCAGACGGCGGATATCCCACTGCGGGAGCAGTATGACATCACACGCCGCGCGCTGGATGCCAAGTGGCACGGATGCGCATGCATTCCGTACTTTCAGGCGCACACCAACACATACGCGCCGCTGCCTGTCCTGCGGTACATGTTTGATGAGGTGCTGACGTTTCCGGACGCGGTCGGGCTGAATATAGCCACCCGTGCCGACTGCCTGCCGGAGGAGGTGACGGCCTACCTGGCCGAGCTGGCGGAGCGCACGGTTCTCACGGTGGAGCTTGGCCTGCAGACCGCGCATGACGGGACGGCGGCGCTGATCAACCGGGGGCATACCTTTGCGGATTTTACCGCCGGGTACACAAGGCTGCGGCGCGCGTCGGCGCGCGTCCTGATCTGCGTCCATCTGATTTTCGGACTGCCGGGGGAGGACGAGGACGCTATGCTGGATACGGTGCGGGCGGTGGCGGCGCTGCAGCCCGATCAGGTTAAAATACACCTTCTGCACGTCCTGCGCGGAACCGTGCTGGGGGAGATGTACAGGCAGGGGGAGTACATCCCGATGGAGCGGGAGGCGTATATCCGGACGGTGGTGCGCGCGCTGGAGCTGCTGCCGCCGCAGACCGTTATCGGCAGACTGACCGGGGACGGTATGGCGGAGGATCTTCTGGCACCTGCGTGGAGCCGGCGGAAAACCACGGTTTTGAACGATATCGATAAGGCGCTGTATGCCGCCGACAGCTGGCAGGGAAAGCACTATAAACAGCTGGTTGAAAAATAAACCTTCCGTTTCGCAAAATGTGCCAAATAAAACGCGCGATTGAAAAAGTCGGCCGCTGCGGACAGACGGGGGAAAAGGCAAAATATTCGTCTTTGCCTGTTTGCCGTTTTGTCTTGACATTTTTGCCGAAATAGGGTATCATAAAGATACGGATACGGGAAAAATTAACTAAGAGAGGTATCTTCCAATGCCGCAAGCATTTGAAAAAGCAGTCTGGATATGGCGCGATGCGCCTGCCGGACGGGATGAATTCTGCGATTTTCTTACGACTTTTCACGCGGGGGAAGGCACTGCCTGCCGCCTGCGGATCTCCGCCGATTCCAATTATACCGTGTGGATAAACGGAAAGCTGGCCGCCTTCGGACAGTACGCCGACTATCCCGATTACAAGGTGTATGACGAGGTGGATGTGACCGACTGCACGCACCCGGGCGAAAACCGCATGGTGATCACGGTCTGGTACTACGGTATCGCCAGCCAGACGTACGCCGTCGGCAAGGCGGGGCTGATTTTCGAGCTTGCCGATGCGGACGGAAAAATCCTTGCCGCCTCCGGCGCCGACACGCTGTCCCGCCTGTCCCGTGATTACGCATCGGGCAGGGGAGATTTGATTTCCGGCCAGCTGGGCCCGACTTACCACTACGATATGTGCGGGGACGACGGGTTCCGCACGGCGGGCGGTGAGGGATTTGCCCCTTCCCGTGCCGCGGAGGGGATATCGACGGATTTCCATCCGCGCCCCAACAAAAAGCTGATACTGGAGCCGCGGATGCCGTCCCGCGTCGCGCTGGCAGGGCAGTTCCGGTATATGAGCGGGGACGGAAACCCCGGCACACGGATGCAGGCGGCCGCTCTGACCTACCGCAATCCCTGCGAGATGGGTCCGCTTGACTTCTCCGCGCCCGCCGTGCTGAAAATGACCGGCGACAAGGACTTTTTCGACGGCATATACTTTACGGTGGATCTCGGCGAGGAGTCGGCGGGATTCCTTGATTTCGACATAGAGGTCCCCGCCGCCTGCCGCATGGATGTCGGCTTCGGCGAGCATCTCAAGGACGGCAGACTGCGCACCGCCATCCGCGGATTCTGGTGCGATATCGGACTGCGGGCGGGGCGCAACACCTACCTGCATACCTTCCGCCGCTTCGGCTGCCGCTATCTGCAGTTTTTCCTGCATACCGACGAGGCAACGGTGCGTTACGCGGGCCTGCGCCGGACGGTATATCCTTTGCTGGCAAAGCAATACCGCTGCGGAAACCTTCTGCGCGAGACCGTTTACAGGGTCTGTCAGAATACGCTTGCGCAGTGCCTGCATGAGCATTACGAGGACTGCCCGTGGCGCGAGCAGGCACTCTATACCATGGATTCCCGCAACCAGATGCTCTGCGGCTACTACGCCTTCGGCGAGACACAGGCGGCGCGGGCGGCGCTGGAGCTGATTACGCACGGCGTCCGGCGGGACGGACTGCTGATGCTCTGCTACCCCGCAAGCATGGATTTTCCGATTCCGTCCTTCTCCTGCATGTTCTTTATTCAGATGGACGAGTATATCCGCCACAGCGGGGATACTTCTCTGGCGGAGGAGAAACTGCCCATGCTGGAAAATCTTATGGAGGTTTTCCTGCGCAAGCGTCAGGAGAGCGGCGTGATTGACAATTTCTACGGCGAGTTCGAGGGCAGCCGCGATTACTGGAATTTCTACGAATGGACGCCGACCATGTCCGGCGGCTTCGGGGAAACCGCGCGGCGGCTGGAGGCGCCTCTCAATGCCTTCCTTTCCCTTGCTCTCCGGGCGCTTGCCAATATCTGCGAGGCACTGGGGAAGCAGGACAGGGCGGCGCATTACCGCGGCGTTTCCGCATCGCTGAATGCGGCGATCGCGAAGGAGTTTTTCAATCCGGAAACGCGGCTGTTCGAAAGCTTTGACTGCGTGCACAGGGGCGAGTATGCCGTACTGACTCAGTCGCTCTGCCTTTTGTGCGGTGCCGCCGACGGACTGGATACCTCCGTCATGCTGCGCGTGATGGAGAAAAACGGCCCTGCCGACACGGGACTTTGCGTCTATCCGAACACGCTGAGCATGAATGCGTTCCGCTTCGATGCCCTGCTGGCCTTCAACAGGGAAAAGTACGCCCCGCTTATTCTGGCGGAGCTTGACCGCGACTACCTCTACATGCTGCGGGAGGGGGCTACCTCCTTCTGGGAAACCATCCACGGGGCGGACGATTTCGGCGACGCAGGGTCGCTGTGCCACGGCTGGAGCGCCCTGCCCGTTTACTACTACGAGACGCTTCAATGACAGACTGCTCAAAAAAAACACCTAAATTTAGTTAAATTTGTCACTTTACTTCTCCGTTCCGATGTGATACAATCAAGACGATTCGGTATGCGAAGGACGCATGCCGCCAACAGGTTCATTTTTGAAAGGAGCATTTCTTATGAAAAAACTGCTTGCTCTGGTTCTCTGCGCCGTTATGGTTCTTGCCATGATCCCCGCAGTGACCCTGACAACATCCGCTGCCGGCGAGGGCGACTGGAATGTCCGCCGCAGCCCCAACGACTACGATGACCCCGACAACTACTGCCCCGCCGCAGGATTCTACTATGACTCCGAGGGCTTCCACACCACCGCTGCGGACTATACCAACATGGGCCCCTTCTATGCCGTCGTCTCCAAGGAGACCTACAACATGAAGGAAGGCTTCTCCATGAAGTTCCGTATTGACGACTTCTCCTACAAGGGCGACAGCGGCAACGCGGACGAGTGGATTTCCATCGCCATCGGCTCCACCTCCAACCTGACTCCCGGAAACGGCACGAACGGCTGGGGCTCCGGTGTGGTTACCCTGAACCGCGGTTCCGGCAACGGCTCTACGACGGTTGAGTCCTTCTGGAGCAACGAGATGGATACCGAGGGCAACGGCTCCGCATTCACGCACACGGGCAGCCAGGAGGCCACCCTTGAGGTGGACGAGCAGGGCCGCGAGATTTACACGCTGGATGTGTCCTGGGACGGCTCCGCGTATG
>CAVDLN010000033.1:0-16822 GCA_963609805.1 Erysipelotrichaceae bacterium | reverse complement strand
GCCCTGCAGTACTGCGGTGCCAACAGCGGGCGTGACGGCGACAAATTTGCCGCTGCCGGGCTGACCGCCGCATACACAGCCGGAGATACGCCGGTTCCCTACCCTGCCGAGGCCTCGCTGGTCGTAGTAGGGCGCAAGCTGTACGAGGATGACCTGCGGGAGGGCAATTTTCTGGACCCGGATCTCTTCCGCAATTATCCCCGCAAGGATTTCCACCGTTTCTTCATATGCGAAATCGAGCAAGTGCTTGCAAAGAAGGAAGGATGACGCGGCATGACACAGACACGCACAGAACATGATTCCATGGGCGAGATTCAGGTCCCCGCCGACCGCTACTGGGGAGCGCAGACACAGCGCAGCCTGGAAAATTTCCGCATCGGCGAGCGGATGCCCGTTGAAATCATTCACGCCTTCGGTCTGCTCAAAAAAGCCGCCGCGCTGGCAAACCGGGAGCTCTGCCCGTCCCGCATGACCGAGGAAAAGCTGACGGTTATCATCCGTGCCTGCGATGAGGTCGCAAGCGGCTCCTTGGACGAGCATTTCCCTCTTGTCGTATTCCAGACAGGCAGCGGTACGCAGACCAACATGAACGCAAACGAGGTCATCAGCGCGCGCGCCAACGAGCTCGCCGGAAAACGGCTCTGCCATCCGAACGATGACGTGAATATGTCGCAGTCCTCCAACGACACATTCCCGACCGCCATGCACATCGCGGCGCGTCTGTCCGTTCTGCACTGTCTGATTCCCGCGCTGGACGGAATGATCGCCGAGTTTGCCCGGCTGGAGGAGGACAACAGGGGCATCGTCAAAACCGGACGCACACACCTGCAGGATGCCACTCCCATCGCCTTCTCACAGGAGATATCCGGCTGGCGCAGCATGCTGGAAACCGACAGGCAGCAGGTTCTGACTGCCGCGGAAGGGCTGACGCATCTGGCACTGGGCGGAACGGCAGTCGGCACCGGGCTGAATGCGCCGGCAGGATTTGACCGCCGTGCGGCGGAAATTCTTTCCGAACTGACCGGCGAACGGTTCACCGCGGACCCGAACAAGTTCCACGCGCTGACATCCAAGGACGAGCTGGTCTTCGCGCACGGCGCACTGAAGGCACTGGCGGCAGATCTTATGAAAATCGCCAACGACGTGCGCTGGCTTGCAAGCGGCCCCCGCTGCGGATTGGGCGAAATACACATTCCGGAGAATGAGCCGGGATCCTCCATCATGCCCGGAAAGGTAAATCCCACGCAATGCGAGGCGGTAACCATGGTTGCCGTGCAGGTCATGGCGAATGACGTCGCGGTCGGGCTGGCGGCCTCGCAGGGCAATTTCCAGCTCAATGTTTTCATGCCCGTCTGCATCGACGCCTTCCTGCGCTCGACCCGCCTGATGACGGCTGCCATGGACTCGTTCCGGATTCACTGTCTTGCGGGACTGACTGCCAACCGGGAAAAAATGGAACGTAATCTGCACGCCTCTCTCATGACCGTTACGGCCCTGACGCCCTATATCGGCTATGAAAATGCGGCGCGCGTCGCCAAGCTTGCGCACCGGGATTCGGTTACGCTGCGGGAAGCCTGCCTCTCGCTGGGATACATGACGGCGGAAGAATTTGACCGCGTATTTCACCCGGAGCAGATGGTCTGACGCGTCCTCTCTCCGCACCGCAAATGCATTTTCGCACCAAAAAAGAGCTGCTTTCCGGAATTGTCCGGCAAGCAGCTCTTTTTCGGTATGCATGTTTCGGCTCTTAAGGCATCACCGCGTAATTCCGATGGTGCAATTGCGCAGTCAGATTTTTCGTCAGACAATACAAAAATTCGCAGGCTGTAGCAGAGCTGCTGCCAAGAATGTTTGTGAAGTATGACGGAAAAGATACAAGCAAGTGCGCCATGCGCGGGTTGCGCGATGATGCCTTAAGCTCTTACGCCAGTGTTGCCGCCAGTACGGCTTTTATGGTGTGCATCCGGTTTTCCGCCTCACGGAACACCAGGGAGTGCGCGGACTCGAACACCTCGTCGGTCACTTCCATGGCATCCCTGCCGAAACGGCCGCACATCTCCCGGCCGACTGCCGTCTTCTTATCGTGGTACGCGGGCAGACAATGCATGAAGTACGCCTGCTCTCCCGCCGCATCCATCAGCGCGCGGTTGACCTGATACGGTGCCAGCGCGGCGACCCGCTCATCCCAGACGGAAACGGGTTCGCCCATAGAAACCCATACATCCGTATAAATCACATCGGCGCCCGGCACGGCGGCATACGGGTCGGAGATAAGCTCAATCGTCCCCCCTGTTTCAGCGGCAATGGCACGGCAGGTTTCCACCAGCTCCGGCGCGGGGAAATATGCCTCCGGTGCGCAGGCGACAAAATGCATTCCCATCTTGGCACAGCCTACCATCAGGGAATTGCCCATATTGAAGCGGGCATCCCCCATGTATACCAGTTTGCGTCCGGCCAGTGTACCGCACACCTCGCGAATGGTCAGAAAATCCGCCAGGATCTGCGTCGGATGAAATTCATCCGTAAGTCCGTTCCAGACGGGAACCGATGCAT
The DNA here is from genome assembly GCA_963609805.1 of Erysipelotrichaceae bacterium. Taxonomy (GTDB): domain Bacteria; phylum Bacillota; class Clostridia; order Oscillospirales; family CAG-272; genus CAMEON01. Next base: position 14,269 of record CAVDLN010000033.1, on the reverse strand, counting down.
AGGACGCCAGCTCCTCCACCAACGCCTGACCGTAGCCCCTGTACTCAATGCCGTCAAACATGCCGGACAGCACCCGTGCCGTGTCCGCAATGGATTCCTTTTTCCCGATCTGAGATCCCGACGGGTCAAGATACGTGCAGTTCATACCGAGATCGTGCGCGGCTACCTCAAAGGAGCGCAATCTGCTTTCCCTCGCAGAGACGGTGCGCCACGCCGGCCTTTTTTTTCGCCTTCAGATCGGCGGCCAGATCCAGCAGTTCCCCTATCTCCTCCGGCTTAAAATCAAGCAGCTTGAGAAAATCGCGTCCCTTCAGATTTCCCATTGCATCATTCTCCTTTTTTCTCTGCTCCGACGGCGCATACCTCGCACAGCACATCCATGGCGGCTGCCAGCTGATCCATCGGAATATTCAGGGCAGGCAGAAGCCGTATGCGCTCCTTGGCGCGGATAACAAGCACCCCGCGCGCCATGCAGTCAAGTATAATGTCGCCGGCGCTGCGCTGCGTCCGAATGCCGAGCATCAGCCCCATTCCGCTGACCTCCAGCACGCCGGGCGCGCCGTTCAGCCGGGAGCGGATATATGCGGAGCGTTCGCGCACACCCGCGAGCATGTTCTCGTCCAGCCGCGACAGTATGCTGATAGCCCCTGCGCAGGCGGCGGGGTTTCCGCCGAAGGTGGAACCGTGACTGCCCGGTGTCAGCACATCGCGCACCCGCTCCCCCAGCAGGGTGGCTCCCAGCGGCAGTCCGCCCGCCAGACCCTTGGCGGTAGTCACGATGTCCGGCTTTACGCCGTACTGCATGTAGGCGTACAGGCTGCCGCTGCGTCCGTTTCCGGTCTGCACCTCATCGAAAATCAGCAGCGTTCCGTGCTTCTCGCACAGCTCTGCCGCGCCGCGGACAAACTCGGCGTCCAACGGCACAACGCCGCCCTCGCCCTGCACCGGCTCCATCATCAGCGCAGCGCAGTCGTATTCGGTCAATGCCTGCTCCAGCCCGGCAAGATCCCCGGCACGGACATGGACAAAGCCCTCCGTCAGGGGAGTGAAATCCTTGTGGAAGACATCCTGTCCGGTTGCCGCCAGTGTCGTAATCGTTCTGCCGTGGAAGCTGTTGACCAGCGTCACGATGGTGTACGCGTTCTTTCCCCGCCGCTCCTCCGCATACCGGCGCGCCACCTTGATGGCACACTCGTTTGCCTCGGCGCCCGAATTGGAGAAAAACACACGGCTCATGCCCGTTCTCTCGCACAGCATCTTGGCAAGCGTCGCGCAGGGAGCGGTATAATACAGATTGGACATGTGCGGCAGAGTTGACAGCTGCGCGGTCACGGCCGCCAGCCATGCGTCATCCGCCACGCCGAAGGTGTTGACGGCAATTCCGGTGGACAGATCAATGTAGGCGCGCCCCGCCTCATCCCAGACAGTAGAGCCCTTTCCCCGCACAACGGTCAGCGGGAAACGGCTGTAGGTATTCGCCACATAGGTTCTGTCAATTGCCTGAATATCCGTATCCATCGTTATCTCTCCTTTTCGCGATTACTTTGTAAACATGGTGCCTATGCCCTCGTCCGTGAGCATCTCAATCAGTATGGCATGCGGAATGCGCCCGTCGATAATGAACACGCGTCGCACGCCCCACGCAATGGCGTTGATGCAGCACTCCGCCTTGGGTATCATGCCGCCGCCGATCACGCCGTTCCGGATAAGTTCCGGTGCCTCCTCCGTCCTGATTACCGGAATCAGCGTGGAGGGGTCGTTTCTGTCGCGCAGAATGCCCGCAATATCGGTCATGGATATAAGGCTCTCCGCGTGCAGCTCACCCGCAATGCGCGCGGCGGCGGTATCGGCATTGATATTGTACACATTGCCTGCCGCATCGCAGCCGAGCGTTGCCACGACGGGGATATACCCACGGTCCAGCACATCCAGAATCGGCCGGACGTCCACCCCCGTGATATCGCCCACATATCCCAGCGCCGGATCCCGCATCTGCGCCTTGATCATGCCGCCGTCAAGTCCGCAAAGTCCGATGGCGCGTCCGCCCTTGACCCCGATCAGGTTCACCAGCGACTTGTTTACCTTGCCTGCCAGCACCATCTGCGCTACCTCGGCGGTTTCGCGGTCGGTGACACGCAGCCCGCCGACGAAATGGCTCTCCTTGCCTATTTTGTTCAGCTGCTCGGTGATTTCCGGCCCGCCGCCGTGCACCAGCACCACGCGCACGCCGATAAGTGACAGAAGAATCAGGTCACGCATGACCGAATCCTTCAGCTCCTCGTTGATCATGGCATTCCCGCCGTATTTAACCACCACAACCTTGCCGTTGTATTCCTGTATGTACGGAAGTGCCTGCACCAGCACCCCGGCACGCAGTGCGTTGTCAAGCGACGCCGTTTCGTTTATCTGCTCATCCATTGCTTTATTCCTCCGTCAGGTGCGGTAGTCGCCGTTTATCTTTACGTAGTCATAGGTCAGGTCGCAGCCCCACGCGACCGCGCTGTCCGTTCCGGCATTCAGGTTGACCAGAATATCGACCTCCGGCTCGGACAGAATAATCTTGGCCTGCTCCTCGGAGAATTCCACCCCCGCACCGTTGCGGCACACGGCAACGGTACCCTTGGCCGACGAAAAATCAACACCAACCTTGTTTACATCCACAGCGGTTCCGCTGTACCCGATGGCGCACAGCACACGCCCCCAGTTGGCATCCGCGCCGAACATGGCTGCCTTTACCAAAGAGGAGCAAATCACGCTCTTGGCGATAATCCGTGCCGTTGCATGGTCGGACGCACCGCTGACGCTGCACTGCAGCAGACGTGTTGCTCCCTCCCCGTCGCCAGCAATGCGGCGGCAGAGCCATACGGTCACGGTATTCAGCGCGCGGCAGAAGGCGGCAAAATCCTCGCCGTCCTCCGTAATCTCCGGGTTTCCGGCCAGTCCGTTGGCAAGAATGCTTACCATATCGTTTGTCGATGTATCCCCGTCCACGCTTACCATATTGAATGTGTCCGCCACGTCCGTTGACAGTGCCTTATGCAGCATGTCGGCGCTGATGGCGCAGTCGGTGGTCATGAACACCAGCATGGTAGCCATATTCGGGTGAATCATGCCGGATCCCTTGGCAATGCCGCCCAGCCGGCAGGTCTTTCCGCCCGCGGTGAAACTTACCGCAATTTCCTTTTTCTTCGTGTCTGTTGTCATGATGCCCTCGGCCGCCGCGTCCGAGCAATTGCCCAGCCCCGCAACCAGAGCGGGGATGCCGTTTTGAATGGGTGTAATGTCAAGCGGCTGACCGATAACGCCGGTCGATGCCACGACCACATTCTCCGCCGGAATGCCCAGTGCGCTGCCGAGCAGTGCGCAGGTCTGCTCCGCAATCTCAATACCGTTGGCATTGCATGTATTGGCGTTTCCGCTGTTGCAGATAACGGCCTGCGCGATACCGTCCTCTATATGCTTTTTCGTCACGGTCAGCGGTGCGCCCTTAACCAGATTGGTTGTGTAAACCGCCGCAGCATGCGCGGGAACGGCGCTGTATATCAGGGCAATATCCCGCTTGCTCCGATTTTTCCTGATACCGCAGTGTATACCGGACGCCGTAAAGCCTGCCGGGGCGCAAACGCCGCCGGAAATAGTCTGAATGCTGTTTTCCATCATCTGTTGTCCTTTCGTACCGTATATCGCATCTCTGTTGCGTCAATTCAATTCAAGCCCGTTCAGGCGATCCTCGCCCATGGCCAGGTTAAAGCACTCCAACGCCGCTCCGGACGCTCCCTTGCCCAGATTGTCGTAGACGGCGCAAAGGAGAATCCTGTCTCCTTCCCCGTAGGCCCACACCGCCATATCGTCCCTGCCGGACAGTGCGGCGGCAGACAGGAATCCCTCCTCGGACAGATCCCGGCAGGAAACAAGGGAATCCTTCGGATAGCCGTCATAGGTCGCGCGGTATACCTCGCGGATACACTCGACCGTCGTACCGGGTGCCAGCTGATCCGCAAACAGGGGAACCGTCACCTCCATGCCTGAATAAAAATCCCCCACAATGGGACAGAACGCGGGCATGGAAGTCAGTCCCGTCATGCGCTGCATCTCGGGCAGATGCTTGTGGTTCTGCAGCAGACCGTACTGCCGCGGCGCATCCAAAAGCGGCGAACGATCCGTGTCGCGGTAAGCCGCTATCATTTTTTTCCCGCCGCCGCTGTAACCGGTCAGGGAGTGGCAGCAGAGCCTTGCCGTCGGCGGCAGAATCCCCGCCCGTACCAGCGGCGCCACCAGTGCGATAAACCCGCTGGCATGGCATCCGGGCACCGCAATGCGCTTCGCCGTACGTACCGCCGCTTCCTGTTCCGGCGACAGCTCCGGGAATCCGTATACCCAGCCGGGCGCCGTACGGTGTGCCGTGGAGGTATCCAGTACAAGCACATTGCTGTCCCCCAGCATGGCAGCCGCCTCCCGCGCCGCCGCATCGGGCAGGCACAGGAACACCGCGTCCGCCGCCGCCATGGCCTCCGCGCGCCGGACGGGATCCTTGCGCTCCTCCTCTGGCAGCTTGATGAGCGATATATCGGGTCTCCCGGCCAGACGTTCCGCCAGACGCAGTCCGGTCGTGCCTGAGCTGCCGTCTATGAATACATGCTTCATTGCATATTTCTCCCTGCATTCTGCATTTTATTCAAAAATAATGAATATATTGTAGCACAACCGGAATAAAAATGCAATATGTGCCGTGTAAAAAAGAAAAAATCGTGACCTTTCCTGTATTTTGCCGTCTATATGCGCCTTTTGTTGTGCAGTTTAGCACCTGCGGCGGTAAAACCGGTCCGTGCCGTGCCGGAACCGACGGTTTTGCAGCCTTGTCAGACCCGCATAATGCCCGCATAATAATGAAAGAAAATGCAGCACCGCAGTCCGCGGCAGACGGACAAAACGGCAGATGTTCAGCCACCGTCCGTCAGCCTGCCGTTCAGAAACATTCTTAGCACACGCACACCCTCAACTGCCGACCGCCCCGGGCAGAACACGCGTGTTCACAAAATATTAACAATTTAAGAGCCTGTTTTTTTGAAAAAGGGCTTGACAAATTGTTCGGAAAGTGGTACATTATTGGCATCGGTTAGCACTTGAGGATGTTGAGTGCTAACCGATGCAGGCAACTGCCGGAGATCGGCAGCGGAAGCGGAGGTGAGACGATGTCGGACGCAGAGAAAGCGCCGGAAGAGCTGAGTGAACGAAAGAAACTCATTCTGAAAGCAATCATTGAGGCCCACATCGCAGGCGGAGAACCGGTAGGTTCCAAATACCTGGTGGAAAGTAAGCAGATCGCCTGCTCGTCTGCCACCATCCGCAACGAAATGGCGGAGCTGGAGGCGCTGGGATACCTCGAGCAGCCTCACGCATCCGCAGGCCGTGTTCCCAGTGAGCGCGGATACCGCTTTTATGTAGATTCCCTGATTGAGCATTACGCCATGACGGCGCGTGAGATCGGACAGATCAACCAGCTGCTGCAATCCAAAATGGCAGAGCTGGATCAGATCCTGCTGACCGCCTCCCGCGTGGCGTCCAGTCTGACCAACTATACCGGATTCGCCGTGAAGCCGGGAACCTCGTCCGTAAGCGTGCACCGCTTCGACGCCGTTTTCCTTGACGGGAAGACCTTCATTCTTGTGATGGTTGTATCCGGCGGGCAGGTGAAAACGCGGACTCTCCGTACAGACGGGCAGCATCCTCTGTCACAGACCGTGACGGATCAGCTGGCCGCGGCGCTGAATGAGCACCTGCAGGGGCTGACTGCCGGTCAGATTACCCTGCCGGTCATGATGGAGCTTGAAAAAGCGATGGGCAGCTGGTCGGAACTGGTTTCCCCCTCCGTCAAGGCGATGTACGAGGTCATGGGCGAGCTGGACGAGGCAAGATTCCGGGTCAGCGGCGTTGACCGTCTGCTCCAGTACCCGGAATTCAGCAACCCCGACAAGATGAAGGAAGTGCTTGGCGTCATTGAAAAGCCGGAGGAAATCGTGAACATGGTTTCCGACCCGCACGAGAAGGGCGTCAATGTGGTCATAGGATCCGAAAGCACGGTTCGCGTGATGGACAATTCAGCGCTGGTATACATTCCCATAGTCAAAGACGGGAAGAACCTCGGAACGGTCGGCGTTCTGGGACCCGCCAGAATGGATTACGCCCGCGTGCTGGCAACGCTGCAGGGCATATCGGATAACATATCCAGCCTGCTGAACGGTAATGATGAAAAAAAACTTCCCGGGCCGGATACCGGCGGTAATTCCGCCGGCGGCAGGGAGCAGACATAGCCAAAGGAGGTCAGAGCAGAATGGCAGATGAGATGAATACTTCCTGTACGGACAAGGTACAGGAACAACCCGAACAGGCTGCCGCCGAAGCCGATTCCGCCGCCGCGGCGGATGCCGAGGCAGCGGGAACGACCGACGGAGACACCGATACGGACGTCACGGAGGACAGCGACGGCAAGCTGCGGGGGTCCGAGCGAAGGCGTCTGAAGCGTGCCGAAGCGGAGCTGGCGGAAGCCGGCAAAAAGCTGGAGCAGGCCAAAAGCGAGCTGGCGGCCGAGCGGGATAAATACCTGAGGATGCTGGCGGAGTACGACAACTATCGGCGCCGCACCGCAAAGGAAAAGGAAAGCATTTACACAGATGCCTGCGCGGACGCGGTCAAGGAGCTGCTGCCTATCGTGGACACGCTGGAGCGCGCCGTGGCGGATATCCCGCCGGACAGGCAGGATGACCCGGTTGCAAAAGGCGTCCGGATGACGCTTAAAACCGCCGCAGAGGCCCTGCGCAAGCTGGACGTCACGGAGGTGGAAACGGAGAAATTCGATCCGAACCTTCACAATGCCGTCATGCACATTGAGGACAGCACGCGAGGGGAAGGCGAAATTGTCGATGTCTATCAAAAAGGGTACAAAAAGGGCGACAAGGTGATCCGCTTCGCCATGGTGCGGGTGGCCAACTGAGCCGCACAGAACGCCGGATTCTGTCGGATACGGAAACGGCAAAAGTCAAATAAAAAGATAACTTCACATCTTTTGGGAGGATGAATATTATGGCAAAAATTATCGGTATTGATTTGGGTACTACCAATTCCTGCGTAGCAATCTATGAGGGCTCCGAGCCCGTTGTGATTCCCAACCCCGAAGGCGCGCGGACTACTCCGTCCGTGGTTGCTTTCTCCAAGACCGGCGAGCGTATGGTCGGTCAGGTCGCAAAGCGTCAGGCTATCACCAACCCCGACCGCACCATCAGCTCCATCAAGCGTAAGATGGGCAGTGACTACAAGGTGACTATTGACGGAAAAAGCTACACGCCGCAGGAGATCTCCGCAATGATTCTGCAGAAGATGAAGGCGGATGCGGAGGCTTATCTGGGCACGCCCGTGACGCAGGCCGTCATCACCGTGCCCGCCTACTTCACGGACGCTCAGCGTCAGGCAACCAAGGACGCCGGCAAGATTGCGGGACTTGATGTTCTGCGTATCATCAACGAGCCCACGGCTGCCGCACTGGCATACGGAATGGATAAGGAAGAGAACCAGAAGATCATGGTCTTCGACCTGGGCGGCGGTACCTTCGATGTATCACTGCTGGAGATCTCGGACGGTGTCTTCGAGGTGCTGGCAACCGCCGGCAACAACCATCTGGGCGGCGATGACTTCGATCAGCGCATAATCAACTGGATGGCGGACAAGTTCCAGAAGGAGAACGGCATTGACCTGCGGAACGACAAGATGGTTCTGCAGAGACTGAAGGACGCTGCCGAGAAGGCAAAGATCGAGCTGTCCGGCATGAACCAGACCGAGATCAACCTGCCCTTCATCACCGCAACGGCCAACGGCCCGCTGCACTTTGAGGCTACGCTGACCCGTGCCGAATTCGACCGCATCACGGCTGACCTGGTTGAAGCTACCATGGGTCCGACCCGTCAGGTTCTGAAGGATGCCGGACTGACTGTCGGTCAGATTGACAAGATTCTGCTGGTCGGCGGTTCGACCCGTATTCCCGCCGTACAGGAGGCAGTCAAGAAGTTCCTCGGCAAGGATCCCTTCAAGGGCATCAACCCGGATGAGTGCGTGGCAATCGGTGCCGCTATTCAGGGCGGCGTACTGGCCGGCGAGGTCAAGGATCTGCTGCTTCTGGATGTAACGCCTCTGTCTCTGGGCATCGAAACCATGGGCGGCGTGTTTACGCGCATCATCGACCGCAACACGACCATCCCTGTCAAGAAGAGCCAGGTGTTCTCCACCGCCGCAGACGGACAGACCAGCGTGGAAATTCATGTTCTGCAGGGCGAGCGTGAGATGGCACAGTACAACACGACGCTCGGTCGGTTCAATCTGGACGGCATTATGCCCGCTCCCCGCGGCGTTCCGCAGATTGAGGTTACCTTCGACATCGATGCCAACGGTATCGTCAATGTAACGGCAACCGACAAGGGCACCGGCAAGGAGCAGCATATCACCATTACCTCCTCCACCAACATGAGCAAGGAGGACATCGACAAGGCCGTCAAGGATGCCGAGAAGTTCGCCGAGCAGGACAAGAAGGCCAAGGACGCCGTCGAGACCAAGAACCGCGCCGAATCCATCATCAACCAGAGTGAGAAGACGCTGAACGATCTGGGCGACAAACTGACCGAGGACGACAAGAGCGCCGTCAAGGCAGCCATCGAAAAGCTGCGCACAACGGTCGGCAGCGGTGACACGGAAGCCATCAAGGCAGACACCGAGGCACTGGAGAAGGAGTTCTACAAACTCTCCGAGAAGGTTTACAAGCAGTCCGCACCGCAGGGTGACGCGCAGAACGGAGCCGCCGGAGGCAACTACGAGAGCGGATCCAACGGTGAAGGCGGCACCTACTATGACGCCAACTTTGAGGACAACAACAAGAAATAAGCAATCTGCAATCCCCGACGGCGGCCGTAAATGCCCCCGCCGGGATTGCGCGGTATAGGGGCCGCCTGCGGGGCAGGCAGCCCCATACCCATTATATGAACTGAGAAAGAGAAAAGCCCCGCCGCCGGATCGCGGTACCGTCCGGACACGGTCTGCGGTGCGGAGGCTACGGTACAAATCATATGGCAGAAGACAGAGATTACTATGAGATACTCGGCGTAGACAGAAGCGCCGATGCGGATACGATCAAGAGCGCGTACCGCAAGCTTGCAAAAAAATATCACCCGGACCTGCACCCGGGCGATGCGGATGCCGAGAAGCATTTCAAGGAAGTCAATGAGGCATACTCCGTTCTGTCCGATGCGGATAAGAAGGCCAAGTATGACCAGTTCGGCAAGGCAGCCTTCGACCAGTCGGCAGGTGCCGGCGGCGGATACGGCGGTTTCACCGATTTCGGCGACCTGGGAGATATTTTCGGAAGCATTTTCGGCGGGGCATTCGGCGGCGGTACATCCAGACGCACGGGTCCCCAGCGCGGAGAGGATGTACAGGTTCGCCTGACGCTGAGCTTTGAGGAAGCGGTTTCCGGCTGTAAGAAAGAAGTCAACTACCCGCGCCTGCACAAATGTCCCGCCTGCGGCGGCTCCGGTGCGGAGGCGGGAACAACCGCCGAAACCTGTCCGGACTGCCACGGAAGCGGACAGCGCGTCGTGGTGCAGCGGATGGGCGGCATGTCGTTCCAATCCAAAACCACCTGCGAAAAATGCCGCGGAACCGGCCGGTATATCAAGACTCCCTGCTCCAAATGCCGTGGCAGCGGACTGGAGCGGGAAAACCGCAGCCTGACCGTTACGATTCCGGCAGGCATTGACGACGGGGAACGTATCGCCCTGCGCGGACAGGGATGCGAGGGCAAAAACGGCGGGCCCGCCGGGGATCTGATCATCCAGGTAAGCGTACGCCAGCACAGCATTTTCCGCCGGGACGGCGTGAATCTGTACTGCGACGTTCCCCTGACGGTAGCCGATGCGACGCTCGGCGCAGAAATCGATGTCCCGACTCTGGAGGGAAGCGAGAAGTACACCATCAAGGAAGGGACGCAGTCCGGCACATCCTTTACCATACGCGGGAAGGGTGTTCCGTATGTCAACAACCCCGGACGGCGCGGCGACCTGACCTTCACGGTCAATGTGGAAATTCCCTGCGGGCTGAACGAAAAGCAGAAGCAGGCCATGCGCGCCTTTGCCGACGCCTGCGGCGAGAAAAACTACAGCAAAAAATCCCGTTTCCGCAGTTTCTTCAAAAAATAACCGGAGTGCCGGATAATCAGGCATTTTCCGGAATACCATAAGGAGCCGTACAGATGAACGAACCGAATATTCCGGAGCGTGACCCGGACTATGTATGCGAGGACTACGGCGATGTCAAGGCGTGGACACAGATCCGCGTTACCGTGCCGCTGGAGCAGCTGGATACCCTGACTGCGCTGATGAGTATGATCAGCAGCAACCTGATGATCGAGGATTACTCGGACATTGAAACCAATCTGCGCACCTGCTACGGTGATCTGATTGACGAAAAGATTCTGAACGCCGACCGTACGGTAGCGTCCGTTTCGGTATATGTCCCCTCCGACCGCAGCTATGCGGACGATGTGGCGTTTCTGCGTGAGCGCATGGCAGCCGAAGGTCTGGACGGGAAGCTGGAACTGGTCGGTGTAAACGAAGAGGACTGGGCCAACAACTGGAAGCAGTACTACAAGCCGCTGAAGATCGGAAACCGCATTGTAATCTGCCCGGCATGGGAGAACTATCGGCCGTCGGATGGGGAGCTGGTTGTACGCATGGATCCCGGCATGGCGTTCGGAACCGGAACTCATGAAACGACAAGGCTGATGATCCGTCTGCTCGAGGACTACACAAAACCCGGCTGCCGCATGCTGGATGTCGGAACAGGCACGGGAATACTGGCCATCTGCGCGTCAAGACTCGGCGCAGGCCTCTGCCGCGCCTATGATATCGATCCGACTGCCGTGCGCGTGGCGCGGGACAACATCCGTGACAGCGGGCTTGCCAATATTTCCTGCGACCGCTCCGATCTGCTGAAGCAGGTTGACGGCAGCGACGGGCCGTATGACCTGATCACCGCCAATATAGTTGCGGATATTCTCATACGCATGATGCCGGATGTCGGGGCATACCTTGCGCCGGACGGCGTCCTGCTGCTGTCCGGGATTGTGGAGGAACGGTGCGCCGATGTCATAGAGGCCGCGGACAGAAACGGATACACGGTCGCAGAACGGCTGCCCGACAACGGGTGGTGCGCCCTGGCTCTCAAGCGGAAAGCGTGACCTCCCCGCCCTTCAATCCATAAAAAAGCATTGAAACCCCGCCGCAGTGCTGCGGCGGGGTTTTCTGTATTGAAAATCGGAAGATACGGAAGCGGCTACGGCTTGCGGCCGGGGCGGGTATTATTCTTGTACTCCATACGGAAGATATATTTTACGGCCGGCACCAGCAGAACCAGCGAAGCCAGCAGCCACGCGCCCGGATCCCCGAAGCACACGGCCGCAAAAGCGGCAAGGGATGCCGACGCGTCGGTTGCGCCGCCGTTTATAAAGGCAGGAACAAAGGAACATATAAAAACCCGCGACACCAGCTCCGCTATGCCGGCTCCCAGTACGTAACCGACCTTTGTGATTCCCTGCACGGCACTGCGTATGACAATCAGAAACCCGAGAATGAAATAGAGTATGAAATCCACATACAGGTACGTATTTCCGAACCGGACGGATGCCTCGGTGACCTTGTCCTCACTCATGAAAATATGCTGGTATGCCCCGTCAATCGAAAGGAGCAGACCCGCGGCAAGGCAGAAAGCGTACATGACCAGCATGATAATCAGCGCCTGCCCGGTTCCCTTCCGGATACGGCGGTAATCGCTTTTCCCGTAGTTCTGCGCGTTGAAGCCGAGAATGGCAGACGCAAGTCCGTTAAAGAAGGACATAAGCGCGTTGATCAGCTTATTCGCCGCGCTGAAGCCGTTTTGGGCCGGGGTGCCTTCCACCATAAGTCCGCCCTCTCCTATATCAAAACGGACAACCGCTCCCTGCATGACAATAACACCGACCGCAAGGACAGAGAACTGCAGTCCGAGCGGAACACCCTGCCGCAGGTGCGCCCAAAGAGCCGTCCTCCCGGCCAGCCAATCCTCCCGTCCGAGGCGCAGATCCGGGTAGCGCAGCAGCGTATAGGCAAAGCAGCCGAGCATGCTGAGCAGCTGTGCCAGCACGGTCGCGACAGCGGCGCCTGCCGGGCCCATATGCAGCGGAACCAAAAAGAAAATATCAAGTCCGACATTCAAAAGGGTCGAGAATATCAGGAAAACAAGCGGCGTAACGGAGTCTCCGACCGCGCGCAGAATGCCGCAGATGAAATTATACCCCATCTGGGCGGCGATGCCGAGAAAGATGACAAGGCAGTAGACATAGGCCGCGTCGTACACGGTTCTGTTGAGCGGTGTGACGTTGATAAGTTTCAGCATCCACGGAAGGAGCGCTACCGACAGAACGGTCAGCAGAACGGATATGCCGAACGACAGGTATATCTGTGCCGCAAAGGAGCGGCGCACGCCCCGCCTGTCGCCGGCGCCGACACATCCGGCCGTCAGTACGGAAAAACCGGCGGTGCAGCCGAAGGCAAACTGCAGGAAGATAAAGGTCAGCGGGTAGGTATCATTGACTCCGGCTACCTCCTCCGCAGACAGCACCTGTCCGCAGATGACGGCATCGGTCAGTACGTATATCTGCTGAAGCAGATAGGAAATCATGATGGGAACCGCATAGCGGAGAATGACGCGCCACGGCGTTCCGTCGGTCAGATCGACCGGCTGAGAAAGCCTCTGAAGGAGCGGCATACGCCCTCCTTGCTCTTTTTTCGCACACATACAGCTGATTCACCCCTCCCGATATCGGAAATCGGCGGTATTATAGCACGGAGAAAAAGCCTTGTCAAGAGAACCGCCGGCTTATTCGGCAGAAAAATTCGACGCCAAATTTTCAAAAATTTCGAAAAAGGGTTGACAAAACCGCGGATGTGTGGTATACTGTGCGAGTCAGCGGGAATGCTGGTATAGCTCAGTTGGTAGAGCACGTCATTGGTAATGACGAGGTCATCAGTTCGAATCTGATTACCAGCTCCAGAGAGGCTTGTTGCGGTAGCAGCAAGCCTCTCTTTGGTTTCTCCTGGGTGCTGAACTTTCCGTCGTCAGCAGGCGGGAAGGTGTGCAGCCGGGTATCACGCTTTTTCCCGGGCTCGGCACATATAAAATGAAACAGCAAGGCAGAGACGAGCAGAAAAAGCGTGAAAAACGGAGAAAACGACAGCTTGCGGCCCTATAAATTAAAAATTTCAAATAATTTTGAAAAGGGGATTGACAAGCGTCGCATCTTATGGTATAATGTCACCGTTGTGCGGGGAAGTTGTGCCTTCCGGCGTCCTGCCCCCGCGAAATAATTGTTGGAGGAAGACAAAATGTCCACATTCATGCAGAAAAAAGAGTCTGTGGTCCGCAAGTGGTATGTCATCGACGCTGCCGAAAAGCCGCTCGGTAAGACTGCCGTTGCCGCCGCCGACCTGTTGCGCGGCAAGACCGACCCGACTTTCACCCCCCACGTTGACTGCGGTAATTTCGTGATTATCGTCAACGCGGACAAGGCCGTTCTGACCGGCAAGAAAATGACCGACAAGTACTACTACCATCATTCCGGCTATATCGGCGGTATGAAGAAGGTTCAGTACAAGACCCTGATGGCAACCAAGCCGGAAAAGGCAATGGAGATCGCCGTCAAGGGAATGCTGCCCGATACCGTCATCGGCCGCAAGGCATTCACCCGTCTGAAGGTGTACGCAGGTGCTACTCACAACCATGAGGCTCAGAAGCCCCAGGTTTACGACCTGTAATCAGAGGAAAGGAAGGACAAACTCATGTATACAAGTGCAAAGCCCTACTTCTATGGTACCGGTCGTCGCAAGAAGTCCGTTGCCCGTGTCCGTCTGTACCCCGGAAACGGTGAGATTACAATCAACGGACGTTCCATCGATGAGTATTTCGGTCTTGAGACCCTGAAGCTGATCGTCAACCAGCCCTTCGGCGTTACCGGCACTACCGGCAAGTTTGATATCGTAGCTACCGTTGCCGGCGGCGGAATCAGCGGACAGGCAGGCGCCATCCGTCACGGTGTTGCCCGCGCGCTGAACGCAGCCGATGCCGAGTACCGTCCCGCCCTGAAGGCAGCCGGATTCCTGACCCGTGATCCTCGTATGAAGGAGCGCAAGAAGTACGG
>CAVDLN010000032.1:11137-17018 GCA_963609805.1 Erysipelotrichaceae bacterium | reverse complement strand
CTGCTGGAGTCGTGTCATGGCATCTGCGAACACCCCCATGTCAATGTAGTAGATGTAGGAATCGTATGCCTTGCCGTCCGAGTTCTTCTGCCGGATGTAGAGATTGTTGGAGCTGTTCTTTATGGTCAGCTTCAGCGTGAGGTCGGAGCTTGAAACCTGCCCCAGTGATGCGATGCGGCGGTAAGTGGAATCGGAGCTGCCGTCAAACCCGCCCTTGGAACTTCCGTTGACAGAAACCTTGACCTCCCGCGGGTAGCTGCTGGGAATATACAGGTAAAGAGTTGTTCCGGTCGGGACTTCATAGTGCAGGGTAATGGAAGACTCGGTGCTCTTGTCGTCCACAGTCCATTTATAGTGGTTATCGATCGTGTTTCCGTATGTGCAGTTCGATGTCTCCGCTTCGGCGGTTTTCGTTGTCTGCGTTGCTTTTTTGAAGACCTCAACCAGTTCGTCCTCACCGAGCATGGCGGTTATCATTTCGTTGTAGAGATCCATCGGTGAGTTGTATACGTCAACCTGCTTTCCGCTGCTGTTTTCGGTGAAAACATGGAACTGCTCATAGGCATCGGAAACGCCGAAGACAAGAGACAGCGCATAGGGATTGCAATACACGTCCGGATTGCTGACGGGTGTGAAATCCTCGTCGTATTCGAACACCTCATTCTTGTATACAGGTTCTCCGTACACATCCGACATGTCCTTTTCCGTGACCAGATATCGGATACCGAAAATCGAGTCTGTTACGGGATTGCTTTCCACATACTTTGACCAATGAGATTTGGATACGCAGCCCATTGTGTCAAGCAGATCAATGACATCCTGGTTCAGCGTGGAGGAGGAGCAGGTCAGCCCCTTGAATTGCAGAGCAAAATTGTCTGTTTTCTGACGGCTGTAGGTTTTTTCAGTGCGGTAGAATCCGGCATCTCCCTCCCGTATGGTTTCCGAAATGGGGAGAAATGTCTTGAGATAGTTGTTGTAGGTGGAGTAGCCGGTGTGCCCTACATCATCGATGAAGGAGTTGGTTTCGGAAAGGCCGCTGAGAAACATTTCGGCGCAGATGAGAAAGGCAAGAATCGCAGAAACCGTATTGGTCGCGCGTTTTGTCCGCCCGATGATGCATATCAGCACAAAATAGGCAAGCAGGCATGCGAGTCCGAGCATTACCGTTGCGAAGGGACGGACGGCGTCGAATTTGTCTGCATTGGACTGCTGATTCGGCAGCGCCAGCAGATGCTCCAGAATCGGGGAACGAAGAGCCTGCAGAATCAAAATATAGGCAGACCAGGCAACCGTTACCAGCAGGAGAGATCTGCGCGGAATAAACTTAACCTGCGTGAAGGCACGGTACGCCAGTGTCAGCAGGAAGAAGCTGAGCATGAAACTGTAACGGTAGTTCAGCCAGTTGGGCTTTTGGAAGCCGTGCCAGATCAGGTCGAGGTCGCTGACCGTGAAGGAAAGAACAAAGAAAAGGATAAAGCAGCCGGCGGCTACCTTCTCCCGATCGGAAAATTTCCTGCAGAGAAAGAAAGCAGGCGCCATCAGAATGGTCAGCACGCCGCAGTATACAAAGGGGAGCCCTGCCGGGCGGACGGTATCGTAGGAGGAGGGGAGAAATTTGTAAAGCAGCAGGTACAGATCGAATTTCTGCGTGATATCCCAGCTGGGACTTGAGAAATCACTCTTTCCGAAACCGAGAGAGTATTTTGCCGACAGTATAGTCAGGGCAGCCATGCAAACCGCAAGAGCCGACCAAAGTGCCACCCGTCCGACTGATTTGGCGAAATGGCTGCGTTCTCCCTTTGGGTTGTTTTCGTTATTGCGGTTGTGTGCAAAGTAGTAGAAGAAGCTGTAGGCAACGACATAGATGCAAACCATGTAGCCGATATAGTAATGGCTGTACAGCGTGATGGCGAGGGAAAAAACAAACAGCCGGAAGTGGCCCTGTTTGATCAGTTCCTCAAGTCCGTATGTCAGCAGCGGCAGCCAAATCAAAACGTCAAGCCACATGGAGTTGCTTTGATTCTCAATGGCATAGGAGCAGAGCGCGTACATGGTGGAAAACGCGACGATTGCCAGACGGTTTGGCTTTCCTCCGCTGTGCTTGTGCAGGTAAAATCCCATTGAAAGTCCCATCAGCCCTGTTTTGAGGGTAAAGAGCGTCAGGAGGGCTTCCAACATCCTGGTTATCGGGAAAAGGGCAATGATCCAGGCAAACGGGCTTGCCACGTAATAGTCGAAAATTCCCAAGAATTCTCCGCCCAACTCGCGTGAGAAGGAGTAGAGCAGGCTGCCGTCCCCGTGCAGAAAATTCCACAGTGCATTATAGAAGCCGACATACTGGGCATTCAGATCCAGTGTCAGTACGCTGTAATCACCGAACGGGTGAACACCGTGGGATATGTACAGAAGCAGAAATAGAACGGCGGGAACGCCGCCAGCGATGAGCAGATAGCGGTACTCCTTCCACACCGAAGCTATGCGTCGGCGGAGACTGGATATCCGTGTAGCGGGTACAGTGGACGGGGATGAATTTGAACCGTCACCTGCGTTGAGGGTGGATAATTCCGATTGGCTTTGAATCATAATTCGAGATTCCTTTCTGCTTTGCCCGCATCGGGGAAAAGGTCCGCATGGATGCGGCCTACTCCTTGTCAGGAGTCGATTCGACTTTCTTTACTGCCTTTTCGAGGCGCAAACGATCCATAGTCATATCATGTCCGCAGCCAAGGCACACGATGCGTACCTCACTGCCTGTGCGCAGCACGCGGAAGCGGGATGATCCGCAGGGGTGTGTTTTTCTCAATTCCAGTATATCGCCGGGTTTCATAGGCACAATTGGCAAAAAGAACCCCCCTTTCTAAACTCTCAACTTTCAACTCGTTCGCGCGCAATCATGCTGATTATACCACAAATAATCTGTCTTGTAAATAATATTCCGCTATTTTTCCGTAAGTCGTTCAATGTTCGCAAAAGCAGTCCGTCATCTCCGAAATCTTGTTATGCGGCGCACTTTTCTGAACCGGCGTGACAGCCGATGCCGTCTGTTTGCACCATACCGACCGTGACGGTTTCGCACCAGACCGATGTACAGCGCAAGAAGCAGTGCAAAGCAGGCCAGCGACGCAAAGAATGCCCGGCTTTTGAGGTATTCCTTGAAGTTTTGCATATGTGCAAGAAACCCGCTGACGGCAAAGTCCTCGGTGACGGCAACCGCTGCGGAAGCGATGACCTCCCCCTTGTATTTGACAGTCAGTGTTCCGACCGCTTCTCCGGCGGTCAACGGTGCCTCAAGTGACCCGTTTGTCAGAATCAGGTTCTCCGACAGATCGGCAGATACATCCGCATCATCGGGCAGGTATACGGAGAGACCGTCGGGCAGAACAAGCTGAGCCCGGCTGGAGCTGAGGCCTGTCATTCCGACAGACATGACCTTGTATTTCGCACCCGGTGCGTACAGCTGGCGGTAGCCGTAGTTTTGCCTTGCCCATGAGAGCAATGCGTTGACTCGCACATAGGCCGGGATGATTTCGCCGCTCTGTACATCTGTCCCGCCCATTACAATACACAGGAGAGAGGAACCGTCGCGTTCGTATACGGTTACAACGCACCAGCCGCCCTCATCGGTCATGCCGGCACTCATCCCGCGGCAGTAACCGTTCCGATAGTTTTGACTGGAGTCGGAAAGCAGCAGATTGCGGTTGTATACCGTCCGCTCCTGTTCGGATTTATTGGTCGGAGGTATGGTGTATGATGTTGCGGAAGTCAGATCCATAAACAGGTCATTACCCCATGCCGCACGTGCAATGGATGCAATATCACGTGCCGTTGTTACCATGCCGTCCTCATGCAGGCCGGTCGGATTGGTAAAATGTGTGCTCTCGGTGCCGAGACGTTCGGCTTCCCGATTCATCAGGGAAACAAACTCAGATACGGATCCAGACGTCAGCACAGCCAGTGCGGTTGCGGCATCGTTATATCCTCCGCACAATGCGGCGTACAGCAAATCGCGCACTGTCAGGATTTCTCCTGCGGCAAGGTGCAGGCTCCTTCCCGAGACACCCGCCAGCATGGCATCCGTCAAAGTTACGCTCTCCCCCAGCCGATCCGCAAGCAGGCGGCAGGCAATATAGCCGGTCATGATTTTTACGGTGGAGGCAGGGTACAGCGTAAGCTCCGTATTCTTTTCAAACAGGACCTGCCCGTTGTCCAGGCAGGCAAGGTAGGCTGCACTCACATCGGAAGCATCCGGCAGACTGACCGCCCCGGCAGGCAGAGGAAGTAATCCTGCTGCCGCCGCAAGAACCAGGAGTATGCACAAAAAAGCACGCAGCCACCGTCGCACAGCCACACCTCCTCAGGGACGTACTATTGTAGCTGCCTGCTTTGCATCCAGTGCTATAGCGGAGCGGAGTGCGTCCAAATCTGAAAATTTTTGTTCGGGGCGAAGAAATTCGGCAAATTCAACCCGGATGCATTGCCCGTACAGATTCCCGGAAAATCCGATAATATAGGTTTCGCAGTTTGGCCGCACTCCGGCGGAGCTATCCACTGTCGGACGTATCCCCACATTGGATACTCCTGCGAATTTGCCGAGTGGCGTGTGCACGAGGGTTGCATAAACACCATGTTTGGGTATCAGGCGGCCGGCCGGAAACAGGAGATTTGCAGTTGGAAAGCCAAGCGTGTGTCCCAGTTGCTTTCCGGATACCACCGTACCTTCCAGCGAATACGAATGCCCCAGTAGCTCGGCGGCAAGACGGGGAGAGCCGTCCGTGAGAGCCGCGCGGATGCGGGACGAACTTACTGTTCCGCCTGCTATGCGCATTTCCGGGAGAACAACAGGCGGAAGGTCTGATTGACCGGAGAAAGCGGCCGCAATGGTGTCTGCGTTTCCGACACCGCCTGCACCATAGCGGTAGTTAAAGCCGCATACCACACTCCGGCAGCCGCCATACGTCCGCAGAAATGTCGGGAAGACATCCGCGGGAATATTTCGAACCTCCGGAAAGGAGTTCAGCCATACAAAGTCGATTTTTTCCTCGGCAAACAGTTTCAGCTTTTCCGAAAGTGAGCAGAGATGGCTGCCGTTCGCGCCGGATTCCGCTTCCGTGTGAAAATAATCCGTCGAGGGACGGTAAAAGCAAAAAACTCCGCACGGGCAGCCCCCCGCTTGGGCGGAACGGACTCCGGCACGGAGAAGGGCGCGATGCGCCATGTGAACGCCGTCAAAATTACCGACACACAAAACCACCCGTTCCGGGGTCCCAATGGGGCGGGGCGGGCAGTCCTGCAGGGAAAGGAATACAGAGTGGGAATATGACATGTCAGCCTCATTCCGCATTTTCATGCGTTTGAATGTAAGAAGAGATAAGCAGGGACAGCATTCTGTCGCGCCCTAAACGACGGGCTGCGGCGCGCACGGTGCCATCCTCAGGCAGATAGGTAGGGTCCTCCGTGATGAGGTATCCGGAAAGGGACGGGATTACATCATACTGCTCCTGCTCTATCATTTTGATAAGCTCTGTGAGAGCATCCCCTGCATCATGCACGTCGTCCGGCTGCAAAGATCCTCCTTCGAGCGTATTCGCAGGCGTGGTATCACTGCAGGCAGGGGACTTTTCTTTTTCTCCGGCAGACATCGGTATATCCCCTCCGACAGTTTCCGGTATATCCTTGTCTGCCTGTGCACCGACTGCCGGCACGGTTGACAATACTACGGCCATCCGAGTCCCTCCTTTCCGCGGCATCGCTTATTCCTGCGGAGTCATCCAAAGTCTTCTGCCTTGATTATACCCGTTTTTTTCGGCTGTGCAAGTGAAAAGCCGCATTATTTACAAAAAAGTTGCTTTTTTCGGATCAGGCGTATTCCAAAGACCGTACC
>CAVDLN010000032.1:6113-11127 GCA_963609805.1 Erysipelotrichaceae bacterium | reverse complement strand
AGCAGCATCGAAATCATAGCAAAGACGCCATCAATTGCCGAGGAACATCCGGCGTCGGAGGAGGAGGCTGTTGCGGCTTCCGTTTCCTTTTCGGCCGTGGCTGTGTTTTCTGTGTCCGGGGACACGGGGACATCCGTTGCGGTCTCTGTATCCGCATCCTGCTCTGTATGGGATTCCCTGTGATCCGTGGTGTTTTGGCGAAGGATCAATACGGCCTCGTAGCCGGCCACGGAAACAGTCAATCCGTCGCCGACCGCCACAGTTTCCGCGTTCCCGGTTAAGGGATAGTATACGGTTACATCGCCTGTATAACCGTCCGAGAAGCGCAGAGAAACGGATGATTCGGCTGTGGATGTGTTCGCCAAATAGGTTATGCCGCACCTGGAACCGATGAAGTCACCGCTGATGACGGATGAATCCATCCGTGTAAGCGTGACCGGACGGCTGATACTTTCCGACAGTGCTTTTTTAAACTGGTTTCCCGTTCCGCTGAATGAGCCGCAGTCGGAAAGCCGACCCATTAACGCGGCTATCTCCCCGTCCTGCCCGGCGGAAAGTCCGTGTTCCGGCTTATCCCCAACAAAAAATACGGTTCCGCCGGCCTGACGGAAGTCAACCAGCTTGCGGAGAGCATCTGTCGATATGTATTGCGCGTAGGGTACAATCACGGCGCGGTATGACCCGAAGCCGATGCAAAGGCATCCGTCGGATGCGACCGACGCACCGCTGAGGCTGTCATCGTCTAGTACGGTATAGAGATAATCATTTTTCAGCAGCGTTCTGCAGAGTGCCTGAAATTTCGTATCCAGCCGATCTGAGGCGGAACTGCTGTTTCCGGATTCTGATCCGTGCGGCGTATCGGCATCGTGCAGTGCCTGGACGGTTGCAATCGGATAGAACACGGCTACCTGTCCGGCCTCGTCCATGTCATCAAGCAGTGTATTCAAACGTCCGACATATTCATTGAGTGTATTTGATTCCGCGGTTTTCAGATTGTACTGCGGGTTTATGACATTGTAGTCGGTTACGCCGAGCAGACGGGTCAGCGTTACGCCTCCTACGCAGTCAAGCAGGGGATTGTCCGCCGACAGGGCGTTTGCGGCGTCGGGATTGAATTCCACCATTACACGCCGGGTGTTCTTGTTTTTCGCAGCGGAAGCAACATAGCGGATGCCGACAGTGCTTCCGATATAATTTTGGCTCATCAGGTGAGCGGGATCTACCCACAGAATATCCGCACCGGGAATGGTCATACCGCCGACAACGCTCAGAAAATCACCGCCGTACGTCTCAATCTGGTCATTCATGTTCTCTTCAAACAGAAGATGCCCCGAGGACGCAACGCCGTTTGCGGTGCACCATGCGGTAATCTGTTCGATGTAGCTTTCACGGAACAGCTTTGCAACCAGCCGATAGTATTGCATACGACAGAGACGGTCTGCGTCGGTGTCACCGAAGAAAAGACTCGGAATATTGATTCCGTATCCGTACTCACTTCGAAATTTTTCTTCCATTCCGGATGTCCATACGACGTAACCGTACATTCCGCGATTCCCGAGGTTCGGTTCGTCCGTGAAGAATGCTTCCACATACCGAAATGCATCCCCCATTTTGTCGCGGTACCGTTCGTGAGTGAGCGTGATAAAGCGCGCAACCGCCTCCGGATTGAGAAGGTCAACAGGACGCAGCGTGGAGAAATCGGAGGGATCCTCAATCCCGGAATAGGTGCGGCGCAGCACATAAATATCGAGTGTCCACGTGCCTGCGACCTCCGCGGAAACAGTGGCGGCGGAGCCATCGGTGTTCAGGGAGCGCGTGCCGGATGAGTCGGTCAGATCGGCGCGCAGGATACGTATGTCCTGTCCGGCACATGCATACTGTGCGGTGCCGTCGATGCCGGTCAGGCGGTGATGCTCTACGCCGGTTGCCTCGTACTCGTCGTGTCCCTCCAGTACCTGTCCGAATGCCTTTCCGCTCGGCCATTGATACTCATCGTAAATCCATGCCGTCATGCCGAGCCCGTTGGCATAATCGTATACCTTTGCCAGCAGTTCGAATTCACGGTCGTCCAGCAGGTAGGTCGGTGTGAAATTGACATTGGACACGATGCCGCCGTACCCGGCGCTTATGTAACTGTCAATCGGCGCGGTGCTTGAGTATCCGTAGCTCACCCAGCGCATGCGCAGGCGCATCGCAGGCTCGGCATAGTCTTCACCGCGCCAGATTGCGCTGTAGTCAACGGTCTGCTCCGGGGGCTGCTCCGTCTCTGCGGAGGAGTCCGCTTCCGGTTTGAAATTTACGAAGGTTGCGGCGTCCTCGGCGTTATCATACAGCCCGTAGGCGCGGATTTCATAGAGTGTATCAGACGGGCATTTATTGTCGAACATATCCAGACGGATGTTTTTAAATGAACCGGCGGCTTCCATTCCGGCTGCCGCATACAGCATGGTTTTGCGATTCGTCAGGTCTACAACAACCAGCTGCCAGTCATCGGTTTCCGCATAGCGGAACGGCTGGCAGGGGTAAGAATCACCCGTGGTTTGCGTGCGAAACCGCACCTCGCCGCGGAGGTCATGCTTGTTTGTCCGAACCAGTATGGCCATATAGTGATAAATCGCGCTGTCGGCCTCGTTCGGCAGGGCAAGCGTAAGGTAGGGGTCATCGCATATGCCGTTTTCGTTGTCATCAAACAGCAGGCGCATGGCACCGTCTGCTGCGGTAGGGGTCAAATGGTAGGCTCCCGAGCAGTCTCCAATCGCGTCGGCAGAGGAAAAATCAACGATATAGGCGGGCCGAACATAGGTGTCGTCGGGTTCTGCTGCAGAAACAACGGCTGCCGACAGAACAGTGCAGACTGCCGTCAAAAGGACGAACATGGTCACAACGGGAAAGAACGGCAAGCGGGCTGATCTGCTCATGTGCATGGCCTCCTTAGTTTTGAACTGCCGAAGGATCGGAATAGAGCCTGACCAGCTCCAGCAAAATGTCGGTTTCCGTGTCCATACCTTCCGCAGTGATGTGCTCATAGGGACCGTGGAACGCATATCCGCCTGTCCCCAGGTTGGGGCAGGGAAGGCCCATGAAGGACAGGCGTGCGCCGTCCGTTCCGCCTCTGATGGGATGGATCTCCGGAACGGCACCAACCGACCGGGCTGCCTTATCCGCATTCCGGATAAGATGCATATGGGGGCGGATTTTCTCCTCCATGTTCCGGTACTGCTCACGGATTTCCAATGTGACCGTTCCGTCACCGTATGCGGCGTTGATTTCATCTGCGATGCGTCGAAGCAACTCCAGGCGGAAATCAAAGCCGGCGGCATCGTGGTCGCGGATTATATATTTCAACTCTGCGGACTCAACATTGCCGCTCATATCGGTAAGATGGAAGAAACCCTCATAGCCCTCGGTGCAGGCGGGAATTTCGCGGGCAGGCAGGCGGCTGTTGATTTCCGTCGCAACGAGAGCTGCGTTGACCATGATGTCCTTGGCGGAACCGGGATGGACGTTAACGCCCCGAATGCGGAACGAGGCGGCGGCAGCGTTGAAATTCTGGTACTCAATGCTGCCTTCGACATCGCCGTCAACCGTGTAGGCGAAATCCGCGCCGAAGCCGGGTACATCAAAAGCATCCGGGCCGCGGCCGATTTCCTCGTCCGGAGTGAAGGCGATACAGACTTTCCCGTGCGGAATATTCTGCAGAATCAGCTGCTCTGCCATGGTCATGATTTCGGCTATACCGGCCTTGTCATCTGCTCCCAGCAGGGAAGTGCCGTCCGTGACGATGAGCGTGCGTCCGACGAGGTTTGTAAGATGCGGAAAAACAGCGGGAGACAGCACACGCCCGCTGCTGCCCAATGTGACTTCTCTGCCGTCATACTGCGGGATAATTTCGGGGGAGACATTGTTTCCGTTAAAATCGGGAGCGGTGTCCATATGTGCAATAAAGCCCAGCGCGGGACAATCCTCAAATCCGGGAGCAGCAGGAATGCTGCCGTAGACATATCCGTCATCCGAAAGTCGTACCGCGGAGATGCCGAGTGCGGCCATTTCGTCCCGGAGTGCCCGGGCCAGCACCAATTGACGGTCAGTGGACGGCGTTGTCCCCGAATCCTCGTCGCTGGTTGTCCAAATCGTTACGTATTGAAGAAGGCGTTCGTATGCTCTCACAGTGCTGCTTCCTTTCTTTGCGGCAGTATGTTTGCCGTCAAAATGATTATATCCTATTTTCCATGAAAAATCAAGCGATTTCCGTAATAAAGCAGGTAAAACCGGGTATTGACCTATTGGGATTCCGCATGAAAAAAATTCGGGGAGGCTTTACAAAAGCTATATAAACCGGTTGAAAATAACTTGCAAATGTGCTATAATGAATAGGACAATGCAAAAGCCAACAGAATTTTCCCGTCTCGGCGGGGAGCGGAGGAAACATGGACTGTAAGGAATCAAGACCTGCCTGCGGCCTGAAGCCGGGGTTTTCGAACGAGGCGTATATACGCCTGCAATCCGAAAAGATACGGAGTCGCATTGAAGAGTTCGGCGGAAAGCTGTACATGGAGTTCGGCGGAAAACTGTTTGATGACTACCACGCGTCGCGTGTCCTGCCGGGATTTTTGCCGAACAGTAAATTGAAAATGCTCAGCGCGCTCGGCAACGATGCGGAGATAGTCATTGCCATCAATGCGGCCGATATCGAAAACAACAAGTACCGCGAAGATCTCGGCATCACCTATGATCGCGAGGTCATGCGGCTGATAGACAGCTTCCGCGGGGAAGGCCTGTATGTCGGTAGCGTTGTGATGACGCGGTACAGCGGACAGCGCTCGGCGGATGCTTTCAAACGTGCAATGGAGAACGCGGGGGTGAGAGTATACCGGCATTACCCCATCGAAAACTATCCGAAGGATGTCAGCCGTATTGTCAGCGAGGACGGATTCGGTCGGAATGAGTATATAGAAACGACGCGCTCACTGGTGGTTGTGACTGCGCCCGGTCCGGGAAGCGGAAAAATGGCGAC
>CAVDLN010000032.1:0-6103 GCA_963609805.1 Erysipelotrichaceae bacterium | reverse complement strand
GCCTCTCACAGCTTTATCACGAGAACAAGCGGGGCATCAAGGCCGGATATGCTAAATTTGAGACATTCCCGGTCTGGAATCTTCCGCTCAAGCATCCGGTCAATCTTGCCTATGAGGCAGCGACCGCCGATCTTGCGGATGTAAACATGGTCGATCCGTACCATTTGGATGCCTACGGAAAGGTTGCCGTCAACTATAACCGGGATGTGGAAATATTCCGCGTTCTGGATGCCATGATGACACGTATTTTTGGCGTTTGCCCTTACAAAAGTCCTACCGATATGGGTGTGAATATGGCCGGGTTTGCAATTTACGACGACGATGCCGTGCAGGATGCGGCACGGCAGGAGATTCTGCGCCGTTATTTTCGCGCCGCCTGCTCACGACTGCGGAACAACAAAGACTCGGACGAGCTCCGCAAAATCGAGCTGCTCATGGAGGAAGCCGGCATACGGGAAACCGATCGCTCGGTGGTTCCTGCCGCACGGGCCGTCGCAGAACGCACAGGACATCCCGCAACAGCCATCAGGCTGCCGGATGGGCACATCGTTACCGGAAAGACAACCGACCTTCTGGGTCCTTCATCGGCCGCTCTGCTTAATGCTTTGAAATATATCGCCGGAATACCGGACAGCATAGAGCTCATCTCCCCGGAGGTAATCCGCCCGATCATGCACCTGAAAGCGGAACACCTGGGGAGCCGCAATCCCCGCATGCATACGGATGAGCTGCTGCTTGCGCTGTCCATCTGTGCGGTCACCGACCCGTATGCCTCCCGTGCCATGGAGTCGCTGGCAGGCCTGGAGGGCAGCGAGGTTCACTCGACTGTCATCCTTGCACATGCTGACGAAAAGCTGTTCGGAAAGCTGGGCGCTTATGTGACCTGCGACCCGGTTTACGAGCAAAAGGTTCTCTACCATCATTGAAAACATTGAAAAGGACATTCCATAGCATTGCTTCCTGCCGGAGTGCGTCAGTCGGCGCATTCCGGCAGTTTTGTGCTGTTTTCTTTCAAAAGCGATTTTCAAAGAAAAATCCGCCCCGCGTCATGATAGGTTCACATTTCTGTGGTATGGTATTCTTGCATTAATGGATGCTTAGTCGCGTTGAAATCAACATTAAGGGGCGGATGTCTTCTGTCCGTATGGGGAGGTTCTTTATGCTCCAACTGAAAAATATAACAAAGGTGTATGACACCGGTGCTTCCTCCGTTCAGGCATTACGCGGAGTGAGTATCGAATTTCGGGAAAGCGAATTCGTTTCCATACTCGGCCAGTCCGGGTGCGGAAAAACGACGCTGCTGAACATTGTCGGCGGACTTGATCGCTACACGTCGGGCGACCTGATAATCAACGGAAAATCAACCAAGGATTTCCGGGACCGCGATTGGGATACGTACCGCAACCACAGTGTCGGTTTCGTGTTTCAAAGCTACAATCTGATACCGCACCAGAGTGTCCTCGCCAATGTGGAGCTGGCACTGACTTTGTCCGGCGTATCCAAATCCGAACGTCGGCACCGTGCGGAGGATGCGCTGCGCCGTGTAGGTCTGGGAGACCAAATGAAGAAAAAGCCAAACCAGATGTCCGGCGGACAGATGCAGCGCGTCGCGATCGCGCGTGCCATAGTCAACGATCCCGATATTTTACTGGCGGATGAGCCGACCGGTGCGTTGGATACCGCAACCAGCATTCAAATTATGGAAATCCTCAAGGAGATTGCGAAAGACAAGCTTGTCATCATGGTGACGCATAACCCGCAGCTTGCCGAGCAATACTCCACACGCATAGTACGACTGCTGGACGGGGTTGTGACGGACGACTCGGCCCCCATCCGTCCCGAGGAGCGCGGACGCAGTGTCGTGCGGAAAACCGCAGTTGCCAAGGGAAAGAAAACCTCCATGTCCTTCCTCACGGCCCTGTCCCTGTCTCTCAATAATCTGATGACCAAAAAGGGACGCACATTCATGACCGTGTTTGCCGGCAGCATCGGCATTATCGGCATAGCGCTGATTCTGTCCCTGTCGAACGGCATCAACAACTACATCGACACGGTTCAAAAGGACACACTGTCTTCGTACCCGCTTCAGATCACACGCCAGTCCATGGATCTCACAACCATGATGACAAACATGATGAGCAGCAACAGCGACAGCGTGGATTACAGCCAGCGCGACGAGAACAAAATTTATTCCAACAATATTCTCGCCGAGATGATGAATTCCATGAACGAGGGCGTGTCATCCAACAATATGGCGGAATTCAAGAAGTACGTGGACAGCACGGAGGAGTTTCAGGACAAAGACATCGTCAGCGCCGTACAGTACACCTACGATCTTACCATGAATATATACAAGCAGGACACGTCATCCGGAATCCTGCAGGTAAATCCCAGCACTGTTATGTCCCAGATGATGGCGATGATGGGACTTACCACCTCCACCGATTCAGTCATGAGCTCCATCACGCAAATGTCCGGATTCAATGTCTGGTCTGAAATGCTGGACAACCAGACGCTGCTCGAGTCGCAGTATGAACTGCTCGATCCCGACACTATGCGTTGGCCGACTTCCTATGACGAAATCATTATTGTTGTCAACAAGCACAACGAGTTGAGCGATGTTGCACTGTACGCGCTGGGTCTGCGTGATTCCTCGGAACTGACCGCGCTGATGCAGGCATTGCAGAAAGGCGAAACATATGAGTTGGAATCTTCCTCTTACACATACGATGATTTGATGAATCTGTCCTACAGCGTTGTATTGCCTGCCGACCTGTATGTAAAGAACGAGGACGGAACATACACGGACAAGCGGAAAAACGAGACATTTCTCAAAGAGAAAATCGCAGAAGGCATCAAGCTGAAGGTCGTCGGTATTGTCCGCGCCAAGGATGGTGCCGTGTCAACCTCCATCAGCGGCACGGTCGGGTATACGCACGCGCTGACGGAATATGTTGCATTGGCAAACGCGCGCACGGAATTGGTTCGCGCACAGACCGGAAATGAAACGACGAATGTCATCACCGGGCAGGAATTCGATGTCGGCCAGTACAGCAACCTGAGCGATTCCGAGAAAGCAGCCCTGTTCCGCAAATATGCGTCCGGCTTGCTTACAGTTACCATGTCCGAGGATGATCGTTCCCGCACGCTTATTTCCCTGCTGAGCGGCATGACGCAGGAGGAGCGCGAGAATCTCCTCAATTCTATGGCTGAAGAAGACCGGAAGCAGCTGTTCGAAAATATTGAGGACTTTTCCGGATACACAGATTCTCAGCTGATCGGCTATATCAGCCTCAAGGGCGCAGACTACCCATCCATTACAGCGGGCATTACCGAGACGCTGTTTGCTGACGAAACCAGAATGGTATCGCTCTGCGGTACGCAGGAATTTAAAGACTATTTGGTCCTGTCCATGCCGGAGGCACAGCGTGAGCAATTTTCCGAACAGCTGACCGCAATGAGCGGTCAGGAGGTATACGCGCTTCTCAAGCAGCTGGAAAGCATGAGCGGAAGCACGCAATCCTCCGCCGGGGACGATACGGATATCTCCGAAATGTCGCCGGAATTGCAGGAAGCTTACGAAAAGGTTGCGACGCTTGCGCTGAGCATGCTTTCCCGTGAGGAATTGACCGATTATGCAAACCGCATTGCCGAGGCGGAACTGTTCAGCTCCCTGGAAAGCATGAGCGGTCAAAAAGAACAGCTGGCGCTGATATTTGACAGCGTTCTGCCGACGCTTTCGGATGAAAAAATAATCGCACTGTATGACGACTATATGCCGGAGCTGGTATCCTCACTGACTTACGATGAGGTCATGAAGGAACTCGGGGCAGTCGATTTGGATGATCCCGCCAGCATAAATATCTATGTCGCCAGCTTTGAGGCGAAGGACACTGTCCAGTCCCTGATCGACGAATACAACAAGACGGCCGAGGACGAAGGGCGGGAATCCGATGTCATCAGCTACACAGACCTTGTCGGCACCATGATGTCCTTCTTCACGGATGTCATAAACGCCATTTCCTATGTGCTGATCGCGTTTGTCAGCATTTCTCTGGTTGTGTCGTCTATCATGATCGGCATTATCACCTATATTTCGGTGCTGGAGCGCACGAAGGAAATCGGCATACTGCGTGCCATGGGTGCCTCCAAGCATGATGTGTCCCGCGTGTTCAACGCGGAGACGATGCTTATCGGAGTAACAGCGGGGCTGTTCGGCATTCTTGTAACGATTCTCCTCTGCTTCCCCATTAATTTTATCATCCGCCATGTCACCGGAATTCCGATTCTGACCGCAGCACTCCCCCTCGCCGGCGGAGTGGCGCTGGTTATTATCAGTGTTGTGCTGACAACCCTGGCAGGACTTATTCCTTCGCTGGGAGCCGCAAAGAAAGATCCCGTGGTGGCTCTGCGGACCGAATGAAGCCTCTCCCCATAGTGCGGTGCCTGTCTCAGGCTTTTCGCCCTATGGGGAGTTGTTTTTTGATTCTGCGCATTTGCTTTGAACCCCTTGAATAATTTTAAAAAACATGCTATAATGACAGCCGATGTCTGCTGACACATAAAGGAGAAAAATATGAAACATTACCTGCTTCCGCAAGAGGGAAATTTCTATAAGGCAAATCTGCATACCCACAGTATCCATTCGGACGGCTGCCGGACAGTGGAGGAAATTAAGCGTGACTATATGGAACACGGTTATTCGATCGTGGCGTTTACCGACCATGATGTTATGCTGAATCATTCGGATCTGAACGAGCCGGAAAAGTTTTTGGCGCTTACCTCCTATGAGGTTGAAACGAACCCCGATCCGAACGGGAAGCCGTGGAATTCGCTGCCCACCTATCACCTGAACTTTTACGCAAGCCGACCGGATGAGACATTTTACCCCTGCGCAAATCCATCGTATACCTTTGCCAACGCACCGAAATACGTGCAGGATTACTATCGGGGCGATTACGTGCGCCGCTATTCCGTGGAGGGGCAGAATGAAATGATTCGCGAGGCCCGCACCCACGGATTCCTTGTCAGCTACAACCACCCGGCATGGTCGCTGCAGCATTATCCGGATTACGCCGGTCTGGAAGGCGTGACGGCAGTCGAGGTATATAATACCGGGTGTGTGCTGGACGGATATGTGCTGGACGGTGATGAGCATGTACTGGACGAATTTTTGCACCTTGGCAAGCGTGTCTACCCTGTTGCAGGTGATGATTCGCACGGAATTGCAGACTGCTGCGGCGGCTGGGTTCGCTTCCGTGCGCCCGCACTGACATACAACGATATTATGCACGCATTTGAGGCGGGCGATTTCTATGCTTCGTGGGGTCCCGATATCACCGAGTTGTACATGGAGGACGGAATCCTGCATGTTGAGTGCACGGATGCCGTGACGGCATACATGCGTACCGATATACGCCTGTCCGGCTATCGTGCCGCATCCGCCGGAGAGAAGCTGTCGCATGTGACGTTTGATCTGCGAGGCTGGTTGGGGCAGGCACGGGAGACCGGCAGCGAGAAAAATGCGTTTTTCCGTGTTACTTTGGTTGGCGCTGACGGTTCCAAGGCACTGACGCGCGGATACTTTGCGGATGAGCTGGCCGACGTGACGCTTTAAAGCGGAACAATATGAGCCGAAACAATCAGAAGAAAGTCCACGGCAACCGCCGCGCCGCACGTCGCTTGGAAAAGAAGCCGAAAAGCGTTGTCCGCGTACGCCTTATCGACGGAACATATGTGTTTCTTACCGCGCTGATTTTCATTGCCGCACTGGCGGGAATGATTGCCGTGCAACGGCTGGGGTGGTTCGAAACCGTTCCCGGTGCGGTTTTGTCGGTTGTCGCCGGAGGCATAGTGGTACTGTGCGGATTCGACTTGGCCATGCTGCTGACCAACTGTATCACGGTGGCGGATGGGCAGGTCAATGCGGGCAAGAATGAGTCGGGCGACCTTATGATTTTCCACACCGAAAACGTACTGCGCGTAGAACTTCGAAACAGGGCAGGGGAACGGGTAGAGGAAAACCGCCGCCGATATGCCAAGGTTGCCGTAACATTTGTCATGGCAAGCGGACGGGTGAATCAACGGCCGTTCGGACATATAC
>CAVDLN010000031.1:0-17324 GCA_963609805.1 Erysipelotrichaceae bacterium | reverse complement strand
AAGCGGGCAGGGATCGTCAAGAAGATTTTCAAATATTCAAAAAAATGTAAGCTGCACGGCTATACGCAAAAAAGGAAAAGCCCCGCTGCCGGAGCTTTTCCCATGCGGTTTCCCGCAAAAATATGGGGTGAGTAGAGGGATTCGAACCCTTGACCTCCAGGGCCACAACCTGGCGCTCTAACCAACTGAGCTATACCCACCATAGGTGACGGAAACCGCGTAACGCGGAGCGTGCAGGCCCGCCGCCCGTGGCGTGCCGGGATGGCGCGCCTTGGGGGATTCGAACCCTCGCCCTACTGCTTAGAAGGCAGTTGCTCTATCCAACTGAGCTAAAGGCGCATATGGAGCGAGTGATGGGAATCGAACCCACGCGACCAGCTTGGAAGGCTGGGATTCTACCATTGAACTACACTCGCAGACTACTCTCACGAAACGATGCCTATTATACCACAAACGAAAACCGTTGTCAAGAGCTTTTTGCGGGAACGCCGAAATTTTTGCCGGGGGCGGATATCCGGGGGTCAGCCTTTTCGGTGTGATGCCCCGGATATTCGTCGAATAGGCGCTGTCGGAGAAATCGGCGCTTCCTCAGAAATACTCATTCAGGAATTCGGGGACGGCCGAAAAATCGGTACGCCTTTGGCTGAGCAGCCATTCCGTCACATCGGTATGCTCGTATGCGTACTCTATGCCTTCGTTGTGACCCAATCCGTCAAAAAGCGTCAGCTCGGCATGGCCGCCGCTTGCGCAGACAGCCTCTGTCATCAGCTTGGAGTACACCGGCGGGACCAGCTCATCCGCGGCTCCGTGGCAGGCGCGGATAGGAGTTGTGCGCAGATTGGGCGCGCGGAAGGAGCGCCCTCCGCCGGCGACCGGAGCAAGTGCCGAGAAGAATCCGGTATAGGTCATGCCCATTTCCCAGGCACCGAACCCGCCCATGCTGCTCCCGGTCAGGGAGATGCGGTCGGGGAGTACCGCGTACCGAGCAGCCGTGTCGTCAATCACCTTTTTTACTTCCCGCACAACATTGTCCCAAACATATTCCGCGGGGCATTGCGGGCAGAGGACGATGGCGGGTATTTCCCGGTTCTGACGATCGATAAGACGCGGAATGCCGTGCCGGCATATATGCTCGGCTTTTGTGCCGCGTTCCCCTGCACCGTGCAGATAAACAAGCAGCGGGGTGTCCGCATTTACGCAGGCCGGCAGGAATATCAGCCCTCCGAGGGCGGTTCCGCACAGTTCTTCTGTTTTCATTTTGACTTTCTCTTTTTTTCTATGGATGTCGTCGGGTGTAAAAAACTCAAAATGAGTTTTCTACACCCTCTTGCGGAAAATGAACGGAGAATCAGTTGCCTGCGTGCTTTTTTTCTACGGAACGGTAGATAAGCTTGCACAGTTCTACAACGGGAATGACCGATACGGCCAGAGCCAGTGCGATTGCGTACTCGGGGAGATTCAGCTCGGCCAGACTGAAGGCGTCGGCGAGGAACGGAATCTCAATCACGGCCGTGGTCAGAAGCAGGGACAGCGCCCCGGCTCCCCACAGCCACTTGTTCTGCGACTTGAGAGTGAAGACCGAACCGTGCAGCGACCGCATGTTGAAGGAATGGAAAATTTCACCCATGGACAGCGTCAGGAATGCCATGGAGTAGCCCAGCATCTGCGCACTGTATTCACCCGCGGCGATGGCAGCGGCGTGGTGCATGTCTGCCAGCACATAGCGGCCGATGCAATAGGAGACCAGTGTTATGATGGTCAGGTATACGCCCTGGTATGCGATGGCTACACCCATGCCGCCTGCGAAAATGCCTTCCTTGGGATCCCGCGGCGCCTTTCTCATGACGTCTGCCTCCGGCTTTTCCAGACCGAGAGACAGCGCGGGGAAGCAGTCGGTGATGAGGTTGATCCAGAGAAGGTGAACGGGAAGGAATATGGTGAAGTCCTCTCCGATGAAGATCCCTATCATGGTCGCAAAGAAAATCGTCAGAACCTCGGACAGATTGGATGCCAGCAGGAACTGGATCGCCTTGCGGATGTTGTCATAGATGCGGCGCCCCTCGGCGGCTGCGGAAACGATGGACGCGAAATTGTCGTCTGCCAGGATCATGTCGGCGACGTTCTTCGTGACATCGGTACCGGTAATGCCCATGCCGACTCCGATGTCGGCATTTTTGATGGACGGGGCGTCATTGACACCGTCTCCGGTCATGGCGGTAACCTTTCCCAGCTTGCGCCATGCGTTGACTATACGGGTCTTGTGTTCCGGCTGAACGCGGGCGTACACGGAGTACTTTTCTACGTCCTTCGCAAACTGCTCGTCGCTGATTTTGTCCAGATCGGCACCCGTGATCGCCTGTGCGGAGTCCGTAATGATGCCGAGCTCCTTGGCAATGGCCACAGCGGTATCCCGGTGGTCACCGGTGATCATGATGGGACGGATGCCTGCCAGACGGCACTCATCGATTGCCGCCTTGACCTCGGGACGGACGGGGTCAATCATGCCCACAAGGCCGACAAAGCACAGACCGCACTCCAGCGATTCCGCGTCATACACGGCCGGCGGCGCGGACAGCGGCTTTTGCGCTACGGCAAGCACGCGAAGCGCGCGGTCTGCCATATTCTTGTTGGCGGCAAGAATGCTGTCCCGTTTCTCATCGGTCAGCGGAACGGCGGCTCCGCCCTCAAGAACCGAGGTGCAGCGCTTGACGATTTCGTCCGGGGCACCCTTGGTGAACTGAATGAAGCTTCCGTCCGGTTTTGAATGGACGGTTGTCATCATCTTTCTTCCGGAATCAAACGGAACTTCCCCTATGCGCGGGAGGGCTGCCTTTTCGTTATTTTTATTCAAACCGAGCCCGGCGGCGTAGTTGACCAGCGCGCATTCCGTCGGCTCGCCGACGGCGGTGTTCGTATCGGGATCAAGCTCTGCGTCGGAGCAGAGCGACATCGCGTTTGCCAGCAGTGCCTCATCCTCGCCCGCATGGTCAACAACGGTCATTTTGTTCTGCGTCAGCGTACCGGTTTTGTCCGAGCAGATGATCTGCGTGCATCCGAGTGTTTCGACGGCCGTCAGCTTGCGTATGATGGCGTTCTTCTTGGACATATTGGTGACGCCTATGGACAGAACGATGGTTACGACGGTAGACAGACCCTCCGGAATGGCTGCAACGGCCAGCGAGACGGCGATCATGAAGGTGTCCAGTATGGTCTCGGGCAGATTTCCCGTTCCGTTCGTGATCAGCGAGCCGGCAAGGTTGACGGCGAAAATAACCACGCAGATGCCGATGACCAGATAGGTCAGGATGCGGCTGAGCTGACCGAGCTTGATCTGGAGCGGTGTCTGGCCTTCCACTGCCTGCGAAAGAGCTGTTGCGATCTTGCCCATTTCCGTATCCATGCCGACGGCAACAATGACGGCCTTGCCGCGCCCGTAAACCACGGTGGACCCCATGAAAACCATGTTGACACGGTCTCCGAGCGGCACATCGCCGTTCTCACCCGCAGGCAGGACATCGGCCGTCTTGTTAACCGGAACCGATTCTCCCGTCAGGGCAGCCTCCTCCACCTTCATGCTGGCGCACTCCAGAATGCGCGCGTCGGCGGGAACGGCGTCGCCGGCTTCCAAAATGATAACATCGCCGACGACGAGATCCTCACTGTGAACTGAGATCTGCTTCCCGTTGCGCAGAACCTTGGTTGTGGCGGCGGACATCTCCTGCAGGGCGGCGATGGCTTCCTCTGCCTTTGACTCCTGTGCGACGCCCAGCACGGCGTTGATAATCACGACCGCCATAATAATTATGACGTCCGACGGGAAACTGCCTTCGTACACGGACAGAACGGCGGAGATGGCGGCAGCCACCAGCAGGATAATGGTCATCGGTTCGATGAGCTGCTTCAGAAACCGGAGTACGAGCGACTCCTTCTTTCCCTCTGCAAGCTTGTTCTTACCGTTCCTTTCAAGGCGGGCTTCGGCTTCGGCGGATGTCAGCCCGGCAGCTGTCGTACCGACCGCGTCAAGGACGGCGTCGGTGGTTTGCAGGTACTCTTTCATTGACGGTTCTCCTTCTTTTTTGGGGGCGTAACCGATGCACGGAACGCCGCCTGCGAAAATCCGTCGAGGCAGGCACTCGTCCGTACACCAAAAGAGACTTATCTGCCGCGGAAAACGGCAGATAAGTCTCATCATTTCAAGCGCTGCCAGACGGAGCATGACTCACATCAGGATGTTGGCGGGCACTGCACGGCGAGGTGCTGATTACTCCCCTATCTTATTGCATGCTATTTTATCATATCCGGCTTTGCCTGTCAAGCGGTTTTGAAAAAAAACAAAGCGAATTTTCTCCGCGCGGGGAATCAGCGGGGCTGAACAAAACCGAGCTTTTTCTGAACTTTGGACAGCGTACGGCGGGCAACGTAGGATGCCTCCGCGGCACCCTTCTTCATCTGCGCCTCCAGCATCGCCTTATCCGAAATATAGGTTTTAAAGCGTTCCTGAACGGGTGCGAGCGCATCGGCACACACCTCTCCGACGGCCGTCTTGAATTCGCCGTATCCGCGCCCGTCAAATTCACGCTCGATTTCCGGCATATCCTTTCCGGTCAGAACGGCGTAGATGGACATCAGATTGTTGATGCCGTCTTTGCCTTCCGCATAGCGGATAATGGTGTCGGAATCGGTGACGGCACGGCGGAACTTACGGATGATTGTGTCGCGGTCGTCCAGAATACGCACCACGGCGTTCTCGTTTTCGTCCGACTTGGACATCTTTTTGGTCGGCTCCGCAAGCGACATGATTTTCATCCCGTGCTGGGGAATAATCGGCTCCGGAATCGTGAAAGTGTCGGGGTAGAGCTGGTTGAAGCGGTTGGCGATGTCACGGCATATCTCCACATGCTGCTTCTGATCGATGCCGACCGGGACAACATCCGTCTGGTACAGCAGAATGTCCGCTGCCATCAGGACCGGGTAGGTGAACAGCCCCGCATTGATATTGTCGGCGTGCTTGGCGCTCTTGTCCTTGAACTGCGTCATGCGGGAAAGCTCGCCGAACATGGTGAAGCAGTTGAGCAGCCATGCCAGCTCGGCGTGCTCCGGTACATGCGACTGGACGTAAAGAGTGTTTTTTTCCGGGTCAAGTCCGCAGGCCATGTACAGCGCCAGCGTTTCGTAGGTGCGTCTGCGCAGCTCGGCGGGAACTTGCCGGACGGTGATGGCATGTTCGTCCACTACACAGTAAAAGCATTTATATTTATCGGAAAAAGCGGAAAAGTTGCGCAGGGCGCCGAGATAGTTGCCGAGCGTCAGGTTTCCGCTGGGCTGAATGCCGGAAAAGGACACGGCCTGATTTTGAAACATGGTTGATTTCCTCGCTTTCTTTCCCCTCCATTGTATCACAATCGGTACCGGTTGTCAAGAAGGGGGGAAGTACCGCGGCCGACGTTTGCACCCGTGTCCGCGGTGCGGCTGTCACTGCTCCTCGACCGCTGTCTGAACGATGGAGATGGGCAGGTTGCCGTTGAGAACCCGCAGCTCATCCAGAAATCTCTTTTCCTGGCTGTCGTCTTTCATGACGATCCGATAGTCCAGACGAACCAGTGTGCCGTAGTCCTCGGTCTTGATACGGTTGAGGTGGTATCCTCGGCAGTATTTTTTCAGCACCTCATCGAATACGCCGGTATAGTCCAGTGACTCGGGGACAAGAATGCGCAGCTGTTTGCCTCTGCCGCCGATTCTGTCCACACCGATCAGCGACAGGATAATCAGCAGGAGAAGGATGGCTCCGACGGCCAGCGCGCCGAATCCGATAAATCCGATGCCGCACGCCATGCCGGACGCAAGCGACAGGAAGAGGTAGATGAGGTCGCGGGGATCATCCACCGTATTGCGGAAGCGAACCAGAGCCAGTCCTCCGCCTATGGAGATGGCACGGGCAATGTTGCTGCCGATGCACAGGACAATGATTGAAACAATGGGCCCCAGCATCAGTACGGTCATGACGATGGACGGACGCCAGCCGGTGCGCCTGTGCGTGAACATATAGATCAGCATGATCGCTACGGCAAGTCCCAGGGAACTTCCGATGATGGACAGTGCGCGCCCCAGCGTAATGGGGCTTATGTCTATGGTCTTCAGAATGTAGTCCATATTTTTGCAAACTCCTTTTTTACCATGCGGTCAGTGTATCAGCCGCAGTATATGTTCCTCGTCGGGATACGCCTCGCAGGCGCGCTCGTACGTGTACAGTTTGAAATTGGTTCCCACCTTGGAAAAGGTGTGAAAGGACAGCCCGAAATCGCTCATGATCCGGGAGAACCAAAACGGGACGGCACCGGAAAATTTGACTTCAATCAGGGCTTTCCCCGGGGACAGCGCGGGCGATCCGTACCGCCCCAGCGCCAGGTCCAGATCATACCTGCGAGTCAGGATATTGCTGTCGAAGGTGACGCGGAAGCTCGGATCATCCTTCCCGAAAAAGGCGTGCCTCACATAGCTGACATATACCTTGGGGCGGACATCGTTGTGCGAGCGGTAGTAGTCGATTTCCCGCAGAACCTGTTCGTCGATGTAGGTCAGCCCGGACGGATGCCGGCCTGTTTCCAGGTAGGAAAGTGCGTCCCGGTACGGGAGTTTCGTGCGGCGTTTTGTTCCGACGCCTGCGCATTTCTTTTTCAGCTCCAAAAATACCTTTGTGTCCGGCTGCGGCACGCCGTAACTGCGGAGCCGCAGCTTTTCCTTATACCATGGCAGCGATACCGATGTGCGTATGACATCGTCTGCGTCATCGTCAAAGTAGAGGTTGCAGATCATGTACGGCTTTCCGTCCACATTGAAGGGGTCCGGTTTCATGTACTCCTCCATGCAGGTGCGGAGAGTCGGGATCATGTCCGAGGAGATGGTCATTTTCTTTTCCATTCGCTTGAATGTGTTGCCGGCCACGGAATGCTCCTCCTTTCATTGCGGATGAGCACGGGATATGTGCTTAACGTTCATTTGAATTTACACATTCTACAACAGCTTTGTGAAAAATACATGAACATATCAATAACAAAAAGAAAATTTGTACGGAAAGCCGAATGAAAAACGGCGAAAATCCGGCTTTTTTCTGGAATGGCGCGAATGCAGTACGAATTTTCCCGCCGGCAACCGGAAACAGCCGTCGGAAATCCGGGAAAAAAGCGGCGATGTGCCGCCGAATCAATCGGATTTCCAATTTTTTTTGCAAAAAGCCCTGAAGCGCATTGACTTTTAAATGCGGTCTGTGGTATAATGAATATCCGTTTGACTCTCCGCCCGAACGATGGAAAAAGGATTGGCGGAGAGACCTGAAATGATCCGGACTTTCGCCCTGCCGGACGGATTTTCCGATGCTTTCCCGCACATGCAAAGGAGTTACCTGTGACAGATATATTTGAATCGATCGGCGCCCTGTTCCGCGCCTACATATGGACGCCTGTTTCTTCCCTGACCTGGAAGGACGGGTTGGATATTCTTTTCCTGACCGTTTTGTTCTACCTGCTCTATTCTTTTGTCAGCGGCCGGCGGGCCGGCAAGCTTCTTTTCGGATTGGCTGCCGTCGTGGTGCTCTACATGGTGACGGGCTGGCTGAATCTGCGCGCCGCGCATGGGCTGCTTTCCGCAGTGGCATCCTTCGGCGTCATTTTGCTGATTGTTATCTTTCAGCCCGAGATCCGGGATGCACTGGATAAGCTCGGCTCAACCGTATTCAATCTGCGCTCCGGCGGGCGCGGCGGGCACGCCGCACTGACCAAGACAATCAACGAGGTGGTTGAGGCAGCCTGCCAGATCGCGCAGCAGGAAAAGGACGGAGCACTCATTATTCTGGAAGGCTCTACAAAACTCGGGGATGTGGAACCGAGCGGGATCGCATTGGATGCCATTGTTTCCTCCGGCCTGCTGGTCAATATTTTTGTGGATCGCTCTCCCCTTCATGACGGGGCCGTGATTGTTCGGGGAGACCGGGTTGTGGCATCCTGCTGCAAGTTGCCCCTGTCTACGGCGGTCATAGAGGGGCAGCGACTCGGGACAAGACACAGGGCGGCGTTGGGTATTTCGGAGCAGAGCGACTGCGTGGTGGTGGTTGTGTCGGAGGAGCATCATATCATTTCGGTTGCGAACAACGGCTGTCTCAAGCGTGACTACAACACTTCCGCTGCGGATCTCGCGAAAAACGAGAAGGATATACAGAACCGGCTGAGATCCGATCTGTTTCTGCTTATGACCGGCTCCGCCGATCCGGACGGAAAAATTTCGGCAAAGCCGAAAAAATAAGCGGTTCCGTAAATGCGGAGAGGGCGGCAAAGACGCGATGTGATACAAGAAAGGCGCAGACAATATGGCAAAATATGAGTTGAGAAGGGAAGACCGCGGCGGAGCGGGCGTTCGGATCAGACGCAAAAAGCTGGAGCTGCACTGGCCTGCACTGGCTGTCTGCCTGCTGCTGGCCGTACTCCTGTGGCTGTACGTTGTCAACGGAGGAATGCGGCAGACATATCCGAATCCGCCCGCGGCGGAATCGGACGCGGAAGCGGAAAGTCTGTCGGGGCAGGACGCCGCGGCGGATGCGGCAGAGGGACGGTAGGCGGCAGCATGGAGATAACCGGATATGCGGAAGCCGTGCTGGAAGGCATTTCTGTCCCCGTCGGAACATCGGAGCAGGATATTCTCGCCCGTGCGGCGGAGAAAATGAAGCGGAACGGCATCGATGCCCGCTCGCTTCATTTTCGGCTTTATAAAAAGTCGGTGGACGCACGCCACAGGGATGATATCCGCCTTGTGTGTTCCGTTTTGTGCGGGACGGATGACGGTGCGCAGGCTTTTTCGGCGGATCAGCTGGCCCGGCTGGGAGCCAAGCCGTATATGCCCGGGCGACTGGAGCTGCGGCGCGGAGAGACTCCGCTGTCCGCGCGCCCTCTGGTGGTGGGGATGGGCCCCGCCGGGCTGTTCTGCGCCCTGCTGCTTGCCCAGCAGGGGTATGCTCCGCTGCTTATCGATCGGGGAGACGCCGTTGCGGAACGCACCGCCGCGGTCGAGCGGTTCATGCGGGACGGAGAGCTGGATACGGAATCCAACATACAGTTCGGCGCCGGCGGAGCCGGAACCTTTTCGGACGGGAAGCTGCTGACGAGAATCAATGACGCAAGATGCGCTTTTGTGCTCGACACCTTCCGCAGAATGGGGGCGCCGGAGGACATAGTAAGCAAGGCAAAGCCGCATGTCGGCACAGACGTGCTGCGGGGAGTCGTCACGCGGATTCTGGATGAAATACGCAGCGCGGGCGGTGAGACGTTGTTCCGCTGCCGCATGGACGGCTTTACCGGGCTGCCGGACGGCAGCTGGACCGTACACACAACGCGCGGGGATATTCACGCCGGCGTGATCGTGCTGGCGCCGGGGCACAGCTCGCGGGATACCTACGGCATGCTTATAGCACGCGGTGCGGAGGTTATCGCCAAGCCCATATCGGTCGGTGTGCGCATAGAACACAGGCGTGAGGACATAGACAGGCTGTTTTACGGGAAAATGGCGGGACATCCGGATCTTGGCGCGGCGGAATACTCTTTCTCGGACACCACGGGCGAACGCGGCGTGTATACTTTCTGCATGTGCCCCGGCGGACAGGTAGTGGCCGCCGCATCGGAGCAGAACATGGTTGTCGTCAACGGTATGAGCTATCATGCGCGGGATGGTGTGAATTCCAATGCGGCCATCGCCGTCTCTGTGCAGACATCCGACTACGAACCGGTGAGCGGAAGTACCGCCATGGGAGCCATCGCCTTCCAGCGCCGCATAGAGGCGGCTGCTTTCCGTGCCGGAGGAGGAAATTACGATGTCCCGGTTGAGACGGTCGGGGATTTCCTCGCGGGGGACAGACCGGTGCATATGCCCGGACGGGTGCAGCCGGGATACCGGGGAGGGGGACACTTCCGCCTCTCCCGCATGGGGGATGTTCTTCCCGATTTTGTCTGCCGGAATCTTTCGCGCGGGCTGCGTGCCTTTGACCGCAAACGCAGCGGGTATGCGATGCCGGATGCCGTTCTGTCCGCCGCCGAAACGCGTACGTCCGCACCCGTGCGCATCCTGCGCGGGGAGGATTTCTGCGCGATCGGTCAGCCGGGACTGTACCCGTGCGGAGAAGGTGCCGGATATGCGGGGGGAATCACCAGCGCCGCCGTGGACGGAATCCGGGTGGCGGAGGCCATCTGCGGGAGGTACGCGCCGGTGGGCTTCTGAAAAACATATGCTGTCACGTTAGTTATCGGGGAAAGGAGACGGCCATGCGGGAAACATCCGAATTTTCAAAAAAAGAAAACCGCCCGCAGCGGGAGCGGATATGGTCGCTCCGCTGGCAGGGAGACGAACCCGAGCGGGAGAGCAAGGCCCGCAGCCTTGCGGCCTCGCTGGGCATCCGCCCGCTGACCGCGCGTCTGCTCTGCAACCGCGGATACAGTGACCCGGAATCCGCCGCCGCTTTTCTCAGCTGCGGAGGCATGCAGCCGCATGACCCTTTCCTGCTGACCGATATGCATTCTGCCGTTGAGCGGGTGCTGGCAGCCGTCCGGGACTGCGAGACGGTTGCCGTGTACGGCGACTACGATGTGGATGGGGTAACTTCCGTTACCTGTCTGTACCTGTACCTGCGGGGACTCGGAGTCCCGGTTGTTCGCTACATTCCGAATCGGCTGCGCGAGGGGTACGGGATGTCCAAAACAGGAATCGACGCGCTGGCGGACAGGGGTGTCTCGCTTATCGTGACGGTGGACACGGGGGTGACGGCCGTCCGGGAGATCGCGTATGCGGCGGAGCTCGGCATGGATACGGTGGTGACGGATCACCACGAATGTCAGGATATCCTGCCGGCGTGTGCCGCGGTGGTCAATCCGCGGCGTCCCGACTGCCCGTATCCTTTCCGGGAACTGGCGGGTGTCGGCGTGGCCTTCAAGCTGATTTGCGCATGCGAACAGGTGCGGACGGGCGGAAATGCACCCGACGTGTTCGAAGCCGTGAGCGGTCGGTTTATCGATCTGGTTGCCGTCGGCACCATAGCCGACGTCATGCCGCTGTGTGATGAAAACAGGCTGCTTGTGTCCCGCGGGCTGGAGAGACTCAACCGGGACGGGGGCAGACCCGGCATAGCCGCTCTGCTGGAGGCCGCCGCCGGCAAGGGAACCCGTTCCGCTGCGGGCGATGCGCGGCGTCCGCGCCGGCGTGTCGGCACGGCAACGGTCGGATTCGGCATTGCCCCGAGACTGAATGCCGCGGGACGCATTACCGATGCCATGGAATCGGTAGAGCTGCTGCTTGCCGGGACGCCGGAGGAGGCGCAGTCGCGGGCGGAGGTTCTGTGCCGCCTCAACGCCAGACGGCAGGAGGAGGAGAACCGCATCGCCAATGAGGCATACTGCCGCATCGATGCGGAGCTGAGCTCGGGTGATGCTCCGTGGAACAGGCAGGTGCTGGTGCTGGAGGATGACGGCTGGGCGCAGGGCGTTATCGGAATCGTATCCTCGCGCATTACGGAAAAATACGGACTCCCGTCTATCCTGATTTCCTTTGCGGATGTTCCGGAGGAGGACGGGCAGGAGATCGGCAAGGGATCCGGACGGAGCGTCCCGGGGCTGAATCTTGTGGATGCGCTGTCGTACTGCCGGGATCTTCTTGTCCGGTTCGGCGGCCATGAGATGGCTGCGGGACTGTGCATCCGGCGGAAGGATATCCCCGCGTTCCGCAAACGGCTGAATGAGTACGCCGCCGCCCATCTCACGGACGACATGACCGCGCTGCGGCAGGATGTTGAGTGCTGTGTTACGGCCGATGAGCTGACGATGGAGCAGGCGAGGGAGCTGGAGATGCTGGAACCCTGCGGGACGTCCAATCCGACGCCTCTGCTGATGCTTGAGAATGCCGCGGTGCAGCAGATTACCGCGCTGTCCGGCGGAAAACATACCCGCCTTTCCCTGTATGCGGACGGGAGAATTTTTCCCGCACTCTGGTTCGGCATGCCGACCTCTTTCCTGTCGGTGCAGACGGGCGATCGGGTGGATGTACTGTTTCAGCTCGGCATCAACGAGTACCAGGGGGTGGAGACGCTTCAGCTGATACTGCGCGATGTGCGGAGATCCGCTGCCGAGGAGCGGGAGAAGGCGGAGGAGGACAGGCGGCTGAACGATTTGCTGAACGGAGGCGCACTTTCCCCGGAGGAAGGCCTTTTGCCTGACAGGAATGACGTTGCGCGGGTGTATATATGCCTGCGTGACCGTGCACGGCACGGGATGCGGACGGTACGCATCCGCGAACTGCGCCAAAACCTCGCGGCGGACGGTGTTCCCCTATGCTATATAAAACTTATGCTGATTCTCCGCATTCTCAACGAAATGGCGGTATGCCGTATCGGGGATGTGGGGGACGGCATTCTGACCTATGAAATTACGCCGGATGTCCCTCACACGTCCGTGGAGGCATCCCCGCTGCTGCGAAGTCTGCGTGAGCGCTGCGGGAGGGGATCCGCAGAAGGGAATCCCCGCCCGACGGAGGGCTGAAAGGAAGAACAATGGAACAGACCGTACATGAAGGCATTGACTGCCTGTTGAACACCCTGCGGGAAACGGGCAGAAACTACCAGTTTGACAAGATTCAGCAGGCATATGATTATGCCGCGGGGCTGCACGCCGGACAGCGCCGTGCCAGCGGGGAGGCGTACATCACGCACCCCGTTGCGGTGGCGGAAATCGTTGCCGGTCTCGGGCTGGATACCGATTCCATTTGCGCCGCCCTGCTGCATGATACGGTAGAGGACTGCGGCGAGAGAACCAGCACGCAGGAAATTGCCAAGATTTTCGGATCTGATGTTGCCATGCTTGTGGACGGTGTTACAAAGACCGTTCCGCTTCAGATCGTGGATAAAGAGGAAGCGCACATCGAGAACCTGCGCAAGATGCTGCTTGCCATGTCGCGGGACGTACGCGTTATTCTGATTAAACTCTGCGACCGGCTGCACAACATGCGGACGCTGGATGCGAAGCCGGAGGAGAAACAGCGCCTGACCGCACTGGAGACCATGCAGGTTTACGCTCCGCTGGCGCACCGCCTCGGTATTCAGAAGATCAAGCAGGAGCTGGAGAATCTGAGCCTGAAATATCTGGATCCCATCGGATATGCGGACGTCGAGCGGCACATTGAGGAGAAATACGGACAGAATCTGGACTTCATCGACAGTATCCGCGGCATGGTGAACGATAAGCTGAAAAGCATGGGTCTCAGCTTCACGCTGGAAGGACGCATCAAGACGGTGTACAGTATTTACCGCAAAATGTACACGCAGAACAAGAGCTTTGACGAAATTTACGATTTTTACGCCATGCGCGTTATCGTGAATACTGTGACGGAATGCTATACGGTTCTCGGCGTTGTCCATGAGCTGTTCAAGTCGGTTCCGGGACGGTTCAAGGATTACATTTCCATCCCAAAGCCCAACCTGTATCGCTCCCTGCATACAACCGTCATCGGGCGGGACGGCATTCCCTTCGAGGTGCAGATCCGCACATGGGAAATGCATCATGTGGCGGAATACGGTATTGCGGCGCATTGGAAATACAAGGCCGGCGTGACGTCCAAGGAGGACATGGACAAGAAGCTGGAGTGGATTGCACGCCTGAACAAAACCGAGGACGG
The DNA here is from genome assembly GCA_963609805.1 of Erysipelotrichaceae bacterium. Lineage (GTDB taxonomy): Bacteria > Bacillota > Clostridia > Oscillospirales > CAG-272 > CAMEON01. The sequence continues at coordinate 3,629 of CAVDLN010000031.1, read as the reverse complement.
CATACGCGATCCGGAGGAATTCCTGAAGGCGCTTAAAATCGACATTCTGCATGATGAAGTGTTCGTATTTACGCCGAAAGGGGATGTGGAGGTTCTGCCGCAGGGCGCGACCGTTATCGATTTCGCCTATTCCATCCATTCCGAGGTGGGCAACCGCATGATCGGTGCCAAGATAAACGGAAAGATCGTCCCCATTGAGCACGTGCTGAACACCGGGGAAATTGTTGAAATTATTACGGCACCTGCCTCCTCGGGGCACGGTCCCAGCCGGGACTGGCTGTCCGTGGTCAAAACGGGAGATGCCAAAAACAAGATCAAGCTGTGGTTCAAGCGCGAACGCCGCCCGGAGAACATTCAGGTCGGGAAGGGCGCTGTGGATGCCGAGCTGAAAAGAGCGGCACCGCGCCTGAATGAGTCCCGCAAGCTGGAGCTTGTGACGGCTGCGGCGCAGAAAAGCGGTTACAACACGGCGGACGATCTGTACAATGCCATAGGCTACGGGGAACTGCAGGTCGGGAAAATTCTGCCGAAAATTCTGGAGGAACTGGCGGCATCCGATGAGACGGAGGATGCTCTGCCTGCCGCGGACCCCGCACCCGCGGAGGTAGTCACGGCGGCGCCTCCCAAACATCTGCGTTCCAACAGCGGGATTGTCGTGGACGGGGTGGACGGCTGCGAGGTCAAATTCGCAAAGTGCTGCAACCCGCTGCCCGGGGACAAAGTGGTCGGCTTTGTTACCAAAGCGCACGGTATTTCCATTCACAAGGCCGACTGCCCCAAGGCACTGCAGGGGCAGAGCAATCCCGACGAGGCAGATCGCTGGAAGCGGGCGTACTGGGAGATCCCGGAGGCAGCCTCCAACGATCACAGCGTATACGGAGCATTGATTCAGATATATTCGCTGGATGTGGTGGGCGTGCTGGCAGACGTGACGGCGGTGCTGGCGGACATGAAGGTTTCCATTCTTTCCGTTAATACCCAGAAGGCGAGCGGCGGGCGCGCTATTATGAATCTGACAGTCAGCTGCAAAAACGTGGATCATTACAATTCCATTGTCAGCCGCCTGCGTTCGCTGGAGAATGTGGTGGATGTGGGGCGCGGCTTCACCGGAGCGGCCAAGGGCGGAGAGAAAAAGGCCGAAAAAGACGTATAAGCAGGTTTTTCTGCTTGTATCGGAGAAAGGGGCTGCCCGCGGAGGGCAGGGTGCAATACATGAAAGCGGTACTTCAGCGCGTCAGTGCGGCGCAGGTTGATATAGACGGCGAAACGGTCGGAAAAATCGGAAAAGGCTTTTTGATCCTGCTCGGTGTGGCGACGGGTGACACGGAGGAGGATCTTGACCGTATGCTTGCCAAGATACTTAAAATGCGTGTTTTTGAGGACGAAAACGGGAAAATGAACCGATCGGTTCAGGATATCGGCGGCTCCCTGCTTGTTGTTTCTCAGTTCACCCTGCTTGCGAACTACCGCCACGGAAACCGCCCGGATTTTCTCGGCGCGGCTGCCCCCAGCGAGGCGGAACGTCTGTACGGTCTGTTCCTTGAGCGGGCTGCGCAAACCGTTCCGGTACAGCACGGACGCTTCGGCGCCGATATGCAGGTAAGTCTGTGCAATGACGGACCCGTCACTATTGTGATGGATTCCGAGGTGCTGAAGCCCGGCACGGGCAGATAAACGGGACCTCAAAAAATATGGACGAGGAAATGAGAATCCGGTATGAGACTGAATATTGAAGGACCTGTAAACAAGTATTATGTGCAGACGCTGTGCATGATTTTTTTCCCCGGGACAAAATTCTCCGGTGACGAGGAGCCGGGGGAGGATACGCCCGAACTGTCGGTTTCCATGCAAAACGCGGATATTCCGGCTGACGGAGGCGGCGAGCCGCAGGAGGGCGTGATTGTTCGCGCGAAGCTGTGCTATCGGGGAGAGCGGGCGGAGGCGGAACGCAGCTATCCGTATAGGGAGGGCTATACCAGGGAGCGGCTGGAGAAGATCGCGGTGGGGGATGCCGTGACCAATGTCTGCGAGACGCTGCGCGGGTATCGCCCCGCGTGGGGCATGCTGACCGGTGTCCGCCCTTCCAAGGTAGCCACGGAACTGTTGCAGCGGGGCATGAGCAAGACGCGCGTCAAGAGGGAGCTGGCACGGGATTATTTTGTCATTCCCAAAAAGGCAAGTCTTGCAACGGAGGTGGCGGTGAACGAGGCACGCCTTATCGGAACACCCGGCAAGCGCGACTGCTCGGTATACATATCCATTCCGTTCTGCCCGACGCGATGCGCCTACTGCTCCTTTGTTTCCTACACTTCGAAGCGCCTTCTGTCGCTGATTCCGGATTACCTTGTAAGGCTGTGCCGCGATTTGAGAAAGACCTTTGACATGATACGCCGGCTGGGGCTGAAGCTGCGCACCGTATATATCGGCGGCGGAACCCCGACAATTCTGAATTCGGAGCAGCTCCGGATTCTGCTCGGCACCATAGCGGAAATGACGGATGTCGCGTCCCTGGAGGAGTTTACGCTGGAGGCGGGACGCCCCGATACCATCGATGCGGAAAAGCTGGCAGTGGCGCGGGAGTACGGTGTCGGCCGCATCAGCGTGAATCCGCAGATTCTGTGTGACGAGGTGCTCCGCAGCATTGGGCGCGCCCATGATACGGCAATGTTTTTCAAAGCCTACGAAATTGCGAGAGCGTCCGGCATTCCGGTCATCAACACGGATCTGATTGCGGGACTTCCGGGGGACAGATTTGCGACTTTTTCGGCGTCCTTTGACCAGATTATCCGACTGCGTCCGGAGAACATCACGGTACACACCTTCTGCGTCAAGCGCTCCTCGGATTTGCGGCGTGGAGGCGGGGATATATATTCCATGCGCGGAGGCGAGACCGGAAAATGCGTGGACTACTCGCAGATCCAGTGCATCCATGAGGGGTATATCCCGTACTATATGTACCGGCAGAAAAACACGGTCGGCAATTTTGAAAATGTCGGATTTGCCCTGCCGGGGTGCGAGGGACTGTACAATATCTACATGATGGAGGAAGTCCATTCCATTTTCGCTGTCGGTGCGGGTGCCGTTACAAAGCTGGTGGACTATGCTCCCGCGGACGGAAACGGCAGATTTATCAACCGTCTGTTCAATCCGAAATATCCGTATGAATATCTTGATACCGATGGGGAGGCAGCTATGGCTGAGCAGGCCGGACGCATAGAGACCTTCTACCGGGAGCGCGGACTGCTGGAGTAAGTCTGTAATTCCGCGAAAACAATAGGAAAGGATGAACCGGAACATGGCCTTTGATTCGGAAAACGCGGCCCGGGAGGAAAAAATAAATTACCTGATGACCCGGGAGAAGGGCAGCTACACTTTTGGGGATCTGATGCTGATTACGGAAATTCTACGCTCGCCGGGGGGCTGCCCGTGGGACAGGGAGCAGGATCATCACAGCATCCGCAAAGACTTGATTGAGGAGACCTACGAGGTCGTGGAGGCAATCGACAAGGATGACTCCGTGCATCTGCGTGAGGAGCTGGGGGATTTGCTGTTTCAGATTCTGTTCCACGCGCGCATTGAGGACGAGGCGGGGAATTTCTCCATGAACGACGTGACAAACGATATCTGCG
>CAVDLN010000030.1:0-17508 GCA_963609805.1 Erysipelotrichaceae bacterium | reverse complement strand
GCGCACCGGTATACCCGGCGCCTCCCTCTCCCCCGCCGCGTCAGCCGCGCTCGTTTTTCTCTTTTTTCCCATCCCGAATGTTTCCTCCATTTGCCGCGCTCTTTGTCAATTTCCGTCAAAACGCAATTTTCTCGGCTGAGAGAACCTCCCTGCCGTGCGTACGGTCACCGAAGAAAATATTGTGTATGCCGTCGGCATACTCGCCCTCTCCGCTCTGGTTGTCATAGGGATCCATGCGGCAGAGAACCTTGGGCGGTTCTGTCTCCTGCTGAAATTCATCCGATGCGACCAGCCGGAACGGATCGAGATTGCCGAAATAATGCTGCCGCCGTTCCTCATTGCCGGAACGCACCGCACCGACGCCGTAGGACGGATCGCAGTACAGCCACCCGTAAGGGGCGACATAGAACATGCTCCAGTCATGGCTTCCGATATGGTCGGGCGAGCAGGAACTGCCGGACTGCCACTTGGCGGGAATGCCGAGCCGCCGGCACAGCGTAATGAATGCAAGCGCCATGGTGCCGCAGTCGCCGTAGCCGTTTGCCAGGACAAACTCCGGAATATTCTCGATCAGCAGGTAATCACGGACATAGGAATACTGTACATGGGTGCAGATCCAGTCATACACGCGGCGTGCCAGACAGAGCGGGTCTGTTTCCCCCCTGCGGATTTCCTCCGCCAGCTCATTGATAAACGGCGTGAAGCGGATATGCGGATACTGCTCCCCCGTCCAGCGGGAAAGTTCCTCCGGCGTCAGTCCCTCCCCGGCGGGAATGCCTGTCGGGGTATGGTGGGAAAGATCAACGTATTTGGCGCGGTTGACGAAGGAGAAACGCACGGAGTAGGTCGCACCCGGTTCACAGGGAACCTCCATGAAGGCCGTACGGTGTACGGTTCCGGTCAGACGAACGGGATGCGAGGATCCGACAAGATGTATCTCCGACTCCGGCTGGCTGGCGCATACCGCCGGGAACGGGAACCACAGCCGCAGCGTTTCGCCCGGACGCTCCGCCGCGGGTTCCAGCTTAATCCATTCCTCTACCTCGTACCGATATGCAAGTCCTCCCTCCGACCGCATCGCGCGAATTGTTTCCAATCCGTCCCGGCTTCTGTCCGGCGCTGTGTACGACGGATCGTTCAGGGACTGCAGAAAATCTCCATGGATATTGAACATATTGTTCAGTGCCTGATGCTGGTAGCACCGCCTGCCGGACCGGAGAATAAAGTCCACATTTCCCTTCGCGATCAGCGCCTCCAGCGTTGACATATCGGCATTCGGGCAGCGTTCCCGCAGGCCGGCTATCATGTCACTGTCGCTCAGAGGGTAATCGCCGACCAGCTCGGCGGCGAACAGCTTCTGCAGATTCAGCCGCCGGCGCAGGCAATCCGGCAGCCCACGCGCAAGCCAGCGGTCAATGCAGGCAAGCTCGCCGGCAAAATCTCCCGCATAGTGGTACATTTTTACTTCCTCCGGCAGCGTGACTGCCTGATATTTCAGATCATCCATACTGAACTGCATTGTTTTCTACGTCCTCTCGACTTTATTCTGTGGCTGTAACTGTAACCATTAATCATTTCTCGGCGCGCAGCCGCGCGATTTCATCACGCAGGAAGGCTGCCTTTTCAAACTCCAGCGCCTTGGCAGCCGCTTTCATTTCGGCAGTCAGCTCCCCGATGCGCGTCTCCCGCTCGGCTGCGGTCAGCTTGCGTGCGGGTGCGGCGGCGGAATCCCTCCCGCGCTTCCTTCTGTCCGGGCGGGCGTCACCGCCGTCCTTGGCTCCGATTTCAATGATGTCCCGCACATCCTTCTTCACCGTGTGCGGCACAATTCCGTGTTTCCTGTTATAGGCATCCTGTATGGCGCGGCGGCGGTTTGTCTCGCCGACAGCACCTTCCATAGACCGTGTCATGGTATCGGCATACAGAATAACCGTCCCGTTCTCGTTGCGCGCCGCGCGTCCGATGGTCTGAATCAGCGACCGCTCGGACCGCAGGAACCCTTCCTTGTCCGCATCCAGAACCGCCACCAGCGACACCTCGGGAATGTCCAATCCTTCGCGAAGCAGATTGATGCCGACAAGCACATCAAACACACCCAGCCGAAGGTCACGGATAATCTCCATGCGCTCGATTGTCTCAACGCCGAAATGTATGTACCTCACCTTGATGCCCGCGTTATCCAGATAGTCCGTCAGATCCTCGGCCATTTTCTTGGTCAGCGTGGTAACAAGTACACGCTCGCCGCGCGCAACGCGTTCCTTGATCTCGCCCAGCAGATCGTCCACCTGCCCCTCGATCGGGCGCACCGAAACCAGCGGGTCAAGCAGCCCGGTCGGCCTTATAATCTGCTCGACCGTACGCTCCGAATGTTCATGCTCATAGTCGCCCGGCGTCGCACTGACAAACACGGTCTGTCCCATCCGCTGCTCAAATTCCTCAAAGTACAGCGGACGGTTGTCGTATGCCGAAGGGAGGCGGAATCCGTACTCCACAAGATTGCGCTTGCGGGCGGTATCCCCGCCGCTCATGCCGCGCACCTGCGGAATGGTCACATGCGACTCGTCGATAAAGAGAAGATAATCATCCGGAAAATAATCCAGCAGCGTATACGGCGTTGAGCCGGGTTCGCGCCCGGACAGGATGCGGGAATAGTTTTCCACTCCCGAGCAGAATCCGACCTCCCGCAGCATTTCCAGATCATACTTGACCCGTTCCTCAATGCGCTGCGCCTCAAGGAGCTTATCCTGTGATTTGAAGAATTCAACGCGTTCCTTCATTTCCCGCTCGATCTCGGACAATGCCGCCTCCCGCTTAACGTTTGAAACCGCGTAATGCGTTGCGGGATATACGGCGGCGTAGGACAGAAGGCGAATCAATTCTCCCGTTACAATGTTAATCTCGGACAGCCGATCTATTTCATCGTCGAAAAACTCAATCCGAATGGCTGTTTCGGATTGGTTGGCGGGAATGACTTCCACGGTGTCTCCGCGCACCCGGAAGCTGTCGCGCGTCAGGGACAGATCATTGCGGTTGTAGCTGTTGAAAACCAGTTTGCGGATCAGTTCCTCCCGACTCATAATCATGCCGGGGCGCAGCGGAATGACAAGGTCGCGGTATTCCTGCGGATCACCCAGCGAGTATATGCAGGAAACCGATGCGACAATAATGACATCCCGGCGCTCAAACAGGGCCGACGTGGCGGAGTGCCGCAGGCGGTCAATCTCATCGTTGATGAGTGCATCCTTCTCGATATACATATCCTTGCCCGGAATATAGGCCTCCGGCTGATAGTAGTCGTAGTAGGAAACAAAATACTCAACCGCCGCGTCGGGGAAGAAGGCACGGAATTCGGAGCAGAGCTGTGCCGCCAGCGTTTTGTTCGGCTCCAGAATCAGGCAGGGACGATTGAGCTGTGCAATGACGTTCGCCATGGTAAAAGTTTTTCCCGACCCGGTCACGCCGAGCAGCGTCTGCATCCCGACCCCCTGCCGGATACCTTCCACAAGCCCCGCTATAGCCTCCGGCTGGTCACCCGTCGGTTTGAAATCGCTGACCAATCTGAAATCGCCCGTAAAAGCTCCCTCCCTTCCCGTCAATTTTTCCTCATTATATCACGTTTTCGTGTGTGAATCAAGAGGATTCTTTGCAAATACACGCAGGCCTGGGACGGCGGGTGTCTGCTGCGGCAGCATACTCCACAAAAAAAGCATAAATTTATGCATACTCACATTTTTTGGCATTTTGTATTTCCCGTTGACATTTACGCGGATTTATGAGAAAATAGGTGTGAAGAGGTGTTCGGCGTGCATTGAGCCGGACCTGTTCAAAATCCGCGGGAAATCGCGCATGAAGGCAAGGAGGAAAAAGCAATGAAAAAATGTATTATGCCGATATGTTTCCTTTTAGTGGTCGCCTCCTTTTCCGGAATTATCGGGTGCGCGGTTCCGGACGAGGCAATCGAAATCGGGAGAAGCCCCGCGGCAGCTCCCCGGTCAGACATACACGGCGTGGCGGAGCACACAGAGGAACCCGCCGACATGGCAGCCGACATGGCATTTGAAACGACCTACAACATTGAATTATCCCCGTTTGACCCGCTGGAAAAGGGGAAACAGGATCCGCGCAAACTGAGTATTACCAAAGTCACGGGCGGCACTCCCGTGTGGAATTTCGAAAGCGGAGAGGACTTCCTGACCGCTCTCCGCACTTCGGCTGCCGATTTGGAGGACGAACGCGCAGTGGTCTTTATCGGATTTGCAAGCCGCATCGACGAGACGGAAATCTTCCGATCCTTTCCGAAAGCCGAGACAGCAGCTCCGCTCACGAATGCGCAAAAAGCACAGAAAGCAAGCTATGAGAAAGCATATTGCTATGCAAGGCCGGAATCCCTGCAGCCGCTGATTCAGTCGCTGCTCTTCACGGATTTTCACCGAAACGAAAGCATCGCGTCGCTCGGGGTCTCTGCGATACTGGACATTTCGGACATTGACGAGCAGCTTGTTCAGGAACTGTTCCGGCTGACGGCGTACACGGAAATTCAAACCGTCAGCCTTGAGGTCGGTCATTTTGAGGTGACGACGACTTACGAAACAGCCCCGATTAACATGACCCCATCGGATAACAAAACAACGCCGGTGCCCCCGGATATGCCCGAAACGGGAATCATCGCGATTCCGTGACAATACGGGTATACCTGCCCTGCCGCCTCTGCGCGGCAGGGCGTTTTTTTCAAATGACCGATGAAAATTTGACAGCGGTAACGGCGTCCCCGTTCCGAAAGAAAATTGTGTTTTTCTATTGAAAAAAGCATGATTATCTGCTATAATGGGGGAGAGTAATTTGGGAAGGGGATCGCCTGCCATGCTGCTGATTGCAAACGCCGCCGTGTACGATACCGCCTCGCGCGGTTTTTTCAGCGGGAATCTGCTCATTGAGAACGGACGGATTGCCGAAATCACACGGGGCGCCTCGCCGTGTCGGAAGGCACCGACTGCCGCCGAGATTCTGGATGTCGGCGGTCGGACTGTTCTGCCCGGACTGGTAGATGTCCATACGCACGGAAGGGCGGGCGGTGATTTTGCATCTGCCGATGACGCCATGCTGGACCGCATGTCGGAGAGCTACCTTAGCTCGGGCGTGACGACAGTGCTCCCGACGCTGGCATCAGCCCGTCCGGACGAACTTCGGGCTGCCATCGGGCGCATCGGGAAAGCGGCGGAGCGGGAAAACGATCCCTTCCATGCCGGACGTGCCGCACACTTTGCCGGCATCCACCTGGAAGGACGATATCTGAATCCTGCCAAACGGGGCGCCCACGCGCCGGAACTGCTGGCTCCCCCGAACGCGGATGAGCTGGAAGATTTTCTGAGGGACGTCCGCGGTGTGCGTCATGTCACGGCCGCGCTTGAACTTGACACAGACGGCAGTTTTCTCCGCCGGGCGCTGTCCTGCGGCGCAACGGTAGGGCTCGGGCACTCCGCAGCCACCTACGAACAGGCTATGCGGGCTTTTGCGGACGGCGCAACGTCTGTCACGCACCTGTACAATGCGCTTCCCCCGCTGCACCATCGGGAGGGCGGGGCCGTCTGCGCGGCGTTCCTGTCCCGAGATATATCCTGTGAGCTGATCTGCGACGGATTTCATGTTTCACCGGAAATGGTGCGGCTGGCGGCCGTACTCAAGCAGGATCGGCTGGTGCTTATTACCGACTCCATGGAGGCAACAGGCTGTCCGGACGGCGAATATCAAATTGCGGGAATGCCCGTCACGGTGAAGGACGGGAAGGCACGCACGCATGACGGCGCAATCGCGGGAAGCACGCTGTCCCTGCTGGACGGAGTCAGAAATTATTCCGCCTTTGCAGGAGTCAGCTTCGGGACGGCCGTATATGCAGCGACCATGGCACCCGCCATTGAAGTCGGGCTGGAACGGGAAATCGGTTCGCTTGAGCCGGGCAAACGTGCCGACCTGCTGATTCTCAATGCGGACGGAACGATTTCCGATGTCATGTGCGGCGGCGTTTTCCATGGTTCCGGGGATCGGAGTGCCGTATGAGCGCCACCCGACGCGCCTGGCGGCAGGCAGCCCCGAAAAATTCCGGCGTGACGTCCCCGTGGTTTGTGCTGATGCTCGCCCTGATCCTGTATCTGCTTCTGCTGTATACTTGGGAATGGACGCTTGCCTGTATCGGCTCCGCATCGGAGCGGCTCGGTTTTTCCGCTGCCGCGTGGATATGGATTGTCCGGCTCCTTGCTGCCGCCGCAATCCATCTTCCGCTCGGCATGGCAATATACCGCCTTGCGGTACTGCTGGCGGTCAGCCCATCCGCCGGGGAAGACGGAATCGCGGCTCTGCTTGCGGAATGCCTGTACCCCTTTACCTCCCTGTCGGCCTACGGAACCTGCCTGCTTACGGGGCTTGAGACCGCTGCTTGGGCAGTGCTGGCGGTTCTGCCCCCTGTGATGCTTCTGCAGGCAGCCGGCAGCGGCCTGCGCATCCTGCTGACAATGCCCGCAATCGGATACGGCCTCTTTATTCTGTGGCTGTCCGGTCTGCGCGCCGGTTATGCCGGCGCTGCGCTCGCGGCCGGGTGTCCGCTCCGCGGATGGCGTCGGCGGCGCGGGCTCGCGGATACATTTCTGCTCCGCCTTCGCATGCTGGGATGCTGCCTTTTGTGCGTGCTCGGGGTTCTGGTTCCGCTGCTTTTCTACGGCGCACCGCGGTGCCTGCTTGCGGGAGCCGTCTGGGCTGTCGGTCCGGAGGAAGCCCATGCGGAAGAAGGCGGTACAGACCCCATAAATCAGTAATTCCATAGACCACCGCAAATTCAATTTGGGAGATTGTCATGACTGATCAAAACATGAATAAAAACGCCGCGGACGGGCAGACCGAATCCGGAGTACATACCCACCGCTTCAAGCCGCTCGGCGGCAGAGGGCGGCGGGTTCTGCTTGCGCTGATTGATGCGGCATGGCTGTGCCTGGTGTTCCTGCTGGTTCTGTTCTTTGCCAGCAGGAGTGCAGATGGGATGGTGTTCGGCAATTCCTTCTCCATACGCGTATATTGGCGCTGCCTCCTTGTGATACTGGCGTGCGTTATGGCAGGACGTATCCTGACACACGCCTACGACAATATCTGGCGCTACCCGAACGTAACGGCATACATGACCATGCTGGTATCGGATACCGTCAGCGGCATGATCGCATATGTTATCAACCGCAACCTGCATGAAAAGGTAAAGGGCATTCACATCGGCTTCTGGCAGACCTTCTGTGTGATGGCGCTGTTCGCCCTCGGAACGCTTGCCATGCGCTTCGCCTACCAGCTGATCCACGCCAGGAGAAACGAAAACGGCGGCCGGATGTTCCGTCCGACAAAGGAATCGGAGAACAAGATCAACGTCGCCATTATCGGTGCCGGGGACAGCGGAAAAACTCTGGCAGAGCAGCTCATGCGGAATTCGTACTCCCACTACAGACCCTACTGCTTTGTGGACACGGACCCGTCGAAAGTGAACGCCAAACTGTGCGGCATCCGGGTGTATGATGAAAAAGACGACATTATAAACCGGCTGAAGAGTATGCCGGTACAGGAAATATTCATAGCCCTCCCCAAGCTCGGCGCGCAGGATTTGAGTGCCATGTGCGCGAGGTACAGTGAAACAGGCTGCAAGGTCAAGGTGTGCTCCGAGCCGCGTGAACCCGGTCTTATACGGAACCTGACCGAGAGCGACTATGTTTCCCTGCTGGGCCGTGACCCGCTGAAGGTCAACGACGATGAAACACGCGCCTTTTACCGCGGCAAAACCGTTCTGGTGACAGGCGGCGGCGGCTCTATCGGCAGCGAGATATGCCGTCAGATTGCCAAGTGCCACCCCAAAAAGCTGATTGTGTTCGACATTCAGGAGGAGGGTGTCTACAAGCTCTGCATTGAGCTGCGGAAAAAATACGCCAATGCCAATGAGGACGACAAATTCGAACTGATTGACGAAATCGGCTCCGTACGCGACGTGCAGAGACTGGACGCCACCTTCAGCCACTATCGCCCCGATGTGGTATTCCACGCTGCAGCGCACAAACATGTGCCGCTGATGGAATGCAACGACAGCGAGGCCATCAAGAACAATGTCATCGGCACCTACAACACCGCCAACGCAGCCGAAAAATACGGAGTCAGCCGTTTTGTGCTGATTTCAACGGACAAAGCGGTCAACCCGACCAACATCATGGGTGCCTCCAAGCAGATGTGCGAGCATGTCGTCCTGTGCCGTCGGGACTCCGCGACCGTGTTTACTGCGGTTCGTTTCGGAAATGTTCTCGGTTCCAGCGGCTCTGTAATCCCGCTGTTCCAGCGTCAGATTGCCGAAGGCGGCCCCGTAACCGTGACGGACAAAGAGATCGTCCGTTACTTCATGACCATTCCCGAAGCGAGCCAGCTTGTCATGCAGGCGGGAGCCAAGGCAAAATCGGGTGAGTTATTCGTCCTGAACATGGGCCAGGAAGTAAAAATCTGGAGTCTCGCGGAAAAGCTCATTTACATGTCCGGCTACCGACCCGGCGTGAATATGGAAATTGTTGAAATCGGACGCCGCCCCGGCGAAAAGCTGTACGAGGAACTTCTGATAAACAACGGAACCTGCGAGAAAACAGACAACTCCCTCATTTACATTGAAACAGCACCGCAGCCCACACGTGCGGAAGTGGACAACGAGCTGGATATTCTGCGTGAGGCCCTTGTAAATTCCGCGGATGAGGTACACTCACCGCTTATCCGCGAAGCTCTCAAAAAAGTCGTGACAACGTTCAAAGAGCCGAATGAGGTCAACGAAAAAGCCGCCGAGGCACGGGAAATGAAGGAAGTGCGTCAGCTGGATCTCGGTATATCTCCTTGCGATAGCGGGAGCAGCGAAAGCAAAAAGACCGGAAAATGGTGGCAGCGGCGGAAGAAACAGAACCGCTGAGGCATCGACTTTGCAAAACCGAAGAGGGTGTTAAAAACTCAAAATGAGTTTTTAACACCCTCTTTTCTTACGGGTATGCGCCGGCTGAATTTACACGAGGAACCTCAAGCCTTCAACGTTTTTTCAAAGCCAGACTTCAGCGATGCTGTTTCCTCCTCGGAAAGGAACGAGTACAGCACGTAATTTCCGCAGACCTTGACCTGCGCCTGCTCAAGTTTCGGCAGCTCACTCGGATTATAGGACTCCAGCAGACTGCTCAGGCGGAGTTTCTCCGCGTCGACAAAAGATGTGATGATAGCGGCGACGCCGTCCACATCATCTTTGTTGATAACATGAAAAACGCCGAACTGGTCAATGTTGGTGTCCTCGTCATCGGAAAGCAGAATAATATGGTCATAGCATTTTTCGGTCAGGAAAAGGTATTCCGTTCCGAAGCGGGATTCCGATATGTAATCCGCATCCGCGCTGTGGTAGCGGCCGTCCAGAACATCGAGCAGACTGTCCGCAATCTTGTCGGCAGACAGGGTCGTCGTATAATTCTCCTGCCCGCAGGCAGACAGCGCAAGTACAAGCGCCACGACCAGCGCCGACAGGCAAATCAAATATTTTTTCACAATGCAGCCCTCCTTATGCCGTATAGGCGTGTGTTCTGATATAGGACAGGATAACGCGGTACGCCTCCGCAGTCAGATGAATTCCGTCCTCACTGTTGCAATAACTGTCGCGCAGGCAGTTGTTGTCGTCTTTCAGAACCGACTGTGTATCCAGATACCGGCATCCGTTCTCTGCGGCTACCGCCTTTACCCAGACATTGGCGCGATCGATTTTCTCGTTTGAAAGAACCTTGCAACCGGCCGTAACCGGAAAGACAGACTGCAGCAGAATGGCTGTGTCCGGCGATGCCGCCTGAACGGCACGGACAAGCTTGCTGTAGTAGGCTTTAAAATCCGATTCGGTGAGGTAGGAAACGCCGTAATCCGTTCCCAGCGTGATAATCAATATTTCCGGCTTCAGCTCGGCTGCGGCCTCTGCAATGGTCACATACCGATCCGTCCCCGGCAGGTTTATTTTGGTTGAGGTAACCGGGGAATCCAAATTCAGCATGTTGTTTTTGGTACGCCATACCTGCTTTGTATTCTGCCCGTCTGTCAAAACTCCGCGGCTGACAAGATGCGCCGTCAGGGAGTCCCCGACGAAGGTCAGCCTGTCCTGATACGCCTGCCCGGCATCTGCCGTCTCCGGCAGCGTCACGCCGTCCGCATCCGTGGAAGGATCCGCGCAGGAAGTATCCGTCCCGCTGTCGGTTTCCCTGCCGCTCTCCGCAGCGCATCCCGAACAGCCTCCTGCAGCGGCTGCGGAAATGCCGAGCACAACGCACAGAAGCACCAATACGGCGCATATCCGGATAAGCACACGGCAAGCGGCGTCAAGCATCGCGTTGATGCGTTTATTCATCAGCTAAACCTCCGAAAGTAATCATTGCGCCTCAATCGTCCCGCTTCCCGAACCCGAACTGTGATCGGTACGGCTGTTCGTTGACAGCCCGTGCATCCCGATGCCGCACCACTGCGAAGAAAACAGCCACGGCAATGGCATAAACCAAAAGGACAAGGAACAGAAAAAGGAGAGTCGTGCGTGCCGCCATGCTCTGCTCTATCTGTACCGGCAAATAGGCGAAAACGTACAGCCCGCCGACCGTCAGGAGAGCATGCAGGATGACGCGGGCGGCAGTATGCATGGAGCTGCGCCGAACCCGTGCCGCAGCTGCAAGGCACAGAGACAGCGGCAGGAGCAGAAGCAGCCGCAGCGGAGACGGTGCCATGTCCCTGATAATATAAATCAAAAGAACCAGCGTACTCAGCACGGAAAACCATGCGGACGTATGCAGGGCAAGTGTCCTGCAGAACACAAGCGGGGATTCCGGAGATGCCGGTACGGATGACTGTTTTCGGTTCATGCGGAAGACCTTTCGACTGCGTAGGATTCCTCCGAAATCAATCCGGGCTGCGGATTTTCAAAGGCTCCTGTATTCAAGCCCTTTTATTATAATTCATCCGCATGGAAAATGCAAGATGAATTTGTGAATTTTCAGGGAAACAAACGCTGCCTGTGCGCCTGCCGGTCAGAAAGGTGGACTCGTTCATATTGCGTTCAAAATTATGTGCTATACTATGTGCGATTTTTTTCGGAAGGGAGATGTACAGAATGGAGACCAAGCAGGCGCAGCCGTCGGACGGCAGTCTGCCGCAGACCGAAGGCTGCGCGGAAAAGCCGTCGGCACCGGTACTGCTGCCCGGCATTCACTCCCCCTCCGATCTCAAGGCACTCCCGGAAGATAAAATACCGGACCTGTGCCGGGAAATACGCAGCGAACTGCTGAACATCGTAACGGAAAACGGCGGTCATCTTGCCTCCAATCTGGGCGTGGTGGAGCTTTCGGTGGCCATGCATCGGGTGTTCGACTGCCCCCGTGACCATTTTATTTTTGATGTCGGCCACCAGAGTTATGTCCACAAAATGCTGACCGGACGGTACGAGCGCATGCATACGCTGCGGCGCGGCGGCGGCATATCCGGATTCACCAAGCGCACGGAAAGCGAATACGACTGTTTCGGAGCGGGACACAGCTCCACCTCCTTGTCGGCGGCTTTGGGTTTCGCACAGGCGGACCGCATGAAGGGTTCAACGGCATGGACGCTGGCGGTTGTCGGCGACGGAGCGTTCACCGGCGGAATGATTCATGAAGCCCTCAACAACATAAGCCGCGGCTTGCGTCTTATTATCATCATCAATGAGAATGAGATGTCCATCTCCAAAAACATCGGGCGGTTTGCCATGCACATGGCACGCCTGAGGCAGAAGGAGGGCTATTTTCGCACCAAGCGCCGCACCTCACACATCATAAGAAAAATACCGCTTATCGGGTCCCCCCTGTTCCGCGCCATCCGATGGGTCAAAAAAATATTCAAGGACGCCATGTACGGCAGCAACTACTTTGAGGACATGGGGCTCCACTATCTGGGTCCCGCCGACGGGAACGATTACCGCGCGGTGGTCAATCTGCTGCAGGAAGCGCGGGAAATCGGTGACTGCGTGGTGATCCATCTCAAAACCAAAAAAGGAAAAGGCTATCCGCCTGCCGAGCGCAACCCGAGCGCCTTTCACGGCATGCCGCCTGCCTCCTCCCGTCCCCAAAAGCCGGAAGCGGAAACTCCGGAGAACTTCTCACGCCATCTCGGTCAGGTTCTGATACGGGAATCGGCGCGGGACGACCGAATCTGTGCCATCACGGCCGCCATGAGCGAGGGAACGGGATTGGAAGCCTTCCGTTCCGTGCGCCCCGATCGCTTTTTCGATGTGGGAATTGCGGAGGAACATGCGCTGACCTTCGCGGCAGGGCTGGCGGCAGACGGATTCCGCCCCGTTACCGCCATCTACTCTACCTTTCTGCAGCGCGGCTATGACCAGATTGTTCACGATATTGCCCTGCAGCGGTTGCCGGTTGTGATCTGTATAGACCGTGCCGGTTTGAGTCAGGGTGACGGAGCAACGCATCACGGAATTTTCGACGTCTCCTTCCTGTCCGCCATACCGAATGTAACGCTCTATGCGCCCGCCACCTTTGACGGACTGGAAACGGCGTTCCGGACGGCAGTGGCATCCGGGCTGCCGAGCGCCATCCGCTACCCCAACCGCCGGGAGGATGCCCGCGTACGGGCCGTATTCTACCCGAACGGAGCACCGCAGACGGTCGGTGTCCGCACAAGCTACGCGGCCGGTCAGTCTGTGGATGCCGTGGTTCTGTGTCACGGCGCCATGGTGTCCGAGGCGATATCCGCCGCGGATCTGCTGGCGGCCGACGGCATCACGTTGGGAATCCTGCTGTGCGAATACCTGAAGCCGTACGACAGGCTGGCAGAGGAGGTCTCCGCCTGCCTGCCGCCCGATACGCCGCTCCTGTTTGCAGAGGAGGAAATACGCGCAGGCGGATTCGGCATGATGCTGGCGGATGCTCTGTTCCGTCGGGGTGTGCTCGGCGCCAGCTGCGGTACGCAGGGGCATCGTTTCGATATCCTGGCGATTGAGGATAATTTCGTCCTTCAGACGGCTCCGGAACCCGTCCGCCGCACGGCAGGTGTGGATGCAGCCGGCATAGCCGCGCGTGTGCGGCAGCTGATGCGCTGAAATCCCGCCTGACCAGGCACCGCCTTATTCAATCCCAAAAGGGGAGTTCGGGAACTCAGATTGAGTTCCCGAACTCCCCTTTTTTCAATACACGCAAAAGTGGGCTGTCAGATTTTTCCCGCTTCCTCGAAGCCGTCCGCGTTATTCACGAATACGGGCAGCAGTCTGACCGAAAACTCGAAGTGCTTTTCATCCAGACGGAACCGGGGATTCAGCTCGGGGCCGCAGGAGTTGGAGCCGATACCGCTCTGACGCATATCCAGATTGACGCAGGTCTCCTCCATCGGGGCAAGCTCAAAGTCATGCGCTGTCGCAGTCAGCTGCGCAGGCGTAAAGTGCGCGCAGTTGAAGGAAAAGGGCGCGCCGTCAGAAACAGCCATCAATCCCTGCCCTGTGGCGGTTGCAACCGTCATCCAGACCGTATCGGCATGCGCCATGTTTTCCTGCGGGCGGACGTAATGCTCAAAGTGCTCCGTTACCGTCGAGGCAAACAATCCCTGCCGGGAGGCATGCCGCTTGTCAATATAGCTCTCTACGGGGCCGCGTCCAAAGTAGCGCAGGTACTCATTGCCGGCAGGCATCAGGAACTCCACACCGAAGCGCGGCAGGAACGGGATGCCTTCCCGCACATCCACATTCCAGTGGAGGATCACACCGCCCTCGGCCAGGAAGGTATATGTTGCCGTCGCATGCAGAATGGGACGCTGCGGAGCGGCTCCCAGTGACAAATGCGCCGTAACGGTTGCGGATTTTTCATCCGCTGCGGTAAGTCCGCAATCATAGCACTTGACATCGGCGCGGTCATAGCCGGCATTCTGCCACTGCCAGCGGATATTGCGGTCGTTGTCGGTCGGAGCGCGCCATACCGTCGGGCGGATCGGCGTTGCCAGCAGCTCATGCCCCTCATGCTGTACCGAGGCAATCAGCCCGCAGGAGCGGCAGATACGGTACACGGTGTCCGCTGTCCGGACAGTCACATGCTCCGCGGTTTCCTCTGCGGAAATGCGCGCGAAGGGGGACATCGCATCATACAGAGAGCTCTTCCCGGCCGCGGGAAGATCCAGCTTAATCTGCGTAAATCCGACCTCATGGCCGATGGCTGCCCACATCGTGGGCAGATTCTGACGGGCTGTCAGCGTCAGGTACACGTCTCCTCTGTTGGGGATTGAGTCGGTCGGTATGGTCAGCACCGCGGTTTCCTGCGGATCGACAGGCAGGCAGGCCCGCCCGCAGGCAAACACCTCGCCGTTCTGCTCCAGTGTCCAGTCAAAGTCCAGATCGGACAGATCCGTGAAGTATCTCAGGTTGCGGATAACCGCCTCACCGCTTACCCGGTCAAAGGACTCCAGCCGGAACGGCTTGATTATCTGCTTGTACTCCATCAATCCCGTGTGCGGACGGCGGTCCGGGTAGACAAGCCCGTCGACGCAGAAATTCCCGTCGTGCGGTACCTCCCCGAAATCTCCGCCGTAAATGTAGCGCGGATCGGAAACGGGATTTTTTCCGGTTGCCACGGAATGGTCGATAAACTCCCAGACACATCCGCCCATGAGGCTGTCGTGCGCGTAAATCAGATCCCAGTACTCCTTCAGGCATCCGGGCCCGTTGCCCATTGCGTGCGAATACTCGCACAGGAACAGCGGCTTGTCGAACACGGTTCTATCCACGTATGTCCCCTTGATTTCCTCCGGGGAGGGGTACATCCTGCTTTCCACATCCACATACGGGCTGCGCAGAGCGGATCCGATCTCCGCGTCCGTCTTTCCCTTCATATCACCCCACAGCCTGTCGGCATTGCGGCGCGTGATGTCCTCACAGTGAACAAGATTGCGGGCATTGCGGCTGTGCAGGTACTCAGCCATTTTGTTCTGGTTGCGTCCGATACCGGATTCGTTGCCCAATGACCACATCAAAACCGATGCGTGATTTTTATCCCGCTCATACATTCTCCGCACACGGTCAAGGTAGGCATCCTCCCACTGCGGATCATCGGTCAGCTCGTCCCAATTCCCCATAGCGCCCATGCCGTGGCACTCCAGATCGGTCTCATCGATGAGGTAGAATCCATATTCATCACACAGTCCCGGGAAGCGTGGATCGTTCGGATAATGGCTGGTACGGATTGCGTTGACATTGTGCTGCTTCATAATCTTCAGGTCGCGGATCATATGATCCAGCGGCGTGGCGGAGCCAAGCTGCGGATGGCTGTCATGACGGTTGACGCCTTTGATTTTAATGGCGCAGCCGTTGAAGTACAGAACGCCGTCCCGAATCCGAATGTCGCGGAATCCCAGTTTCTGTGCGATATACTCGCTGCCGCAGTGCAGAATCAAGGTGTAAAGCAGCGGTTCCTCGTCATTCCACAGTTCCGGATCGTCAATGAGAAAATCGAAAGTGCCTTCGCCGTCAATTTCCATAGATCCGGATTCGATCTGCATTCCGTTGGGACGCAAAAGGCGGTACTCCACCAGCGCACTTCCGTTCAGGCGCACCGTGGTAGGACAGCCGCCGCGTGCGTAATTGTCGGACAGAGATGGGTGCGCCTCAAAATCCACAATGTGTACGGGATCCCGGAACAGCAGGTACACCTCGCGGAAAATGCCGGACCAACGGAACTTGTCCTGATCCTCCAGGTAGGATCCGTCACACCACTTGAGAACCAGCACCTGAATAAGGTTCTCCCCTTCGTGCAGAAACGCGGAGAGGTCAAACTCACTGGTCATATGGCTGACCTGACTGTAGCCCGCAAAGCAACGGTTGACAAACAGGTAGAAGCAGGAGTCTACGCCTTCAAAATTGATGTAGACTTTCTTTTCCAGCCTGGATGCCGGCAGTGTGACCGTGCGGCTGTACAGCCCGCACGGATTCCTGTCCGGGACATAGGGGGGATCCGTCGGGAAAGGATAGAGTACATTGACATAGTGGGGTGTATCGTATCCGCGGTTGATGTAAGTCTGCCAGGAACGCGGCACCTCAATCCTGTCCGCCCGCCCGGGGACGCAAGCGGGATCGGTGAAGTCGGGGACATCCTGCAGGGAAGGATAAAATGTAAAGTCCCATTCCCCGCACAAAGTCATAAAATCATGGCTGGCGGCACGGTTTCCGTGCATCGCCGCTGCCTCGCTGTGATAGGGGACAAAGTAAGCACGCGGTTCCTCGCACCCGATATGCAGGGTGTGCGGATTCTGATGGTAGTTTGCCGTACGGATAAAATCAAACATTCAACTTTTGCATCCTTTCATTTTATCGGTAGGAAATACGGGTATATGATACCATAGCGGAACACGCTTGTCAAGAAGAAAGCCTTTTTCATTTCATGCAAAAACTTTGCAAAAAGCCCTTGACAAAGTTTTCCCTTTGTGATATAATAACGGAGTCAGCATGTGAGGCCCCATAGTCAAGCGGCTAAGACGTCGCCCTCTCACGGCGAAGGCGTGGGTTCGATTCCCGCTGGGGTCACCAAAACAGAACAGCTCCGAGTGATTTCATTTATGAAGTCACTCGGAGCTGTTTTTCGCTTTTGCGCCTCTCTTTGGAAAGCCCGGCGCAGAAGCAAACATAAGCGGGGGTGCGAAAGCTCAAGCCGAGTTTCCGCACCCCCAAGTATCCGATATTATTACGAAGCCTTCTCCGCCTTGTCAATGCTCTTACGAAGTTCCTTCAATCCTCTTTCAATAGACGTTTTTGAAGCTCTCTCGAGAGAAGCAACGTTTTTCTTTCCGGAAGTCATCGTGGAGGCAATGTTTCCGACAACGCCCTTCAGGGAGTAGGTATACGCAATGTCATACACACGGCTTGCGAGAATCAGGTCAATCATGGGGCCGGATTCCGCATCCTTGGCATTCTTTGTCTTCAGGTTCAGGTCGTAGTACAGATTCGTCAACGTATCCACCGAATGGTAGGCAATCGCTTCCAGACAGTAGGCTACGCGCTCCCGATCTGTCCCGGTTACGGCCTTGGGAATTGCGACGACTCCGCCGACCCACTCCATCATGCTTCCGTAGCTTTCCTGCGCCTCATCGTATTTCGGATACGGAATGATTCCGAAATCCACGTCATAGGAGCGTACGCGGCTGACGCACTGCAGACACTCGCCGAAGAACAGTGCATGACCCTCGCCGAAGCATTTCTTTCCGACCTCGACAATGCTTCCGCTGGCCGCGTTCATATCCACGGCTATTTCCTTGGAAAACAGGAGCTTTGCCTTTTCGGCAACATCCGATGCGCGGGAAACATCCAGGCTGTACGCCAATTCGCCGTCTTCATCGGGCTGGATAATACGGAGTCCGCCCGCGTACACGAACGCATACGGTGAATCGCCGGTATAGGCAAAACCGCAGACATCCGTGTCGTAGGACAGCTTC
>CAVDLN010000029.1:0-17513 GCA_963609805.1 Erysipelotrichaceae bacterium | reverse complement strand
ATGAGCTGTTCGATTGCCTCTTCATTGCAAACGGAGGCCTCGCAGGGCATCGATTCTTCCATACGGAAGGCATTCATTCTGCGCAGACGCTCGGAACGACTATCGGTATGCTCGTCCACATAGCGGTCATCTATGTAGGCGGCGATGTCGGCAAACAGCTTGCCGCTGATCTGATAGGCTTTGCGGTCGAAAATGACGATGTAAACCGTCATTTCGTTTTCAAGAAGGAATCTGCTGATGGTGTCTATCGCTACCTTGAGAGCCTGATCCTTCGGATAGCCGAAAATGCCGGAGGAAATCAGCGGGAACGCAACCGATTCGCAGCCGTATTCCTTCGCCAGCATGAGCGAAGTCTGATAGCAGGAAATCAGTAGTTCGCGCTCCCCGTGCTGCCCGTCGTACCAACGCGGACCGACTGCGTGAATGACATATTTGCAGGGCAGCTTGTAGCCCTTCGTGATTTTTGCGCTCCCTGTCTTGCAGCCGTGGAGCGTTTCGCATTCTCGAAGCAGCTCCGATCCTGCGGCACGATGAATGCAGCCGTCTACACCGCCGCCACCCAGCAGCGATTCGTTGGCAGCGTTGACGATGGCGTCAACCTTCATTTTTGTGATGTCATTTCTGACGATCTGCAACGGCATAAAATCACCGACCTTTCACTTCATAAGGAATTCACGTGTGCTTCCGCTCTTTTATTTTTTTCCGAACAGGCCGGAAAAGAAGGACTTTTTTTCATACGGCTCCACGGTAATGCCCCTCACTTCGTACCCCGTTGCGCCGATGGCTTCCCGGAGTGCCGATTCATCCGGTGCCTCATCCGCCAGAATAATCGTCTCCCCCTTGGTATGCGAAGATGTTACTTTTTTCACGGGAAAATGCTGCCTGATCGTGTCGTTGATATGGGATTCGCACATGCCGCACATCATGCCGTCAATTTTCAAGGTGACTTTTTTCATATTTTTCCCCTTTCTGATTCCGATCGCTTTCTGATTAGCCCAAGCTAACCGAATTTAAAAACAAGGGAACACGGAGGCCTTTTCAGGATTCTCCGCATTCCCCGGATTCTCATACTTCATCCGCTCGGTACATCCAAATCGGCAGGGGCAGCCATGACCCGACAGCAGGGGACAGCTTGCACCTATCCGGGAAGAGCGGCGCAAAAAGCAGCCCCATAGCCTCGGTATGCGACAGTTCCACGTCAATCTCCTCATTTGCGGGGAGAGGCGTAACCGACGGAACGCCATTGCAGACAGAGAGACAAAGCCCTTCATCCCCGGACAATCCATGAATCAGTAGCTTCAGCCTGCCGTCAGCCAAAGCCGTATAGGTCGCCTTCAGCTGAAGGAACGCATCGCAGACCAATCGGTAATTCAGCACATTGTAGCTCATGGAGCACCCGATCTGATACCCCTCCGCAACGGGAGCCAATGCGCGTACGTAAGCATCCTCGTGCTCCGGCAGGCACAGGGACAGCATATCCGTATTCCAGTTCTGCCGCAATGCCCACAGGAAAGGCAGGAACGCGGCCGCCTCCGTCACACGGATCTCAGAGATTTGCCCCGATGTACCGCGAAGCGCGTAGCCTATCAGCTGTCCCTTACGCGTTGCCGCCCACACCGTCGCACGCCATGTGGACAAAATGTCAAAAAAATCTGCCTCCGCACGAATCGGCGCATAGCTGCCTGTTGCAGACAGTCTGTGAATAGACGACAGGAGTTCGGCATCGTCCGCGCTCACCTGCCGAATCTCCAGTTCCGGATCAAAATCCGCTCCCATGGTATGTCTCAAATTGTCGGCGCAGACGGCAAAGGTGAAACAGGTACCGGCTTTCTCATACCCGAAGTAGCGGTAGCGCTGACGCCTTCCGCCCAAGGTAGACAGCGCAATTCCGTCCCGCACCATGTCAGCCAGTGCCATATGCATGCAATCCTTCATATAACCGCGGCCGCGTGCGGATTTGGCGACCGCCACATTTCCTATGCCGCGGCAGGGGATTGCCGTGCCGCACACCTGTATTTCATGACTGAACGCCCCGACAGCCGCAACGCAAACGCCGTCCTCGGTTACAACATAGTTCTCTTTCTGCGGCGTGCGTCCCGGACGGTACAGCTTGGGCAGCAGCGTGCGGAAATCCTGCGTTTTGCCGTCAAAACCGAACACCTCATTAATAAACGGAATATATTTATCGTACGGAACGGTATCCCCGCGCCCGCGGTATATTGATTCAGCCATGTGTTTTCCTTTCAATCGCCCTGCGCGGCATTTCCGGCCAAATATGTGTCAATCGCACGGGCAGCGGTTTTTCCCGCACCCATTGCCAGAATTACGGTAGCGGCCCCGGTAACGGCATCTCCGCCCGCAAACACACCTTCGCGTGACGTTGCACCGGTTTCCTCATGAACGACAATGCCTCCGTGGCGGTTGACCTCAAGTCCCGCCGTAGTGGATTTGATCAGCGGATTGGGAGAAGTTCCGATAGCCATAATCACGCAATCCACATCCAGCGTAAATTCAGAGCCGGGGACTTCCACAGGACGCCTGCGTCCCTTCTCGTCCGGCTCACCCAATTCCATCCGAATGCACCGAATGCCGGTCACAAAGCCGTTTTTCGGATCGCGGCGGTCATCCGGATTGTGATAGCCGAGAATTTCCGTCGGGTTGCACAGCAGGCGGAAGGTTATTCCCTCCTCTTCCGCATGCTCAACTTCCTCACGGCGTGCGGGCAACTCCTCCATGGAGCGGCGGTACACAACGGAAACCTCCTCCGCACCCAGCCGCAAAGCCGTTCGTGCTGCGTCCATCGCGACGTTTCCTCCGCCAACAACAGCCACACGGCGCGCATGCATAATCGGAGTTGCCGAATCCGCACGGTACGCCTTCATCAGGTTGCTCCGCGTCAGAAACTCATTGGCGGAGTATACACCTTTGAGAGACTCACCGGGAATGCCCATGAAACGCGGCAGTCCCGCGCCGGATCCGATAAAGACCGCCTCATACCCCTGCTCAAACAGTTCGTCAACGGTAATGGTTTTTCCTATGACAACGTTTGTCTGGATATCAACGCCCATCCCGCGCAGCGTTTCCACTTCCTTTTGCACAATGGCTTTCGGAAGGCGGAATTCCGGAATGCCGTACATCAGAACTCCCCCTGCCACATGCAAAGCCTCAAACACCGTCACTGCATACCCCGCCTTGGCGAGATCACCTGCGCAGGTAAGTCCGGAGGGGCCGGAGCCGACAACAGCAACCCGATGCCCGTTCGGAGCGGGGACGGCCGGCGATTCGGTTGCATACGTGTTGTGCCAGTCCGCAACAAACCGCTCCAGGCGTCCGATCCCGACCGGCTGACCCTTGATACCCCTTACGCAATGCATTTCGCACTGGGTTTCCTGGGGGCAGACACGCCCGCATACTGCCGGCAAAGAGGATGTTGTATGGATAACCTGATACGCCTTTTCGAACTCGCCGGCCGCGACGTGCGCGATGAACTCCGGAATGCGAATATTAACGGGACATCCGCTCACACAGGCAGGCTTTTTGCAGTTCAGGCAGCGTGCCGCCTCAGACAGTGCGGTCTGCTCATCGTAGCCCAGCGCAACCTCATCAAAATTGTGTGCCCGCACGGCAGGCTCCTGCGTCGGCATGGCATGCTTCTCGGGGGACATATTTCTTGTAACTGCCATTTCACTGCACCTCCTTCCGATAAAGCGAACATGCCGCCTCGCGGGCATGCTGCTCAAAATCCCGATACATGGTACTCCGGGACATTGCCTCATCAAAATCCACCAGGAACCCGTCAAAATCGGGGCCGTCCACGCAGGCAAATTTCGTCTCTCCTCCTACGGTCAGACGGCAGCCGCCGCACATTCCCGTCCCGTCAATCATTATCGGGTTCATGGATACCACGGTCGGAATGCCGAACGGGCGTGTGGTTGCAACGACGAACTTCATCATAACCAGCGGACCTATGGCGATAACTTCATCATATTGCCCGCTTGCCTCTATCTGCTCCTTCAGCGGCAGAGTGACAACTCCCTGCCTTCCGGCAGAGCCGTCATCGGTCATAACCGCCAGCTTATCCGAACAGGCGCGGAATTCGTCCTCAAGAATAAGCAGGTCGCGGGAGCGGAAGCCGATTATCGTGTGAACCTCGCAGCCGCGCCTGTGCAGCTCCTCGGCAATCGGCAGAGCTATGGCGCAGCCGACTCCTCCTCCGACCACACAAACCTTGTGCAGCCCGTCCAGCTCGGTGGGCTTTCCCAACGGTCCCACAAAATCCCGTATGCTGTCGCCGGCGTTCAGCCGCCCCAGCGCATCGGTTGTCGCGCCCACCATCTGGAAAATGATGCGCACCGTGCCGGCCGTACGGTCATATCCCGCAACCGTCAGCGGAATGCGCTCCCCCCCTGCGTCCACGCGCAAAATAATAAATTGCCCCGCCTGCGCTTTGGCAGCGACCAGCGGCGCGTCAATATCCATTTCAATAACCGTCGGGTTCAATACCCGCTTGTGCACAATTCGATACATAAGTACGGTTCCTTTCCGCAGCAACAAATATTTTTCGATTCGGTTTATTATAGCACATTGCAGGAAACAAATCAAGATAGGAATCTTAAATTTCTCGGCGGCTTTGCGCATTTGTCAACGGTGTAAAACCGATAAAACACAGAGAAAATAAAAGCGGTTTTCAAGAAACGCCTTCCGATCTTTCGGCCTCACGCAACACTACACGCAAAAAAGCAAAAATATTTGAAAAAACACTTGCGTTTTTCCGAAAGCTGTGGTATAATACACGATGTTGTCTTATGTTTGCAGGCGTGTCATAACCTGACAGGCCCGAAACCACAGTAAGGAGGTGTCAAGTATGGCAAAGTGCAGTATCTGCGGAAAGGGTGTTGTGTACGGACAGAACGTGTCCCATTCCAACCGGAAGACCAATCGTACATGGAAGCCCAACATCCGTAAGGTAAAGGCGATCGTAGACGGTACTCCGAAGACCGTGGCGGTTTGCTCTCGCTGCCTGCGTTCCGGAAAGGTTACACGCGCATAAGTTGCGCACGCATAATTTGCGGTTGTGCCTTCCCTGCTGAAACCGATTTTCGGCCGCACTTGCGGCGGGATCGGTTTCTTTTTTTCTGCCCTGCGACAAACAATTGACGGGGAGTCGGCAGAATTCCGCTTTTCCCTCTTGACGGGGAAAAAAACATGTAGTATAATGTACAGTGTATTGGAGTGCCCGCCGCAGCTGCTGCGGCCCGGGCACCCGTAAGTGCGTGCGGATATGCCGCACGGGAAGAGGTGCATTGCATGGCGAACGGAAAACCGGAAAAGGGAAAGCTGTATACGGGCAGCGGTGACAAGGGACTGACATCTCTTTTGCCGGGTTCTCAGGTATCAAAGGCTGATGAGCGTGTCGGTGCAATCGGCGGTGTAGAGGAAGCCGTGGCGGCGTTGGGACTGGCGCGCAGTGTATCGGACAGTGCCGACCTGACGGGCAAGCTGATGCGGGTGCAGACAACGCTCCGCACGCTGACAGCCGGGCTTGCCGATCCCCGAAGCGGAAAGTTCGTTTTTTCTTCCGAAGAGATCTCCTTTTTGGAATCTGACATCGACCGGATGGCAAAGGAGCTGACAGAAAAACGCGGAGCCGATTGGCAGAGTGATCTGCCGGGCGGATGCGAATTGTCCGCCAGGTTGGATGCGGCCCGTTCCGCTGTCCGCCGTGCGGAACGCACCTTGATTGCCATGGACAGACGATATGCGGTTTCGGGCAGCTCCAAAATATACATAAACCGTCTGGGAGACTGGCTGCTTGCCGCGGCCCGGTATGCGGATTACCTGGATGCGGCAAATAAGAGCCAAGCAACGCAGATGCCCCGGCAGGAATCCGCTCCGGCAGTCACCTCGGCGGCAGTTCCGGCTGCTCAGACGACAGCCGAGCCGGTTGATCCCACAGTGGAGAACGTGCTGAAGGCCGTGATGGCTCGTGTCGGCGGAGGATCCGCTCTGGATCTTGAGCGTGCAACGCGATTGATTGCCTCCATAGAGCGCAAGGCACTTTCGGAAGGCAAGCAGGCTGTCATTGCTGTTTCAAACGCGCAGGGGAATCCGATTGCCGTTCATGTGATGGACGGTGCATATCTGGTCAGCTACGAGGTGGCTGTGCGCAAGGCATATACGGCAGTTGCGGTCAAAATGCCAACCGCAGAGCTTGCAAAATTGGTTCAGCCGGGCGGAACATTTTACGGCCTGCAGAATCTGGACAGGATTGTGACATTCGGCGGCGGAGTCCCGCTGTATGAAAACGGAGTTCTTATCGGCGGACTTGGCGTCAGCGGTGGGACGGGCGAGGAAGACCACGCGCTGGCCGCATGGGGAGCAGCCAATTTCCCACTGATTTAAGGCATCACCGCGCAATCCGCGCACGGCACACTTGTTTGCATCTTTTCCGTCATACTTCACAAAAATTCTTGGCAGTAGCTCTACTACAGCCTGCGATTTTTTGCATTGTCTGACGAAAAATCTGACTGCGCAATTGCGTCATCGGAATTACGCGGTGAAGCCTTGAGCCATTGACTTGCCCGCATGTGCGGGACTTTACATGCCATGGTGCAGGTTCTGCTGCCAGCACCGCGGCGGATGGGGGATTTGCGTCATGAAGCTGACCTTTCTCGGTACCGGTGCGGCAGACTGGGACATCAATGCCTATGTTCCCGAAGCGTTTCACCGCAGATTCTCATCGGTTTTGATTAACCGTGATCTGCTGATAGACCCGGGACCGCATGTGTTTCACTATGCCGAACATTCCGATTCTCCGCACATGCTGGACGGGGTAAAGCATATTATCGTCACGCATACCCATGACGATCATTTCTGTCCGGAAACGGTTGAACAACTGTGCGCCGGCCGGGACTGCATTCTTTGGGGGGATATGGCGTGCCTTCGCCGCCTGCGTGCGGCACTCGGGGAGGAACGCACAAAACGCATTTCCTTTGTGGATACGCGCGTTCGTCCCGAGCTTCCCTACCCCGTCGGCAAATATCGGGTTTGGTCACTCAGGTCCAATCACGCGACGGAGGATCCGGAGGAAACGACAAGGATGTATCTTGTCGGAGACGGAGAAAGGATACTGCTCTACGGGTGCGACAGCGCATGGATTCCCACAACATCTTGGAATACCATCAAGGACTTCCCTGTCAACACGGCCATTCTAGAGCTGACCTGCGGTGAGGCCGCCCCTGACGATTGGCGGAGCTTCGAGCATAATACGCTGGATATGCTGGAACTGATGCTGCGGACTTTCCGCAAGTATGACCGCTTTGCACCCGATGTACGGTTTTACGTGTCGCATATGGCGAGGACCCTGCATACCGACCCGGACAGGCTTCGGACGCGGCTTGCCCCGCTGGGCGTCACACCCGCCTATGACGGGCTGTGCATCGATGTATAGAGTTTGATTTTTCTATTCCCAAATAAAAACCATCAAGGAGAGAAAAGCAATGGCAGAAAAGCAGTTAAACATCACCATTTGGAATGAGTACCGCCACGAGAGACAGGAGCCGGCTTGCCATGAGATCTATCCGGACGGCATCCACGGGTGCATAAAGTCCTTTTTGGAGACAGACCCGGCGCTGAACATCCGCCTTGCGGCACTGGATGACCCTGAGCAGGGACTGCCCGATGAAGTATTGGACACTACCGACGTATTGTTCTGGTGGGGACATATGGCGCATCATGAGGTATCGGATGAACTGGTCGCCAAAATCCGCGACCGCGTTTACCGCGGAAAGATGGGATTGATCGTCCTGCACTCCGGACATCATTCCAAAGTGTTCAAGGAAGTCGTCGGAACCAACGGCAACCTGTCGTGGGGACGTGACCAGAACGAGATCATCTGGAATCTGCTGCCCGGGCACCCCATTGCTGCCGGCATTCCAGACCACTTTGAGCTGTTCGAAGAATTGTATTGTGAGCCTTTCTATGTCCCCCAGCCGGATGAGCTGGTTTTCGGCAGCTGGTATGAGGACGGTTTCATTTTCCGCTCTGGTCTTTGCTACTATCGCGGTGCCGGCAAGGTGTTCTATTTCCAGCCCGGCCATGAGTTCTGCCGCTCTTTCTACAATCCGTATGTGCAGCGCATTATTCACAACGCGGTGTACTGGGCTGCGCCGAACGAGATTGTCTATCCCATCGAGAACGGCTGTCCCTGCATTCACTATAAACTCAGCGATAAGTTCTGAAAAATCGTCGCCGGAAGCAGAAAAAACTTTTCCGACTTGATGTATATCCAAATGCATAACCGGAACCGGAGAGCCCGCAAGGGTTCTCCGGTTCCTTTTTGGTTGAAAATCCGGAAATTTGCGAAAAGTAATAAAATTCAACGAAAATATAAGCGTTTGTACACCATTTCGGTAAAAACGATGAAAAACAGGGGAAACCTCATATAATCAGGCAAAAGTGGGAAATACGCCTTGACAAATTATGCCGACAGTGCTATACTGTTACCGCTTGCGGACGGACTTTTTCCGACCGTATGGCCGATGGGGAGCGGGTTTGCGTGCCGACTGCCCCATGTTCAAATTAAGCAAAGAAACGGGGGATGAATCGTTATGAAACATGAAAACATGAGTGACGAGTGTGCCGACTGCCTGAATGAAAACGGCATCACACCGTCAAGTGACCAAACCAAAATGAGCAAGTCTTCTGACGAAGCAGTAACAGGTATCAACTGTGAAAGTACAGCCGGGGCTGCATCCGAAGAATGTCAGCTGCCGCATCCCCCGAAGGAACCGAATCCGGCTCATGAGCCGGAGAGCCGGGATGAATCCGGAGAAGAGGAAAAAGAGCCGACTGAATCCGAGCAGCATACTCAAGAGGTGGAAAGCACATACGAACAGCTGACAGATTTGCTGAATACGCGCCGTTATGTAAACTTCCGCGAGAGACTGGGTGAGCTTCAGCCCGTGGAAATTGCGGAATTTTTTGCGGAACTGCCCGCTGCGCGACTGCCGGCGGTGTTCAAGCTGCTGAGCAAGGATCAGGCGGCGGATGTGTTTGCCGAGCTGGATGTTGATGAGCAGAAACGGATTATCGGCGCCATGAGCGACCGGGAACTGTCCGTCATTGTGGAAGACCTTTCTCTGGACGATGCGGTTGATATGCTGGAGGAATTGCCTGCGAACATCGTGAGCCGTGTTATGGCCAACGCACAGCCGGAAACACGGGATGCCATCAATCGTTTCCTGGCCTTCCCGGAGGACAGCGCGGGATCGGTCATGACCGCGGAATTTATTTCTCTGCACCGGGATATGACGTGCGCACAGGCCATAGACCACATTCGGAAAACCGGACTGGACAAGGAAACCGTTTATGTCGCCTACGTAACGGATGCCGCCCGCATATTGCAGGGGATCGTGCCGCTGCGAACCCTGCTGTTCTCCAAGCCCGATGAAAGCATCGGGGATATCATGGACGAAAATGTCATATGCGCGTCAACACAGGATGATAAGGAGACCGTTGCCTCACTGATTTCCAAGTACGATATGCTGGCTCTGCCGATAGTGGACAGAGAGCACAGGCTGGTCGGAATCGTCACCGTTGACGATGCTATGGACGTCATGGAGGACGAGGTAACGGAGGATATCGAGAAAATGGCGGCCATCGTCCCAACCGACAAGCCGTATCTCAAGACAGGCGTTTTCGAGACATGGTCAAAGCGCATTCCGTGGCTGCTCCTCCTGATGGTGTCCGCTACCTTCACTTCCACCATTCTGGGACATTTCGAGAGCGCACTGGCAGCACTCCCGGTTCTGACCGTTTTCGTTCCTATGCTGATGGATACCGGCGGAAACGCCGGCGGTCAGACATCGGTCACCATTATCCGCAGCATGTCAGTGGGAGATATCGAACCGTCCGATGTTTTGCGGATTCTGTGGAAGGAATTCCGCGTCGCGCTGCTCTGCGGGGTAACGGTCGGTGCGGCCTGCTTTGTCAAAACCATGCTGGTAGACTTCCGCCTGAGCTTTACATGGGAAAACGTCAGGGTTTCTTTGGTGGTTTGTGCAACGATAGCCACAGCCATTCTGCTTGCAAAAATAATCGGAACGCTGCTGCCTATCGGAGCCAAAAAAGCAGGTTTCGACCCTGCCGTTATGGCCAGCCCGTTCCTCACAACCATCGTAGATACGCTGACCCTGCTGGTCTACTTCGGCATTGCGTCCGTATTTCTCGGTATATGATTGCCGTTTAGCCAGAAAGGCGCAGGGAATCTCATCCGCGTGATGAGCCCCTGTGCCCTCTTTTGTTATATGGATTGTATAAAGGCATCGACGCGCAATTGTGCCATCGGAATTGCGCGTCGATGCATTAAATCAGCGTTTCCTTAAAATCATCTTCTCCTGTAGGAGAGAAATCACATAATGCACGACCATGCCGAAGCCGAACATCAAAATAATCGTATTCATGTCAAACATGATGGCATCTGTTCGGTACAGGACATAGAAAATAGCGTAATAGCCGAGGTTGATAATCAGTGAATTGACGGCGTTGTATCCTGTCCTGCCAAGGCCGATGAAAATATTGTCGATGATTACACACCCCGCATATGCGATATAGAACGGTGCAAGTTTGATAACAATTGCAAAAATCTCGTCTGCGTTTTCGAGGTTCTGCGCATAACGGAAAAACGGAGTCCAAGCCGGAATGGTGACCGCCCATAGCACTACACTTGCGGCAGCAATGAAATAATAGTTGAATTGCCGCAGATTCCCGTACCCCTCCTTGCAGTCAGAACGGATGACTTCGCCCAAAGCGGAGATCGGAATCAGCAGCCTGCCCCAGATGAAATTATTTGCTATCCAGTAGTTTCCCTGCTCGGCAACCATTATTCACCATCTTGCAGACCATAACGGCGTAGATAAAGTTATCGATGAATTGCTGGAGTCCCGAAAAAAACCTGTCCTGCACCATTCGCGGAACATCGCACCATCCGATCTTCCGAACCATCGGAAGCGGATGTATCCCTGTCGGTAAAGAAGCAGGATGCAAACTGCCGACAGAAGCGTGTTTGCAATAATGTTGGAAATTGCCACGCCGTAAACGCCGAAATGCGGAATCAGAAGGAAATCGGCAATCAATGACAGCCCCGTGCGGATGCCGAGGAAAATATACACGTTTTTATCTTTTCCGATGACAACGAATACCACATTGGCAAAGCTGACAATGATGCCGGTCATAAATGCCACCGTTTCAAGGCGCAGGTATGCGGCAGTGACGGCCAAATCGATTTTGCCCGGATTCATGGCGTCGATGAGTACCGACCCGTAAATCAGAACGCCTGCCGAAAAGAGTGTGTATAGAAGAAAAGCGCAGAGTCCCGTCTTGAAAGTGGCTGCCGCAAAGTCACCTTTGCTATTCTTGAAAATTTTGTTCAGAACAGAGTACAGAGACACAATCAGAAACGCCTGCAGGGTTTCGTTGATTAAATCGAACCACTCCATCTGCCCGATGATGTCAAAAACGTCGGCTGATCCTCCCGAAGAAATCAAAAATGTCTTGACAGTCTGATAGACAGCGGGAATCAGGGCCATCGCGCAAAGAGCTATCCATAATCGCCAGTTGAATGATTTCAATTCTGATATTCTCTTTCTCATGATTCGTCTCCTCACATTCTTTCCGCGCCGCATGTGATTGTTTGCAACACGGAGCATTTCCGGCAAGCGGCTCCGATTGGCGTACTTTTACTTTCCGACCACCTCTTTTATCAGCTCGTCTATGCGGGCACGGACAGCAAGCATTTCGGCGGCGGATGCCGCACAGGTTGAGAATGTTATCGGCTTTCCGAATACCTTTTCCATCTCGGCCACCACGCGCTCCTTCCCGTAGAAGGATTCGCACAGCTTCATGGCGCGCACATCCTCCAGGGCTTCGTGGAACACGACCAGCCGGAGAGATTCATAGGCCGTGCCATCCTGTGCGGGATAAACCGAGAAGGTATCACCTGCGGGGACCCAGTATTCACCGCTGGCATCGCTGTACGGATCGACCGTATTCACGGACTGCATGTTGTTGTAGAAATTATAGCCCCACTGCAGAAATCCCGCTATATCGTACTTGTAAAACTGCATCCCGATGGAGCGGTTGCGCCATGAAGGCATGGCAATCAGTCTGTTGCTGACGTTCACGCACTGGCCGCAGCAATAGTACGTCCACAGCCCCGGAACGCCTCCGCGTATGAAGGGCTCAATATGGTCATTGGACGGGATCGGCGTTGCAACAACTCCCTGCTCGTAGAAATCATAATTGGACAGCGCATCCATGATGGTATACCCTTCCAGCAAATCGGCCACAACCGCCTTGGATCGGCTGTACTGCGCCAATTGATCCCCGGACGGCTCGTCGGAAATGTGGAACAAGCAGCGGGAATCATCGCCGCGCGCCCTCATGTGCGCGAGGAATGCGGGAATCATGGTGCGCAGGAAGCGTGTATACTCCTCCCCTGTCGCATCGGTATCCCAACCGAAAATACGCCTGTACTCCCCGTCAACAGTCGCCATAACCTTGGGCGCGTGTCCGGCTCCCCACTGCGTGAAGAGATGGGAAATCTCGAAGAACTTCACCCCCGCGCGATCGCACATATCGATCCAGCGATCCAACCTGTCAAAGCCGAAGCTGTAAACGCCGTTCGAGACATTTACCTCCAGCAGCTGCACCGTTGTGCGCTCGCCGCCGACCGCGGTATCCAGCGGAGGAGTAAAGAGGGGTGTAAGCAGCAGATTGATTCCGTTCCTCACAGCGGTACGTGCAAAATTTTCCACAATCTGCCAGTGCCTCTCCGACCACGGCTCACAATTGTAGTAGTTTGCAAGGCAGTCGCAGTGAAACCACTGCGTAACCTTCATGGTCTGCTCCGGAAGGTCGGCGTCCAATACCTCAACCGTCAGTGTTGCCGACGCACGCACCTCATCCCCGCTCTTCAGGCTTACCGTAACGGGATACGTTCCGGCTGCCACCGTGTCGCAGGGATCCAGCTGAATCCATACGGCATGCAGCTGACCGCGCAGAACATGCACGGAGCTGCCGTAGTGCAGAGGTCTCAGCCAGTCCGGATACAGTCCGGGCTCACCCCGCAGGTAATTGGAATCCACAGCCAGCACCTCGGCGGGGGCAGGATAAACGACGGGTTCCAATTCCACCGTGCGAACCGTCGTACAGGATGAAAATGCGCCGTCAACGGTCAAAGCAAGAATAGTGTGAAACGGGTCGTCCGGAGCATCCAGCGTGTACAGCAACTGAAAGGAAAGACGCTGATTCTTCAGCATTCGGGCGGAGGAAAATGCGCTGAAGCTGTTAATGTCACTGTCAAGGAATGCTTTTTCGAGAGAGGATACAATTTTTGCCTGATACATACTCGGTTCCTTTCTTTCTTTTGAACTGTTTGTTCCCTTATATTCCCATTTCGGACAGGATGTGCGAAAGTTCCTCGGGTGTTGCGGCTACCGGCTGCTCTCCGAGTTCCCGAAGAAATTCGTATGGGCGATACCCCCACGAAACGCTGAGCGGCCGCATTCCCGCGTTGCAGGCCGTCATGTAATCAATATCGCTGTCGCCGATATATACGCAGTCACCGGGTGCAACGGGCTTTCCGTATATCGCCTCCGCCTTTTGCAAAATATCAAGCGCGGCTGACGGATCCGGTTTTCCCGGCCGGTCGGAGCGAAATCCCTCGGCCGCTATGAATGTACCGGGCGCATACAGCTGTTCTGCCAGCTTCCCGACAAACTCATCCTGCTTGTTGGAGTTCATCGCCAGCAGCGTGTGTCTTTGCAGTTTTGCAAGCAGTTCCGGCAGCCCTGGGTACACCTCCGTCATGGTATATGTGTCACCGTATGCCTCCAGATACAGTTCCGTGACGCGTGACAGCAGGACATTGTCGCCTCGCCTGGCTTCCGGAACAGCCTCCAGTACAAATTGACGTGTGCCGTAATTGACAAAACGGCGTACTCCCTCCCGGGAATGTGTCGGAAGTCCGCAGGCGGTCAATGCACGGTTGATGGCTGCGGTAATGCCGTTCAAGGTATCCGCGGTCGTTCCGTCCAAATCAAATATTATCAGTTTAACGGGACATTGGCTCTTTATCATATAATCCGTCTTTTCCGGTTCCGCCTCATTGTCTTTTGTGCGGAAGCCGGGTTCAGTATACCACAAATCAGCCAAATCGTCAAGAGTTCGTCACCGTATTATTGACATACCGACGAAAACATGCTACAATAACCGCGTAGCCTTACTGTCTTCTATCTATCTTCCCGCAGAAAGGAAAAAGCCATGCATAAGTTCAGGAAGTTCCGTCTGTCCCCGTTTCTCGCCGCATGCCTGCTGACGGCATCCGCTTTCCCGATTTTTCCCCTTCCCGCCTCCGCTGACAATGCGGATAAAGGCTTGAGCAAAACGGCGGCTGTTGACCTGTTTGACGCCGGTATGGAAAGCTCTGCCACACAGGTCAGTGGCACATACGCCGTACAATTCCGTACGGCAGTGCCGTTTTCGGAAATTTCCCTGTTGGGCGCAAGCTGGAACAACAATATCGGCTCCCTGATGTTTCTTCTCTTCCCCTGGAATGCCTCCTACGACACAACCCGTTCGGGTAACCCGATCGACTCAAAGGAATTCCGCGATTTTACGGACAACTCAACCCTGCGCATGACGGCTGACGGAACCTATCCGGCAGGCGAATATCTGCTCTACATCATCAACACATCGGACTCCGCTTCGGAGGAAGTGGGCTTTTGGTCACTGGTCGGTGCGTCGTCCCGTGCCCGCAACTATGCCGATGATACGGAGGTTTCCTCCTGTGCCCGCATCACGCTGACCTGCTGCGGGGAGGCGGAAAACGCGCTGCTGCCGCTGAGCCCCGTGCAACCGGATGCGGAGGGAATCGAGCCGACCGCCGGAGATCTGTATCCGTCCGGCGAGACGGTATCGTATGCGCTGGAAAAAGATGACACCTATGGCATTCGTTTCAACGCCGCTTCGGATTTCACAGGCTGCGAGGTATATGTTTCCGCCGTTCCCGCCGAAGGGGGGAGCATGACGCTCTCCCTGTATAAATGGGCAGGAAATTATGCCTTGAGCATAGCGGAGCAGCCGGTTGCCTCCGTTACGCCGACAGGAATCAAGCGGGGAAGCTGGGTATCACTCTCAGGCAATTACAAAGCCTGCGAATACCTGCTGGTTCTCTCAGGCACATCCGGCAGTGTCTCTGTCGGGATGCGTGAGGAAAAATCGGAAAACTCCGTCACATACCTGCATACATCCGCCTGCGGGCTGTCCCTCGTCAGCCGTTTGACCGGTACCGATATTTCCTTCGCCTCTCTGTCTGAATCGGAGGAGCAAAGCTTTGTTTACTCCGGCAACTGGGCGGCAACCGACGGGTTGGGGCGCGTTCTTCCGGACAGCGAATCGGCCGGCGGTATTCGTGAGGGCAAGTATGTCGGTATATTTTACCACACATGGCACTCGTCACTTTCAAAGATGCAGAGCAAAGTCGTAAACGTCAGCGAAATCGCCGCCAAGTATCCGGAGGCCATCCGTGACTATGATCATCCTGCATGGGACGGTGCCACAACCTGCTTTTGGAATGAACCGCTGTTCGGCTATTACAACAACGGCATAGACCGCTGGGTTCTGCGCAAACACGCGGAGCTTCTTGCAGACGCAGGCGTGGATGTTGTATTCTTTGACAACACCAACGGAACCGAAAACTACATTGACGCCATATTGACGCTCTGCGAGGTTTGGGCCGAGGCACGTGCGGACGGCGTCAAAACACCGCAGATTTCCGCTATGCTCAATATGTACTATTCGGATCAGACGGCAGAGCAGATTATCGAGCTGTACGATAAGATATATTCCAAAGGACTGTACCAGGATTTGTGGTTTTACTGGGAGGGAAAGCCGCTCCTGCTCGGAAATCCCAGCATGCTCCGCTCAAAGAAGCGAACCGATGCCATGAATTTCTTCACGTTCCGTGTAATTGACCCGAGCTACACCACCGAAGGAGATTTGATCCTGCCGCACGGAGACAGCGAGGGTGTTAAATTCGTGCCGACCGGCGATGCCAAACGCTACACGGCATGGAAGTGGATTTCCGTCTATCCGCAGGAAAAGATGATGCTGAAGGGCACGGATACGGTTGAGGAAATGTGCGTGTGCGTAGCCCAAAACTGGTCAGCCGAAAAGGGTCTGACCGCCATGAATGCCGGAGAGCAGGTATTCGGGCGCGGCTACACAAACGCGAACGGCCCGGACAGCAGCGAATACGCCATCACGCACGGCCTGAATTTTGCAGAACAGTGGGAATACGCTCTTTCTGTTGACCCCACCTTCATTTACATTACCGGATGGAATGAATGGGAAGCCGGAAGAACCCGCGAAATGTGGGGCGATCCCAATGCAATTCCGGACAACGCACTGGACGGCTATTCCCGTGACATCGAACCGTCAACCGGTATTCTGAAGGATCACTTCTACTATCAGATGGTATCCTACATACGTCGGTTCAAGGGCGTCGCTTCGCCGGAATCTCCCAGCACCGGCATTGATGTCGGCACAGCGATTGATTGGAGCAGCGTGACCCCTGTTTTCCGCAGTTACGCAGGAAACACACTGAAACGGAACGCCGACGGATACCGTGGGTATCATTACGAGAACACAACCGGACGCAACGACATTGTGGAATCCCGTGTCACATACGATCAAGACAACCTTTACTTCTATGTCCGCACAGCGCAGGATCTCTCTCCGGAAACCGATCCGGCGTGGATGCGCCTCCTCTTGGACATTGGAGAAAGCGAACAGGGATGGGAAACTTTTGAGTATATAGTCAACCGTACAAGTCCGCAAAACGGTACGGCAACACTGGAAAGATTTAAAGACGGATGGGATTTTGAGACAGTTTGCAGTCTTGCCTATACCGTAACGGGTGACGAGCTGGTAATCACGATCCCCCGCGCCGCGGTGGGGCTTGAGAGCAGTACCTTCACGCTGTCGTTCAAATGGAGCGACAATGCGCAGAAGGACGGAGACATAATGGATTTCTATTCCAGCGGAGACACGGCGCCCGGAGGACGCTTCAAGTATGTTTTCTCGGCGGCACCCGGAGAGGTCGACACGGAAACCGTCACAGAGGTTAATCAGTCAACCGATACCGACGTGCAATCCGAAGATACCGCGACGGAGGAGGAAATGAACTGCGGCTGCCGCTCGTCGGCTTCCCTTCTCGCGACGGTCATCGCCGCGGCCGCCGCGGCCTCCGCCCCTGCGTTCCGATCTGCCGGAAAACGCAGAAGCGGCAAATCCGAAAGAAGCAGCGCAAGACCGCAGCAAAAGTAAAAAAGACTTATGTGCCAAAAAAGGGGTACATCCAACCGCCGGCCGGTCGGATGTACCCCTTATTTTTTTCTCATGAAGGCAGAAACAGAACACGCCTGTCAACCGTCAGTATCAACAGATGGTAC
>CAVDLN010000028.1:14634-17576 GCA_963609805.1 Erysipelotrichaceae bacterium | reverse complement strand
ATATCTACGTTATCACCGGGGCGGCACATCTCAACGCCCTCAGGCAGTGCGATGGTACCGGTAACGTCGGTGGTACGGAAATAGAACTGAGGACGGTAGCCGGCAACGAACGGCTTCGAACGGCCGCCTTCCTTCTCACTCAGGACATACACATGGCCCTTGAAGTGAGTGTGAGGATGCACGGTGCCGGGCTTTGCCAGGACCTGACCTCTCTCGATGCCGTCCTTCGCGATACCGCGGAGCAGAGCGCCGATGTTGTCGCCTGCCTCAGCCTGGGGCAGCAGCTTGTGGAACATCTCGACACCGGTAACGACGGTGGTAACCTTCTCCTCGGTCAGACCGACGATCTCAACGGTATCGTTGACCTTCAGAGTACCTCTCTCCACACGACCGGTAGCAACAGTACCACGACCGGAAATGGAGAAGACATCCTCGACAGGCATCAGGAAGGGCTTGTCAGCCTGGCGGTCGGGCGTAGGAATGTAGTCATCGACAGCATCCATCAGCTCGAGAATGCAAGCATACTCGGGAGCATTGATATCCTTGCTGGCGGACTCCAGAGCAACACGGGCAGAACCGCGGATGATCGGAATATCGTCGCCGGGGAAGTCATAGGAAGACAGCAGCTCGCGGACTTCCATCTCAACCAGATCCAGCAGCTCCTCATCATCAACCAGATCGGTCTTGTTCATGAACACGACGATTGCGGGAACGCCGACCTGACGAGCCAGCAGCACATGCTCACGGGTCTGAGCAAGAGGGCCATCGGTTGCAGCGACAACCAGGATAGCACCGTCCATCTGTGCAGCACCGGTGATCATGTTCTTGACGTAGTCAGCATGGCCGGGGCAGTCGACATGCGCGTAGTGACGCTTGTCGGTCTCGTACTC
Source organism: Erysipelotrichaceae bacterium (assembly GCA_963609805.1). GTDB lineage: Bacteria > Bacillota > Clostridia > Oscillospirales > CAG-272 > CAMEON01. Next base: position 16,686 of record CAVDLN010000028.1, on the reverse strand, counting down.
AACGTGACGGGTGTTGATTGTGATACCGCGTGCCTTCTCCTCAGGCGCGTTATCGATCTGGTCGTAAGCCAGGAACTCGTTCTTACCGTTCTTCAGGGACAGAACCTTGGTGATAGCGGCAGTCAGAGTGGTCTTACCGTGGTCAACGTGACCGATGGTACCAATGTTGACATGGGGCTTGGTACGCTCGAATGTAGCCTTTGCCATTGTAATAATCCTCCGTTATTATATTTTTTGTTTTACTTGGAAAATCGCGGGTATGCGGCTCAGGCCTGTGCCTTGCCGCGCGCCTTGATGATTTCGTCCTGGATGCTCTTGGGAACCTCGGCGAAGTGGCTGGGCTCCATGGAGTAGATGCCGCGTCCCTGCGTCTTGGAACGCAGATCGGTAGCATATCCGAACATATTGGACAGCGGAACGAATGCGGTGATTTCCTCAACGCCGCCTGCTCCGGCAGACATGCTGTTGATCTGTCCGCGGCGGGAGTTGAAGTCACCGATGACATCGCCCATGTACTCTTCCGGCACGATGGTAACGACCTTCATCACAGGCTCGGTCAGTACGGGATCCGCCTTGCGCATAGCTTCCTTGAACGCCATGGAGCCGGCGATCTTGAACGCCATATCCGAGGAGTCGACCTCGTGGTAGGATCCGTCGTACAGCGTAACCTTCACGTCTACAACATTGTAGCCGGCAAGCACACCGTTCTGCATTGCGCCCTGGATACCGGCGTCAACCGCGGGAATAAATTCCTTCGGAATGGAACCGCCGACCACAGCATTGACAAACTCATATCCCTTGCCCGGCTCGTTGGGCTCGATGGTAATTTTGACATGACCGTACTGACCGGAACCGCCGGACTGACGCTTGTACTTGGTTTCCTGATCCACCTTCTTGCGGATGGTCTCCTTGTAAGCAACCTGCGGCTTACCGATATTGGCCTCCACCTTGAATTCGCGCAGCATACGCTCCACGATAATCTGCAGGTGCAGCTCACCCATACCGGCAATAATGGTCTGACCGGTTTCCTCATCGGTCCATGTGCGGAAGGTAGGATCCTCCTCAGCCAGCTTGGAGAGGGCGATACCCATCTTCTCCTGACCCGCGCGGGTCTTGGGCTCGATGGCAACACGGATAACAGGCTCCGGGAACTCCATAGACTCCAGGATAATCGGGTGCTTCTCGTCGCAGAAGGTATCACCTGTCGTAGTGTTTCTCACACCGATGGCAGCGGCGATGTCTCCCGTGTAGCAGGTGTCGATATCCGTTCTGTCATTTGCGTGCATCATCAGGATACGGCCCAGACGCTCGCGCTTACCCTTGGTAGAATTGAACACGGTGTCGCCGGCATGCACCACTCCGGAGTAAACGCGGAAGTAGCACAGTTTTCCGACAAACGGGTCGGTCATGATCTTGAACGCCAGAGCGGAGAACGGTGCGTCGTCGTTTGCCTCGCGGCTGTCCTCATCGCCCGTATCCGGGTTGACGCCGATTACAGGGGGGATATCCAGCGGGGAGGGCATGTAATCGACAACGGCGTCCAGCATCTTCTGAACGCCCTTGTTGCGGTAGGAAGAGCCGCAGCAGACAGGCACGATCTCGTTTGCGATGGTCGCCTTGCGAAGGCCCTTGCGGATTTCGTCCTCGGAAAGAGTTCCCTCCTCCAGGTACTTCTCCATCAGCGCCTCGTCAGTCTCAGCCACAGCCTCAACCATTGCATCATGGTACTTCTGAGCCGCTTCCTTCAGATCATCCGGAATCGGTTCTACGCGCACGTCCTTGCCGTCTGCGTCATAGTAGATATCGGCTTCCATCTTCACAAGGTCAACGATTCCGCGGAAGTTCATTTCCTTTCCGACAGGAAGCTGAATTGGGACAGGATTGGCATGCAGGCGGCTGCGCATCATATCAATGACGCGGTAGAAATCCGCACCGGTGATGTCCATCTTGTTGACATATGCCATTCTCGGCACATGGTACTTGTCCGCCTGGCGCCAAACGGTTTCAGACTGGGGCTCAACGCCGCCCTTGGCGCAGAAGACAGTCACGGAG
>CAVDLN010000028.1:0-14624 GCA_963609805.1 Erysipelotrichaceae bacterium | reverse complement strand
GTCACGCAGCCGTCCAGCACGCGCAGGGAACGCTCGACCTCGACGGTAAAATCCACGTGCCCGGGAGTATCGATAATGTTAATACGGTGATCCTTCCAGTAGCAGGTGGTTGCGGCGGAGGTAATGGTGATACCTCTCTCCTGCTCTTCCTCCATCCAGTCCATCGTAGCTGCGCCTTCGTGAACCTCGCCCAGCTTGTGAGTCTTTCCGGTATAGAACAGAATACGCTCGGTTGTCGTGGTCTTACCGGCATCAATGTGTGCCATAATGCCGATATTACGGGTCTTTTCAAGAGAATATTCCCTAGGCATTGATTTACTCCTTGGTTTTGAATTGACCGATCAGCGGCAGCAAACCGCGGATCAATACTTGTAATGTGCGAACGCTTTGTTCGCTTCAGCCATACGATGGGTCTCTTCCTTCTTCTTGAAGGCGCCGCCCATGCTGTTCTTGGCATCCAGAATCTCGCCGGCCAGGCGTTCTGCCATGGTCCGCTCGGAGCGGGACCGGGCATAGCTGATCAGCCAGCGGAGAGCCAATGTCTGCTTACGGTCGGGGCGCACGTCCATCGGGACCTGATAGGTCGAACCGCCGACGCGGCGCGCCTTAACCTCCAACTCCGGCTTGATGTTGTCAAGCGCGGCCTGGAAAACTTCCAGGGCATTCTCACCCGTCTTGTCGGCAATGATGGTGAATGCATCATACACGATAGTCTGGGCTACGCCCTTCTTGCCGTCATACATCACGTTGTTTACCAGCTTGGTCACCAGCTTGGAATTATACAACGGATCCGGCAGCACATCTCTTTTCGAGATTGAACCTCTTCTCGGCACTGTAACTTCCCTCCTTCATTAGTATTGAATGAAATCATAGGTACTCAAAAGCATTCTTCTGTTTACGAGCCATGTGTGTAGTCTGACTGTCCGGCACACGCCGGTATATAAACACAGAAATCAGCGGGTCACACAGGTATGTATTGAAATGACTGCTTTTTTACCCCTCCGCTTTTCTGTCGCACTGCGGAGTGTGCGCCGCACGGAAATCCTCCCGCGCGCTTCCCCCAAGCGGAATTACTTCTTCTTCTTGGGAGCCTTTGCGCCGTACTTGGAACGGCTCTGGTTACGGTTGGCAACACCCTGTGCGTCAAGCGTACCGCGAATGATGTGGTACCGCACGCCGGGCAGGTCACGGACACGTCCGCCACGAATCAGCACAACAGAGTGCTCCTGCAGGCTATGGCCGATACCGGGGATGTAGGTCGTAACCTCCATGCCATTGGTCAGACGGACTCTCGCAAACTTACGCATAGCAGAGTTCGGCTTCTTGGGCGTCATGGTGGAAACCTTTGTGCACACGCCTCTCTTCTGGGGCGAGGATTTGTCCGTAGCCCTGCTCTCAAGGCTGTTGAAGCCCTTCTGCAGTGCGGGTGCCTTGGACTTGTACATTCTGTCGGCACGTCCCTGACGGACAAGCTGGTTAAGGGTAGGCATTCCTGTTTTTCCTCCTTCTTCTGAATTTCGGTGTTTATATACAGGCACACCGCCGGAGTGACCGCCGGACGGGTGAGACTGTCTCCTTGTATTCGGCATCATGGCATAAATACCCCATGGCACGAACATGAGTATTATATCACGCAGGCGGCAATTTGTCAAGTAAGCAGACTTTTACCCGATAATTTCTCCTTTTTGCACAATACGTGCCTCTTGAATCCGCCCGTGCTTCGTAATGTTGCAATCAGCAGCTTCTTCCGCCTTCTGCCGTTTTGCCTTCCCGTCGGAAATTTTGCGGTCGGCCGTCAAAAACGGGGGAGCATTCCATCCGGAATTCTCCCCCGTGCGAACAGATCGCAGCCGATTCTTTTATGATGCCGTATTGGCCGCTTCCTCGACTGCCTGCTCGGCCGTCTCGACCGTGACGTCCCTGTAGCATTCCATGCCCGTTCCGGCAGGAATCAGGCGTCCGATGATGACATTCTCCTTCAGGCCGCGCAGATGATCGACCTTTCCGCGTATGGCGGCATCCGCCAGAACCTTGGTTGTCTCCTGGAAGGAAGCCGCAGACAGGAAGGATTCGCTCTGCAGGGCAGCCTTTGTGATACCCAGCAGAATAGGCGTTCCGGAAGCGGGTTTCAGCTCCATGCCGTCCGCCTCGCCCTGTGCGAGTGTGCTGTTATTGATTTCCTCCAGCTCGTTGCGGTCAACGACTGCTCCGGGCAGAAGCGATGTGTCGCCTGCGTCCTCGATGCGGATCTTTCTCGTCATCTGACGGGCAATGATCTCAATGTGCTTATCGTTGACATTACAGGACTGCGAACGGTAAACCATCTGGACTTCTCTGATCAGGTATGCATACACCTCGTCCAATCCCTGAATCCGCATGATGTCGGTCAGCGACTTGGAGCCTTCCGTCAGGGCCTGCCCTACCTTCACATGAGTGCCGGTAGCCACAGCCAGACGCGTACCGTAAGGAATCGGATACTTTGCCAGCTCGGCGTTCGTATCCTCATCGTGGATAAACACATCGCTGACTCCGGGCATATCGGGATCCTGATGAACGTACGCCACGCCGGCCTTCTCTGCCATAACGGCAACCTTCTTGGGCGTGCGGGCCTCGAACAGTTCTTCAACACGGGGAAGACCCTGTGTGATATTCGAGCCTGCAACACCGCCGGAGTGGAAGGTACGCATCGTAAGCTGTGTACCGGGTTCGCCGATAGACTGTGCCGCAATAATTCCGACTGCCTCGCCGACGCTTACCAGCTTGCCCGTGGACATATCCGCACCGTAGCAGTGCGAGCAGATGCCCCAGCGCGCGTGGCACTGAATCGGCGTGCGGATCGTAACCTCCGTGATGCCTGCCTTGGTGATGGCAGCGGCATCCTCCTCGGAAATCATGGTATCGTTCGGTACCAGAACCTCACCGGTCTTGGGGTCGACAACATTCCCCAGCGTGAAGCGTCCGATGATACGGTCTGCCAGCGGCTCCAGGACGTTCTTCTCGTGCTCATTGATGACATCGCTGACCGTTGTTCCCTTATCCGTATCGCAGTTAACCTCGCGGACGATAACCTCCTGCGAAACATCCACCAGACGGCGGGTCAGGTATCCGGAGTCCGCGGTACGCAGAGCGGTATCGGACAGCGACTTACGGGAGGAACGCGCGCCCATGAAGTACTCGGTTATATTCAGACCTTCACGGAAGTTGGACTTGATAGGAAGCTCCATGGTCTTACCTGTTGCGGAGAACATCAGTCCGCGCATACCGGCAAGCTGACGCATCTGCGTCATGGAGCCGCGGGCTCCGGAGTCGGCCATGATCTTGATCGGGTTGAACTTGCTGAAGCCCTTATCCAGTGCCGTGGTCACCTTTTCGGTCGCGTCATTCCAGATGCCGATAACCGCCTTGTAACGGTCATCCTCGGTCAGGTCGCCGCGGCGGAAGAATCTGGAAATTTCATCCACTTTCTTCATGGCATCGGCAATGTATCCGGGCTTCTCGGGCGGAATGGTCATGTCGTAAACGGAAATCGAGAAGGATGCCTGCGTGGAATACTTATAGCCCATGGCCTTGATGTTATCCAGCATCTCCGCGCAGACGGACGTTCCGTGCGCACGGATGCAGCGGTCGATAATCTGACCGAGCTGCTTCTTCTTTACCACAAACTCCACTTCCAGCTTGAACGTGTTTGCCGGATCGGAACGGTCGACAAATCCGAGATCCTGCGGCAGAGGGCTGTTGAAAATCAGGCGACCCAGCGTGGTAACAATAACAGCCGAGCGCTTGACAACCGACTCGGTTCCGTCGGGAGCGGTTTCCTTCACATCGCGGTCAATGCGCACGCGGATGCGGGAGTGCAGCCCCAGCTGCCGGTTGACGTACGCCATCATGGCCTCGTCAAAGTTGCGGAACATCCGGTAGCCGTACATCGGCTCTCCGGCCTCATCCAGCATGGGATTTCCGTCCGCATCCAGCAGCGGCCAGCGGTCGCCCGGCTCGCCCTCCTTCTCCATAGTCAGGTAGTAGGAACCGAGAATCATGTCCTGAGTCGGAATGGTAACCGCCTTACCGTCCATAGGCTTGAGCAGGTTGTTGCAGGACAGCATGAGGAAGCGTGCCTCCGCCTGTGCCTCAACCGACAGCGGTACATGGACAGGCATCTGGTCTCCGTCGAAGTCCGCGTTGAATGCCGTGCAGACCAGCGGGTGCAGCTTGATGGCGCGTCCCTCTACCAGGACGGGCTCAAACGCCTGAATCGACAGGCGGTGCAGCGTAGGCGCACGGTTGAGCAGCACGGGATGTCCCTTGATAACATTCTCCAGCGCATCCCAAACCTCGGGATATACGCGCTCAATCTTTTTCTGGGCATCCTTGACATTGGATGCTTTTCCCATTTCAACCAGCCGCTTGACCACGAAAGGCTTGAACAGCTCCAGCGCCATTTCCTTAGGCAGGCCGCACTGGTAAATTTTCAGGGAAGGACCTACGACGATAACCGAACGTCCGGAATAGTCCACGCGCTTTCCGAGAAGGTTCTGACGGAACCGTCCCTGCTTGCCGCGGAGCATCTCGGACAGAGACTTCAGCGGACGGTTGGAAGGACCCGTCACGGGCTTGCCGCGGCGTCCGTTATCGATAAGGGCGTCCACAGCCTCCTGCAGCATCCGTTTCTCGTTGCGGACCACGATGTCGGGCGTGTTGATTTCGAGCAGCTTCTTGAGTCGGTTGTTGCGGGCAATCACGCGGCGGTACAGTTCATTCAGGTCGGAGGAAGCAAAGCGTCCGCCGTCCAGCTGCACCATAGACCGGATTTCCGGGGGCAGAACCGGCAGGGCACTCAGGATCATCCACTCCAGCTTGTTCTCGGACACGCGGAATGCCTCAATGACCTCCAGCCTCTTGATGATGCGGGTTTTCTTCTGTCCGGTAGCACGGGACAGCTCTTCCTTCAGGCTGGCGGACAGTTCCTCTACATTGATGCCTGCAAGCAGCTCGCGGACTGCCTCGGCACCCATGCCGACGCGGAACTCCTCACCGTACATGTTGCGGTACTCTTCGTACTGGCTTTCGGTCAGCACCATGCCGGTATGCAGCGGGGTCGTTCCCGGATCCAGCACGACATTTTCGGCGAAATAAAGAACCTGCTCCAGCTGCTTGGGGGAAATATCCAGCACCAACGCCATCCGGGAAGGAATTGCCTTAAAATACCAGATGTGCGACACGGGGCTTGCCAGCTCAATGTGTCCCATGCGTTCACGGCGCACCTTCTTGGTGGTTACGTCCACGCCGCATTTCTCGCACTTGATAACTTCCTTGCTGTGGGAATTTTTATACTTGCCGCACATGCAGGCGCCGTCCTTGGTCGGCCCGAAAATGCGTTCGCAAAACAGTCCGCCTACCTCCGGCTTCAGCGTACGGTAGTTGATGGTTTCCGGCTTGGTCACCTCGCCGTACGACCACTCCCGGATCATCTCCGGGGAAGCCAGACCGATTTTAATGGAAGAAATTTCATTGCGCTCCACAGTTTCTTCTCCATTCATTCATTATATTGAGCATCCCGCGCCGGGGTTTTCCCGGGCGGGTATGCGGAATCAGACGCCGATTACTCTTCGTAGCCGTCGGACGAATCATCCCCGTCCGCTCCGACGCTGCCGTAATCCGTCTCGTCGCTGTACTCCTCATCCGGATTCACTTCGCTCTTCTCCATGAGGAAGGAATCGGAAAGGTCTCCCGTCTCCACGAACTGACCGGTTGCGCGTTCGATATCCTCCTCGTCCGGGTCACGTCCGGTACGCGGCAGGCGGCGGCGGTAGGACGGCTGATCATCCTCGTTGCACAGTGCGGACAGATTGACTTCCTCGCCGTCCTGATTCAGAACGCGGATATCCAGTGCCAGTGCCTGCAGCTCTTTGACCATAACCTTGAAGGATTCGGGCACGCCGGGCGTCGGGATATTCTGTCCCTTGATGATGGCTTCGTAGGCCTTGCGGCGTCCGTTGATATCATCCGACTTAACGGTCAGAATTTCCTGCAGCGTGTAGGCTGCGCCGTATGCCTCCAGTGCCCAGACCTCCATCTCTCCGAAACGCTGTCCGCCGAACTGAGCCTTGCCGCCCAGAGGCTGCTGCGTAACCAGAGAGTACGGGCCGTTGGAGCGCGCGTGAATCTTATCATCCACCAGGTGGTGCAGCTTAAGATAATACATGATGCCGACGGTAACGGGATTGTCGAACGGCTCACCGGTGCGTCCGTCGTACAGGATCGTCTTTCCGTCGAACAGACGGAGGGTATCCGCCTGACGAAGGGATTCGATATAGGCCGGGTTGGCTCTCTGCTCGGGTGTCAGCTTGCGGTAGCAATGACGGGTATCGCCCTCATGGCGCGGCGCCACATCAATATCATGAGGCTCGTCCGGGCGTACAATCTCGTACAGATCCTTGCCCTCCGGATTCTCGCCGGCAAACAGCGGGCGGCTGTAATCTGCCATATGCAGGCATTCCGAGATGTCCTTCTCGTTGGCGCCGTCGAACACGGGCGTCATTATCTTCCATCCCAACCGCTTGGCGGCAATGCCGAGATGCACCTCCAGCACCTGCCCGATATTCATACGGGAAGGCACGCCCAGCGGGTTCAGCACGATATCCAGCGGTGTTCCGTCCGGCAGGAACGGCATGTCCTCCGGCGGCAGAATGCGGGACACAACGCCCTTGTTTCCGTGGCGTCCCGCCATCTTGTCTCCTACGGAAATCTTCCGCTTCTGGGCAATATAAACCTTGACAACCTTATTGACGGATGCGGGCAGAATGTCTCCCTGCTCGCGGGAGAACACGCGTACATCCACAACCACACCGGACTCGCCGTGCGGCAGGCGCAGGGACGTATCGCGCACCTCGCGTGCCTTCTCACCGAAGATGGCGCGGAGCAGCCTCTCCTCGGCGGTCAGCTCGGTCTCACCCTTGGGTGTGATCTTTCCGACCAGAATATCCCCGGCGCGTACCTCGGTACCCTTCTTCACAATACCGTCCGCATTGAGGTCCTTCAGCACATCGTCGCCGACGTTGGGTACCTCGCGGGTAATCTCCTCCGGTCCCAGCTTGGTGTCGCGCGCCTCATGCGTATATTCCTCGATGTGAAGCGATGTATACACGTCGTCGCGCACCAGCCGCTCATTCAGCAGGACGGCATCCTCGTAGTTGTAGCCTTCCCACGTCATGAACCCGATAAGAGCATTTTTTCCGAGCGAAACCTCTCCGTTCTTGGTAGCGGGGCCGTCCGCGATAACCTGCCCGGCGCTCACCATCTGGTCGCGGTGAACGATGGGGCGCTGATTGAAGCAGGTGCCCTGGTTGGTGCGGCGGAACTTCCGCAGCGTATAGGAATCCTTGGAGCCGTCGTCGGTCACGATAACAATCTTGTCGGCCTCAACATGCTCCACGCGTCCCGCGCGCTTGGCGGTGATCACGACGCCGGAGTCCACGGCAGCCTTGTATTCCATACCGGTACCGACAATGGGGTTATCCGAAACCATCAGCGGAACCGCCTGCTTCTGCATGTTGGCTCCCATCAGCGCACGGGTATTGTCGTCGTTCTCCAAGAACGGAATCATAGCCGTCGCCACCGACACAACCATCTTAGGCGACACATCCATGAGGTCTACCCTTGATGCGTCGATGGACGCTATCTCGGTTCTCTCACGTGCCGTAACCTTCTTGTTTATAAAGTGACCGGTTTCGTCCAGAGGCTCGTTTGCCTGCGCGACGATGTACTTGTCCTCGGCGTCCGCGGTCATGTAGACCACTTCATCCGTGACATACTGGTCCGTCACTTTTCCGTTCTCATCATATACGCGCTTCACCTTGCGGTAGGGCGCCTCGATGAACCCGTACTCGCTGATACGCGCATAGGTCGTCAGGTAGGAAATAAGTCCGATGTTGGGTCCTTCGGGTGTCTCGATGGGGCACATGCGGCCGTACTGCGTATAGTGCACGTCGCGGACATCAAAGGATGCACGATCACGGGACAGACCGCCGGGGCCGAGTGCGGACAGGCGGCGGCGATGGGTCAGTTCAGCCAGCGGGTTGTTCTGGTCGGCAAACTGGGAAAGCTGAGACGAGCCGAAGAATTCCCGGATGGCCGTCACAACGGGACGGACATTGATCAGTGCCTGCGGGGTCAGCTTGTCGTTGTCCTGCGTGGTCATCCGCTCCCTGATAATCTTTTCCATGCGGACAAAGCCTATGCGGAACTGGTTCTGGAGCTGCTCGCCGACGGAGCGGATGCGGCGGTTTCCGAGATGGTCGATATCGTCCACGGAGCCGATGCCGTTTGCAAGATCCACGAGGTAGCTGATGGAGGCGAAAATATCATCCTTTGTGATGTGCTTGGGGCACAGCTCGGCCAGACGCAGGCGCACCTGCCGCTTGACCTCGTCCAGATCGCCGCCGCAGGCCTCCACGATCTCCTGCAGGATGGCGGTCCGTACCTTTTCGCGCACGCCGCAGTCATGCAGATCGCAGCCGATGATATACTCCGGCTCCAGCGTGTTGTTGGACAGCACGCGGACGATGTCTCCGTTCTCAAGTCTGACATTCATGCTGTTGACGCCCGCATGCTCAATGGTGAGCGCCAGATCGGCATTTATGACCGTTCCCGCGGAGCAGAGCATCTCGCCGGTCAGCGGAGAATATACATCATCCGCCGCTACCTGGCCGGTAATGCGTCCGGAGATTGCCATCTTCTTGTCGAACTTGTACCGGCCCACAGGTGCGATGTCATACCGCTTCGGGTCAAAGAAATAGTTGTTGATCAGCGCCTCGGCGGACTCAACCAGCGGAGGCTCACCGGGACGCAGCTTCTTGTAGATTTCCTTGAGAGCCTCCACATGAGCGGATGTGTGGTTCTCCGCGGCGAGATTCTCGCACTCGTCCTTTTCAAACGTGACCTTCAGCCGATCGTCCTCTCCCAGCAATTCATAAACTTCCTCGCGGGTTTCGGGGCCGAGTGCGCGGATGAACATGGTCATCGGCACTTTGCGTGTCTTATCGATGCGAACATACATCACACCGTTTACGTCCGTCTCATACTCCAGCCATGCGCCGCGGTAAGGAATAACCTGCGCGGAGTAGATCGGCTTTCCGGACTTATCGATGTCGCTTGCGTAGTACATGCCGGGAGAACGAACAATCTGAGAAACGATGACGCGCTCGGCACCGTTGATAACAAAGGTACCCGTTTCGGTCATAAGCGGGAACTCGCCCATAAAGACATCCGTCTGCTTGACCTCTCCGGTCTGCTTGTTGGTCAGCCGCACATTGACCCTGAGGGTGGCAGAATAGTTGACGTCCCGTTCCTTGCATTCCTCAACCGGATAGTTCGGTTTGGCGTCCAGTGTGTAGGAAACAAACTCGATAAGGAAATTGTGAGAGAAGTCCTCAATAGGGGAAACCTCATGCAGAACCTCTGTAAGTCCCTCCCGGAGGAACCAGGCGTAGGAGCGGGTCTGGATTTCCACCAGATCCGGCAGCTCCAGGTTGAAGCGGGTGCGGGAAAACGATTTCCGGACGTTCTCGCCGAGCTTCTGGTCTTTCAGTTGAATCATGTACAACAATCACTCCATTCTTTCATGTTCGGGAGATGCGGGGTCAGGGAATGCGGAAAGCCCGCGGGACAGCGCGGCATTTTCCTTGCCCTGCCGCCGCCGGAGTGGACATAGCGAGCGGAAGACGGTTACGGCAGAGAAGCAGGACCTCACGGGCAGTTCCGAAAAGTGAAACCGCCCGGGACACGGCAAGTGCCTCGGTCATGCCTGTAGTCGGTTCACGGAAACCGATTGGCCGCAACGCGCGCCTTCGTCAGAATGCACAAGCGCCGACGGATTGCCGGTCGGGAAGCGTACCGTAAAGGCCGCATTCCACACGACTGGCGATTATAATGCAGTTTGCTATTTTACCATAAAAAAAGCTGTTTGTCAAGGCCTTTCAACAACTATCTTCATTTTATGAAAATTGCACAGGCAGACGCAGGTTTTTCACCGTGAAATCGGCTGTATGGCACTCCCATTGTGCATTTTAGCACTATTCTCCTTGACATCCCGCCGGCTTTATGGTATACTTGCCGCATCAGTACTGCGCTGTACAGTACCGCATCGTACCATAAGGAGAAAAATTATGCGTCATTGGGTAAAGGTATTTCTGACGGCGGCAGCCCTTGCCGCCGCGTTGACAGCGATTCTGTGCGCGTGCCGCAAGGTTCCGGACAGCGAGGCCGAATCAACCTGCCCCGAGACGGAACCGGCAGGCACGGATTCCACCGCGGAACCCGATACGGAAAGCGAGCCGGAGTCCGCCGACCGCGAGACGGAGACCGAGGCGGATACAATGCCGACCGTGCCGGATGATGTCATCGGCATTGCCAATGTGGCAAACGCAGGCTATGCCATGGCAGGCTCCTGCCTCAATTCCGACGGGTATTCCAATCTGAATGCCAATGACGGCGATCCGTCCACCAAATTCTCCTCCCAGAGTTTTACAAAAGCCGCAAACGATGTTTACCTGTTCATCGACCTCACGCGGACGTGTACGGTACGCTCGGTCGTACTGCTGCCTGCGGTCGGGGAGGAGAACCTGTTCCCCGTTGACTTTGAGCTGCAGGTTTCCGATAACGGACAGACATGGTCATCGGTGCTGAATCTTTCCGGCGTCTCCGATGTCGGAGCCGACGGCATGACCGTAGACATAGGCGGAGTCGAGGCGTCCTTCGTGCGCCTGCTGGTACACACGCTGCCGGAGGACAACGGCAAATTCCGCTTCTCCCTCGGCGAGATGCAGGTATTGGCGGATGTGCGCCGCACCGACAACCTCGTCCTTTTCCAGAATGATATCTGGCTTTACATGGACACTTCCGCCACCCTGCAGACGTCCTATCGGCGCATCGCCAACACCTCCGGGGATGCCTCCCTGCGCTTCTTCACCGATGACCCGGCCGTGGCGGCTGTGGATGCCGCCACAGGACTCGTCACGCCTGTCGGATTCGGCGACACGACGGTATACGTCTATGACGGGGAAAATCTGGCCTCCTGCCATGTGCGCGTGCTTGACGACACGCAGACGGAATTCCGCATCAGCACCTTCTACCACTCCTCCTTCGGGTATCCCGAAGTGATTCCCGCGTGCCTTGACTACATGAAGGAAGCCGGCATCGGGTATCTGGAGGAAACCCGCACCTATGACGCGGTCGGCAATCAGGTTTGCGACTACATGATGTACCTGTGCGCGCAGCGGGGAATTTTCTATTCGGTATGCGACCCGCTCAACAGCGGAAGCCTTGCCAAGGCAACCGAAAGCCAGATTATCGAGCTGGTACAGAAGTATGAGAACCGCGCCGGATTCGGCGGTATCTATCTTACCGACGAACCGCATGAGGAATCCAACGACTACGCCCGCGTGGCGCGCATCATCAGCGACTACAACCACCACGTTACCCCCCACCTCAACCTGCTGCCGATCGGCGGTTTCCCCTCGTGGGACGAATACGTATCGGAGTACTGCGCCATCACGGGCGGCACGAACAGGATGCGGTACCTGTCCTATGACAACTACTGCTTCATGGCCGGCGGCGGATTCAACTGGAGCGTGTTCAATTCTCTCAACAAAATCCGGCAATACGGACTGAAGTACAACGCCTCGACCGGGTATTACATGCAGTGCATGGAAATCACGGGGGCATACCGTATTTCCTCCGATGAGGAGCTGCTGTTCAACGCCTCCATGGGACTTGCCTACGGCATGAAGAACTTCAAGTGGTTTGTCTACCTGACGCCCATCGGAAGCGGGGAAGCGTTTACAACCGGCATGATTGCAGCCGATTTCACGCCCTCGTCCATGTATGCCGGTGTGCAGGCGGCAAACGCGCGCATTGCCGAATGGGGCAAGGTGCTGGGCAAGAGCGACGCGGTCGAGGTGTATCACTCCGACAGCGTAACGGGAAATGAGGTTGTCCCGGACGATTTCGTCATCCGGCAGACCTCCGGTCATGCCGCCATCTACTCGCTCTACCGCTCGACGGAAGGCGACGGCAGGCAGTATGTGGTAATCGTCAACCGTGACTACGGCAAGGGTCAGGACAAGGAATTCACGTTTACCGCAGCGACGGATCTCTCCTCCCTGGAGCTGTATGACAGCGGCATGTGGACGGACCTTGATATCGCGGACGGCAGCTTCACGCTGTTTATTCCAGCCGGCGACAGCGTAATTCTGCGTCTTCCCGACGGGTATGACGCCCGCCGCAGCACCGACGGGGAGCCGTCGGAAAACCTCGCCCTCGGGTGCGCGGCGTTTGTGTCCAGCTCTCAGTACTCCTTCTGGACGGAAAGCGACATAGCCTCCTACCATCTGACTGACGGGAATACGTCATCCGGCGGATGGCGCGCCGGCAATCGTGACTCCGCGCCGACTATCCTAATCGATTTGGGCGATGTCAAGCAGGTAAGCCGCGTGGATCTCTATGCACTTGCCTCCTCCGTCAAGCAGTTCCCGGACAGTGTTGCCATTGAGGTCTCCGCCGACGGAACATCCTGGACGCAGGTGTTCTCATCCGACATCTCGGCCATCTCGGCGGACGACGCAGGGTGCGCCTCCTGCACGTTCGGCAAAGCGGACGCCCGCTACGTCCGCATTACTTCCGGGCGTTCCCGCTGCACGGTCGGAGAAGTGGAAATTTACGAGTAAAAAGAGCAGCGAAAGAAACTATCATTTTTGGAAAATTTGCACAATTGCACTTGACAAAGCCGTTCTTCCATGGTAAACTTATTGCACGGTTCCGCGCAGATTTTCGTCAAGAACAAAAAACGGCGTTTGAAATTTGAAAGAGGAAAGAGGTAGCTGTTATGAAAAAATGCGTATCCCTGCTCATGTGCATCGCTTTGTTGACGGCACTGGCAATTCCGATGGCAGTCCCCGCCGGCGCCATGGCGGACAGGGGCAACTTTATCAGCACGCTGGGCACCAGCGAATATGCCGCCCCCGATATTTCGTCAATCGAGGCAGGTGAGGCATCGTTCGGTGATCTGGACGCCATCAAAACGCCCACCCTGGACGGTGAGATTTCCAAGAACGAATACCGCGAAGTTGACCTGATTGACGCCGCACAGTACATGGGCGTATGCGGAAATCAACCCGCGTGGGACGCCGAAACGCTGGCCGAGTTTGCCGACGTGTGCGACACACTCATCCGCTATTGGGGCTCCGGCTGGGACGGTAAGTACCTGTACTTTGCCTTTGAGGTCAATACGGAGAACATCGAATTCTACAACGCCCTGAACAACGACAACGTATACCTGTATGCCAACACCTGCTTCCAGATCGGCGTAGCGGATATCGACGCAACCGGCAAGAATTACAGTGAAACCGGCTACGGCATCTCCACCGCCGACGGATATGAGGGACGCCCCGTGTCCTTCGCATGGAGCGGAAACTATTCGCCCGTCAGCGGAGAGGATTTTGTCTGCTCCTGGGATAAAACCGAAAACACGGCAGTGTATGAAATCCGTATAAACCTCACCGATGCGCTGGGGCACGCCGTGGAAACCGGCAGCCAAATCAAAATTGCGTGGTGCTACATGATCGGGGAAGGAGTCTCCAACACGGGCGCGATCCACTCACTGCTGTACGCACACGGCATCACGGGACGCATGTCCGCCAAGAACGCAACCGCCTTCGCAAGCCTGACGCTGACCGGAGATCCCGAGAACGTCGGAGATGACGCCAAGGAACTGACAGAAGAGCAGATTGCGGACAACGAGCACGGACTCAAGGAGACGATTGATCTCACACAGCAAAAGGTTTCGGATCTGTTCGCGCCGGAAATCAACAACGCGACCGTGACTTACATGACCGAGGGAGACATATCCTTCACCCGCTTCACGGCGACCGAGGATGACGCGCTTGTCATGAACTCGGTTTATCCCCGCGCGGTCAACGCAGGCGTCAACCCCTATGTTGCGATTCGTTACCGCACCTCAGACCCCGGCGTCGATGAGCTGTACATCGCTTACCTGTGCGTCCTCGAGAATACGGATTACGACACAAACTTCAACGGAGACTATATTTACAACGACGGCACATGGCGCACCCTTGTTCTGGATATGTCCGGCGCACCGGGATGGAGTGCCTTTGTATCGGAGCTGGCCTTCATGCTGCCGAAGGGAGAAATTGACATTCAATGGGTGAAATTCTTTGAATACGACGTGTTCGACTACTACTACGAAGAGGAACCCGCCGGCGCAACCGTGACGGAAACGGAAACCGAAACCGAGACGGAAACCGAAGCACCCGAAACCGCATCGAAATCGGATGTGGATATGTCCGAAACCGAAGCCGTAACCGAAGCGGAGGCAGTCACAACATCCGGCAGCAGCTCCGGATGCGGATCGGCGCTGGCACTGTCCGGTGCATGCGTGCTGATCGTGCTGTGCGGCGGCGCGGTTGCCTTGAAAAAGAGAAAGTAATCCCGCAATCAAAAAGGGTACCCGTCGCAGGACGGGTGCCCTTTTTGATTCCGCTTTCGGATTTGCAATCAAAATTTCAAAGCTGCCCCAAACGGCACACATGCCCCCGGGCAGCAGCCTGCAT
>CAVDLN010000027.1:2455-18057 GCA_963609805.1 Erysipelotrichaceae bacterium | reverse complement strand
CGGCAAGGCACACTGCAACCCCGAGGAGCTTCTGGCCGACCCCGCAAAGTACGATGCGTTTACGGCGCTGCTGAAGAAGTATGACACGGAGGTCTGCGCCTTGTCGGCGCACGGCAATGCCCTGCACCCGAACCGGGAGATTGCCGCACAGTTCGATAAGGATTTCCGCAATGCGGTGCTGCTTGCGGAGAAGATGGGCGTCGATACGGTTATCACTTTCTCCGGGTGCCCCGGCGACTGCGATGAGTCCAAGTATCCCAACTGGGTGACCTGCCCGTGGCCGGAGGACTTCCTTGCCATACTGGATTGGCAGTGGAATCAAAAGCTGATTCCTTACTGGAAGGAGGCGGGAGCCTTCGCACTGGCGCACCATGTTCCGCACATCGCGTTTGAGATGCACCCCGGCTTCTGCGTGTACAATCCCGCTACGCTGCTGCGGCTGCGTGCCGCCGTCGGCGATGTGATCGGGGCGAACTTTGACCCGTCGCACCTTATCTGGCAGGGTATGGATCCCGTTGCCGCAATCCGCGAGCTGAAGGGCGCCATTTACCACGTACACGCGAAGGATACGAAGGTGGATGCCATCAACACGGCGAAAAACGGTGTTCTGGATACCAAGCACTATTCGGATGAGCTGAACCGCTCGTGGGTGTTCCGCACGGTCGGCTACGGAAACGGCGAGACCTACTGGCGCGATCTGGTTTCCAACCTGCGCCTCTGCGGGTATGACCGTGTGCTGTCGATCGAGCATGAGGACAGCGTCATGACCATTGACGAGGGCCTGAAGAAGGCGGTTGACTTCCTCAAGGGCGTGTGCATTTTCGAGCCGAAGCCGACAGGCATGAGCTGGGCATAAACAAAACAAAAAAAGCGGCTCCGGAAAGCCGTCCCGTAACAGAAAGGGACATCCCCGGGGCCGTTTCTGCGGATTCGGACCGGGAGATACCGGCGGAACGGAGGGACATCGGTGGGCGGAAATACCGGAAACGGGCGGAAAACCCGCACGGCGGCGGGCATTGAGGTCCCCGGACGCGTTTCGGCGGAGGAGGCATCACGGTTCGCCGCCGCCGCGGCAGAGGCACTGCGCATGCCGCCTGCC
Source organism: Erysipelotrichaceae bacterium (assembly GCA_963609805.1). Taxonomy (GTDB): domain Bacteria; phylum Bacillota; class Clostridia; order Oscillospirales; family CAG-272; genus CAMEON01. Next base: position 16,958 of record CAVDLN010000027.1, on the reverse strand, counting down.
CGGACGCGGGGGTATGCGGGAATCGGGACACTGCGGGAAAAGCGGCTGCATATGGCGGTCAAGCGCTACCTGTGTGCGGATCCCGCCCGGCAGGAGGTGCCCGTCCGGGAACTGGGGGAGGCGGGCACAGCCCGTGACCGTATTGCGGATATCCGCCTGCCGGACGGACATATTTACGAGGTGCAGACGGGCGGGTTTTACCCGCTGCGCCGTAAGATCGGCCTGTATATGGAGCATACGGACAGCAGGGTGACGGTTGTGCATCCGCTGCCCTATCTCAAGTACCTTTCATGGATAGATCCTGCCGACGGACAGATACTCAGCCGGCGGCGTTCGCCCCGCCGCGCGGATGTGCGCAGTGCGGCAGGGGAACTGTACTGGCTTGCCGACTGGATAGGCAATCCCCGCCTGACGGTCTGCCTGCTGTTTCTGGAGGCGGAGGAATTCCGCATGAAGGACGGCTGGGGACGGGACGGGAAGCGCGGCTCCAATCGATATGAGTGCATACCGACTGCGCTGTACGGGCGCGTGGATCTTTGTACGGCGGCGGATTACGCAGCGTATTTCCTGCCGGCCGAGCCGTGGACACGCGCAGGCGGGCGGTTTACCGCGGCGGAGTACGCGCGGGCGACCGGTATACGGGGACGGGCGACATACGGAATCCTGCGGATACTGGAGGGGCTGGATCTTATACGTGCGGACGGTACGGAAGGGCGCAGCCGGTGCTACAGAGCAAATACGCAGGCATGCCAAAAGGGGGAGCGGCAGGAATGAAAGCAGATATCGGACTTGTTTCCGTGACATACCGCAGGCTGTCGGCGGATTCGCTGGTGCGTCTTGCACGGGACGCGGGACTTGCGTGCATCGAATGGGGCAGTGACATTCATGTGCCGGAGAGCGATCCCGACGGAGCACGCCGGACGGGCGAGGCTACAAGGGCGGCTGGACTTTCCGTTTCCTCCTACGGCACATACTACCGGCTGGGGCAGGGACAGAATTTCTCCGCCTACCTGACGGCGGCGGAGGCTCTGGGCGCGCCGCTTCTGCGTCTGTGGGCGGGTACGCGCGGCAGCCGGGAGACGGATGCCGCGGCGCGGAGCGCGTGGATAAAGGACGGCATCGCAGTCGCCGAGGCCGCTGCGGCGAGGGGGCTGCAGGTTGCGTTCGAATACCATCCGGGTACGCTGACCGATGAGACCGATTCGGCGGTCAGTCTGATGCGGGAAATCAATCACCCCGCCGCGGGTCTGTACTGGCAGCCCGATTTCCGCAAACCGAAGGAGGAGCTGCTCCGCGGGCTGGAGGCGGCGCTGCCGTGGCTGCGGAATGTCCATGTTTTCTCGTGGCTGCCGGACGGTACGCGCCTGCCGCTTGCCGACCGGGGGGAGCTTTGGGTTGAGCTGCTCCGGCATATACCGCAGCCGGACCGCATCCGCCTGCTGCTTGAGTTTGTTCCCGGCGACGATCCGTCTGCGCTGGCCCGTGAGGCGTCGACTCTGCGGAGCATCGCGGACGAGGCGTTCCGGTAAAAGGGATGCCAAAGGTGATTGTTTCAAAATTGTGAATTTAATATTTTCTCCCTTGACAGCCGTCCCGGTTTGTGCTATAATACGGCTGTTATCGAGGTGTGGCTCAGCTTGGTAGAGCGCTACGTTCGGGACGTAGAGGCCGCAAGTTCGAATCTTGTCACCTCGACCACAGAAATCCGGATGCTTTTCCGAAAGGGAAAACAGCCGGATTTTTGTTTATCCGCCGCGGAAGACGAAAAAAAGAGGGTCGTATGCTGCCATCCGATCCTCTTTTTTTGCGCAGTCGCGCCTGTAAGCCGGGTTCTGTGTCCCTTGCGGGACGACGGTCATCTATCTGTGCGTCCCGTTGCCGGGAACGCTCCGGGGCGGCGTTTCCCCCCGCTCCATGCCACCCAAAACGCCCTCCGTGAAGGAGGCGGCCGGGCAGACCGGACGGGTTTTCCCGTCGCGTTTACGGTGTTGCATCGGATAGAGTTTACAGCGGATCCATGTTGCCATGGAAACGGGTGAGCTCTTACCTCGCCTTTCCATCCTTGCTCCGACGCAGGTAGCGTCGGGGCGGTCTATTTCTGTTGCCCTTTTCCGGTGGTTTCCCACGGCCGATGTTATCGGTTATCCTGCCCTGCGATGCCCGGACTTTCCTCGCACCGCTGCCTTTCGGCGTAACGGCACGCGACCGTCCGGCGCGGCTGCACGGTCAGTATACCACTTTTCCGGCCGGATGTCAAGGGCTCAGAGGGGTTCAGAATCCGACAAAGGAGTCAAAGCCGCACAGGCGCAGGGCCTTTGCGTAGGGTGCATATGCCAGATGCTTCGGCTCGGCGATGAAATGGGAGCAGCCGGCCTTGCCTTCCGCATCCGTCCAGCGGATATAGAGAACGTGATCCTGCCGTCCGGTAAGGTCCAGACGCGCCGTGATCGCATTGCCGTCGGCAGGAGCCGAGGCGGTGCCGGACAGCAGCAGCGGAGCCTCCTCAAGCGATTCCGCACCGAACATATCCCGTACCTCGTAGGTCAGCACGGCGGGGGTCTGCGTATCGTTGATCGCGTGCAGGTCGTACAGGCCGTCCTTGTCCGGGTCGGAGAAGGCCATCAGGACGGGCGCCTGCGCCCGCTGTATGAAGGAGTACGCCAGTTTGGGACGGAAATTGTAATTGACGACGGCGTCGGATACCTGCTGCCATCCGTCCAGAACATTCCACCAGATAATGCCGGTCTTGTTCCACTTGGATGTCCGGAAGCGCTCGATGAAATACTTGAACGCCTCTGCCTGCGACATCTGGCTCATGCGCGCATAGGTATCGATGCCGTCCGGCGTGTCGTTGAACATATGCCGCACCTGCGAGGTCATCAGCGAGATGCGGTAGCCGAAGGCATTGCCCTCGTTCAGCTCCATGGAGGTCTGATGCGCGAGCCATGCGGGCTTGGGAGAGCCGCAGAACGGGTCCTCCGCCGTTCCCTTGTCGAAGATCGGCCAGATCTGATCCTCGGGGATATACTCCCGCAGGGAGGCGGGATCGGGGCAGCCGTGGTAGCCGGTTTCCGATGCGAAATGGCAGGGCGCGGTGCGGTAGAACTCGCCCTTGAAGTAGTCACGCGGTCCCCAGAGGTGATCCTCCGAGGTTCTCTGCGCTCCGCATGCGTAGGCATTCTCGTCCACATACGGGGAGGAAGGCAGGTAGGGACGGGTGAAGTCCTCTGCCCGCAGGACATCCCGCAGCACCTCACGGGTGAGGGTGTTCTCGGCAGGGTTGCGGCAGAAGGGATAGCACCGCATCCAGAACAGATCGCATTCGTTGTCGCCCGCCCACAGGCAGAGCGACGGGTGGTGTCTCAGCTTGCGCACAACCGAGACGGCCTCGCGGCGGAGGTTCTCACGCAGTCCCTCGTCCCAGACGGGATACAGTGCGCAGCCCATGGCGAAGTCCTGCCAGACAAGAATACCGTGCTCGTCGCAGAAATCGAAGAAGGGTGTGTCCTCGTACACGTTTCCGCCCCAGCAGCGAACCGCATTGCAGCCGGCCTCATCCAGAAGGCGCAGAGCCTCGGGCAGACGCTGCGCGTCGCGGCTGTGGAAGGCATCCAGCGGCACCCAGTTGCTGCCCAGGATGAATACGGGCTTGTGGTTGATGAGAAAGCGGAATTCACCTTTTCCGTTTTCGTCGATGCAGGAGGTGCGGTCCAGCTCCGCCAGACGGATGCCGATGCGGAACTCACGCGTATCCTCTGCCTTGCCGTTGCGCAGCAGCGTCACGCGCACATTGTACAGATTCTGTTCGCCGGCGTTCTTGGGGTACCACAGGCGGGCGTCCGGTACGTGGACGTAGTAATTCCCGCAGGTGTGCCAAACTTCCCGGCGGCCGCCGAAATGCGAGTCGCCGCACTGTCCTTCCACGGCGACCTCATAGCCGACCGTCAGCTCATCCGCCGTCCGGAAGGAGTAGTACAGGTTCAGTACGGCACCGCCGCGGTTGTGATCCTCCCCGGACGGGTTGACGATGAAGGCGTAGAGATACACCTGATCCAGAGCAGGGGCAGCCTTGACGCTCTCTATCCAGACGGGACGCCAGATGCCGCCGGATACGGCGCGGCAGAGAATATCCCAGCCGAAGGAGGAGGGAGCCTTCCGTACGGTAAGGGACGCGTAGCCGTGGTCGAAGGCGCCTGCCGCGGGGGGCACGGGATGCTCCTGCGCCACCATCATGACGGGCAGGATGTGAACCATGAGCTCGTTCCCCGTCGGTTTGAGGTTGCGGAGCGGCACATCCAGCGGGATGAACATATTATCGCATTCCGCCGCAAGTTCGCCGTTTACATATATCTTTGCTATCGTGTCGATGCCCTCAAAGTGCAGGACGAGATCGTCGCCGCAGTCGGCGGGTGCATCGAAGGTGGTCACGTAAAACAGGTGTCTGTCCTCCAGACGCCGCAGATCGACGATGTTGGTGCCGAAGAACGGATCCGGAATCAGACCGGCGCGGAACAGGTCAAGCTCGAAGTTTCCGGGAACGGAAGCGGGAACCGTGACGGCTCCCTCAACGGTGGCGGGGGCAGCCGGAGCGGGCAGTTCGGCGGCGCAGGCAATATCCCCGCGGCCTGCCGCCAGCGAGCGCCATAACCGGTGGGGCAGAACCGTCAGTGACCATGGGTTGGTGAGATTGAATTTCATGCAGTATCCTTTCCGGCGCCGCAGCGGCGCCATTGCTTTTCTCGCGTGTCATTATAGCATATTGCGGTTCGAAAGGCAAGAGAAAACGGGAAAATTTGGAAAGGGAGCGGATTTTATGCGACAAATTTACCCGATAGCGGGAATATGTTTACAAAATTCTCACAAAATTGTGTTATAATAAAATGAATGCGGCCGGGAAGCAGTGTCCGTGCCGCCGCAACGGGAGGAATACGATGGAGAAATATAAACCCATAAACCGCCGCCGCATGGAGCGTGTCCTGCCGCATGTGTGGGACGTGACTGATCTGTGCGATATAATCGAGCGCCACGGGGACAAGATCCTGTTCCGCTACTATGAGGGCAAGGATGTACGGAGCATGACCTATGGCGAATTCGGCATGCATGTGCGGGAGGCGGCAGCCGGTTTTTCCGCCATGGGGCTGTACGGCGAGAAGATTGCCGTCATCGGGGATACATCCCCGCAATGGTTATGCACGTATCTCGGCGCGCTGGCCGCGGGATGCGTGATCGTTCCCATGGATAAGGAGCTGAACACGGACGAAATACGCCGCTTTGCTGCCATGGTGGATGCCCGTGCCATTGTGTACAGCAAGGGCTTCAACGAGAAATTCATCAAATACATTACGGATGAGGATGCGGGTATCCGCTACTTTATCCCCATCACGCCTGCGTATGACAGCAGCTTCAACCAGAAGGTGATCACCTTTGAGGAAGTGCTGACCTGCGGGCGGGAGCGGGTGGAGCGCGACGGGTATATGTACCCCATCGTCCGCAACCGTGAGACACTGGCGGAGATGCTGTTTACATCCGGCACCACCGGAACCAGCAAATGCGTCATGCTGTGTCAGAAGAACATTTTCGCCGCCGTCAACGCGGCGGTGGAGACGGTCTGCTTCTCCGGCGACGATGTGGTTGTGTCCGTCCTGCCCGTTCACCACACCTACGAGCTTATGTGCATACTGGCGGAAATGGTGTACGGCATCGAGATATGCATCAACGATTCCCTGCGCCATGTCATGAAGAATTTCCAGCTTTTCAGACCGACGGCGCTTGTGCTGGTTCCGCTGTTCATAAACACCATGTATATGAAAATCTGGGCGGAGGCAAAGAAAAACAAGAAGGAGACGATCCTCAAGACCGGGCTTGCCGCTTCCAAAACGCTGATGGCGGTCGGGATCGACGCGAGACGGAAGATATTCAAGTCGGTGCTGGATGCCTTCGGCGGCCGGCTGGATCACATCATCTGCGGCGGAGCCAAGCTCAACCCGGATCTGATTGCCGCTTTTGAGGACTTCGGGATTTCCATTTTCGAGGGCTGCGGCATCACGGAATGCTCGCCGCTGACCTGCGTCACGCCCTACTTTGCGCGCAAGTACGGTTCTGTCGGCCCTGCCGTCCCCTGCTGCCGGGTGCGCATCGATGAGAAGGTAGGCTCCGGGGAGAATGAGGAAGGCTACGTTGAGGGCGAGATACAGGTAAAGGGCGACAACGTCATGCTGGGCTACTACAACAATCCGGAGGCGAACGAGGCGGCCTTTACGGCGGACGGCTGGTACCGCACGGGCGATATAGGGTACATGGACAAGGACGGGTACGTGTATATCACGGGACGCATGAAATCCGTTATCGTGCTGGAGAACGGAAAGAACGTATTTCCGGAGGAGATCGAGGAGTATCTCGGCAAGATAGAAACCATCTGCGAGAGCGTCGTGGTCGGACGGAAGGCGCCGGACAGCGATGCCGTTATCCTGACGGCGGTGGTGTACCCTGCCTATGACAAGTTCCCGACAGGCGCGAGCGAGGAGCTGATTCAGGAATCCATCCGGAATTCCATCAATGCCATGAACCGCGGCCTGCCCGGCTTCAAGCAGGTGAAGGCGGTGGAGTACAGGAAGACGGAATTTGAAAAGACGACATCCAAAAAGATCAAGCGGCATCTTGTAAAATGATGTGCGGAGAACCGAGCGGGGGCTTCGGCGGCAGAGAGGCGGTCGGACTGTACCTGCATATCCCCTTCTGCCGCAGCAAGTGCCCCTTCTGCGATTTCTGCTCCTTCCCGCATCCTGCCGCGGAGACCGTGGAGGCATACACGGAGGAGCTGATCCGCCGCATCCGGGAGGCCGGGGAGACGGAGACTGCCGGCACGGGTGAAAAACAGACGCTGGACACGGTGTATATCGGCGGCGGGACGCCGACTCTGCTGACGCCGTCCCAGGCGGAGCGCGTCATGGAGGCGGTTCACGCCGCCTTTTCGGTTCTGCCGGACGCGGAGGTGACGGTGGAGGGAAACCCGGCTGCCCTGACGGCGGACGGACTGGCGGCATTCGGAGACGGCGGCGTCAACCGGCTGAGTCTCGGCGTGCAGTCCGCGCAGGAGTCCGAGCTGCGCGCGCTGGGACGGCTGCACAGCTTTCCCGATGCGGTGCGGGCCGCAGAGACCGCACGCGCTGTCGGAATCAACAATATCAGCATGGATTTTATGACAGGCATTCCCGGGCAGACGCCGGACAGTCTGCGGGAGACGCTCCGCGCCGCGCTGGCGCTGGAGCCGGATCACCTTTCGGCATACAGCCTGAGTCTGGAGCCGGGGACGCCGTTCGGACGGCGGGGGCGCGCCGCGCTGGGACTGCCGGTCGATGAGGAAGAGGCGGCGGAGCGGGAGTCGGCTCTTTATGAGCTGTCGGAAAAACTGCTGACATCCGCCGGATACGAGCATTACGAGATATCCAACTACGCCCGGCCGGGCAGGCGATCCCGCCACAACCTGCACACATGGCAGGACAGGCCGTATATCGGACTCGGCGTTGGCGCATACTCCTACCTGCACGGTGTCCGATACGGGCAGTCGCGCGATATCGCCGCCTTCCTGCGCGGCGAGGACATTACGGTTGACCGCTGCGTCCCCGACCGTCGGGAGCAGATGGAGGAATACATCATGCTCGGACTCCGTCTGTCCGACGGCATTTCCGAGGAAGATTTCCGCACGCGTTTCGGCGTGGATTTCTGGGCGATGCGCGGGGATGTCTGCGGGCCGCTGCTCCGCGTCGGGTATGCCCGCCGGCAGAACGGGCGGTTTGCCCTGACCGAGGCAGGCTGGCTTGTCTCCAACGCGATTCTGGCGGATCTTGTCTGACTCCGTTTTTACAGAACGGAAAAGACCCGCCGCACGTCATCGTGCGGCGGGTCTGCTTCTATTTTTTGCTTTTTCTTTTTTTCTTTTTCTCGGGCTTCATTTTTTTGTCCAGCCCCACGTAGTTTATCTCCGCCCGGAAGGCGTCCACGCTGTCCCGGCTGATCTGCTCCATGTTGTCCTCTACCTTGTCGATTTTCTGGCGGTGGAAGAAGAGGATATCAAAGCCCCGGATGATCCAGAACAGCGGCAGAAGGATGGCCCAGTGAACCAGCACCGGGTATTTCTCCTTCATGGCGGAATAGGGCAGGAAGAACAGCTCAAACCATTTGCGGCGGCGGCGGGTGGAGTCCGTTGCGCGCTCGCCCCGGGCTTCCTCCGCCTTGGTCTTGCGGTATGCCTCGGACACCAGCGCGCGCTGGCGGTCTCCGAACACGGTATTGCTGAACAGACGGTCGGTCAGATAGTCGGTCATTTCGTCCGGCTCCGCGACGTCAAACCAGACCGCAACGGTGCGGCGGATGTTGTCGTAAAACTCATCCAGCCCGAGCTTTTCCAGTTCACCCCGGATGTAGGCCATGTCCATGTCGGGGTGCGTCTGCTCGAACACGTGAAAATCAATGACGAACTTGATGCCCGCGCCGACGCCGCGGAAGTGCTTGACAAAGTGTGCGAACAGGAAAACGTAGTGATCCTCCGGGCGCATTTCGTACCGGCAGGGGTGAACTCCGCTCGGACGTGCCGTCCACCAGCCGTCGCCGTAGTACGGCTCGAGATCGATCTCCCCGTCCGGCAGCAGCTTGACATGCAGTTCAATGATCATGCCCTCGGTATTTTTGTATTCGTAGACATGGTTGGTCGTTTCTTCCAGATGATAGCCGAGCTGCTTCATGAGCGCGCGTGCCGCGGGAAACTGCGCCTTGCGGATGAGTACGTCGCAGTCCCCCATGATGCGCATTTCCGGCTGGGGGTACAGGCGTTTGAGGATGGCTCCCTTGACCGGCATGTAGTCTATGCCCTCTGCCTCGAACCGGGCGGACAGCTCGTCGAAATTGTCAATCTGACGCGTGCTGTGGGCAATAATTCCGCCCGCCCGTGCGGTATACAGGGGGAAGAGCGGCGAAAAAAGAAAATTTTCGGTCTTGCACGCCCCGTAGTAAAGCAGGGGAATGATCTGCTGGGAGTCGGCGAACTGCAGCGCATCCGCATAGGAAAAGCTGTCCGGAAGGGAGGGGAAGGACTCCTCGGGGGACAGGGCATACCGGACAAGCGTCAGGATGCCCTTCTGAAAATCATTCATAAACGAAACCCGGCTGCCGTCCGGAGGGGACGGGCGTCTCCTTATCAGAATATCTTAAAAGCTTAACTGCCCGCAATTATACCATACGCGGGGATATTTGTCAACAATTTCTGCCGATTACGCATTGACAAACGCATGACTTTATGGTAAGATATATCGGAGTAAAATGTCGTTGTTCTGCCCTGCCGCGGCGCAGCGGCGGACACCGAATCCGAACAACCGAAACCGGACACACCGAACACAGAACACGGAACACAAAAACACAGGAGAAAAGACGAATGGAAAACGAGAGAAACTACGGGACATCCTCGGGAAAGGACGAAAACGTCCGTTATGTCCTGTCAGCCGACGAGCTGAAGGGCATTATCCGGCGGGCACTCGACGAGAATGATGACCGCTCCGGGCGTCGGGATCGCGGCGAGAGCACGGATCGGAACGGCGGAGAGGATCGTTATGACCGCGGCGGAGCGGCAGGCACGCAGCAGCGCTGGCAGGCCGGTTTCACCGGAGAGGGAGAGTATGCCATCGACGTAAAGATGGCGCTGACGGCGCTTGCAAAACGGTGGTGGATTATCCTGCTGGCGACACTGCTCGGCGGGTTGATCATGCTCGCGTATGCCCGCTACAACTACACGCCGCAGTACCGCGCCACCATTAAGCTGTATGTCACCAACAACACGACGGCCGGCAGCGTGACCGTCATTTCCACGTCGGATATCGTGGCTGCGCAGACCCTGATTCCGACCTACAACCAGATTCTGATAACCCGTGATTTCCTCGACAAGAGCAGCGGCGGCGTTATCGAGAAGTACAAGGCGGCTACGGGCAATGACCTTACCTACTCGCAGCTGGTCGATATGCTGGAGAGCGGCGCCGTGGAGGACACGCAGATCTACTACGTGACCGTTACCAGTACGGACCCGGATCAGGCCATGAAGCTGGCAAACATCATCTACGACGAGCTGCCCCGCAAGCTGCAGGAGAAGGTGCAGGGTTCCTCCGTCGAGCAGATCGATAAGGCGGCATCCGCCGTGCTTGTAACGCCCAATTTCGGAAGCAAGGTTATGATCGGCGCACTGCTCGGCTTGGTTCTGGCTGCAGCCTATGCGATTCTGGTCGGATGCGTGCTGAACGACAGGCTGGAGAGCGCCGCATGGCTGTCCAGCGCGTTCCCGTCCGTGCCGGTTCTGGCGCAGATTCCCGATACGCAGAGCGGAAGCGGTCGGAACGAGTACGACGGCTACGGGTATGATTACGGCTACGGGTATGGCTATGGGTACGGCTACGGGTACGGAAACACGGCAAAGTCCCACCATACAAAATCCAAGAGTCATAAGGACGAGAACGTCGATAAGACCGATACGGCGGATACCGCCGGAACAGACGGGACGGATTCCTCCGACCGGAAGGGAGAATGAGCATGAGCCTGAAGCAGAGCAAGCATGACGATGCAAAGAAGCGTGACAGGAAAGCGGTGACGGAGCGCAGGGCACCCTTCGCCGACGCCATGGACTTTGAGACCAGCGAGGCATACAATGTCCTCCGTACCAACATTATCCTGTCCCTGCCCCACAAGCACCGCGGAAACATTGTGGGCACCACTTCCTCCGCGCCCCATGAGGGAAAATCCTACACGTCCGTAAACCTGAGCTACGCACTTGCGAAGAACGGTATGCGCACCCTGCTGGTGTCTGCCGATATGCGCAAGCCTACGGTTGAGAGCTACTACGAGGTTCCCATGGCGCCCGGTCTGTCCAACCTGCTGGTCGGCAGTGTCCCGCCGGAGAGCCTGATGAAGGTGATACGTCCCCTGCCGGAATACAGTGAGAATCTGTATATCCTGCCTGCCGGGGATATCCCGCCTAACCCCTCCGAGCTGCTCGGTTCGGAAAGCATGAAAGAGCTGACGCAGAAGCTTACAACCCTGTTTGACTATGTTATCGTGGACCTGCCGCCCGTCACAACGGTGGCTGACCCGGTGGTCGTGGCGCCGTATCTGGACGGCATCCTGATCGTGGTGAATCACGCGTATACGCGGCGGCAGTCCCTGATTCAGGCGCTCAAGCAGCTGCGCTTCAGTAACGTGCGGATTCTGGGCTTCGTGTACAACGGCTACAGCAAGCACGGCGGGAAGCGCAAGAATTACGGCTACAAGGGGTATGACTACAACGGCTACGATTCAAGCTACGATACAAAGAATCGCGCAAAAAAAGCGGAATAAGGCGGATGCGGGCGGACGCCCCGGACGACTGACCGCGGAAGGGGGATTTACGGCATGCATTATCATGAGGAAGGCAGAGAGAGGCGAAAACTTCTGCGGATAATCGGGTATGCCGCCGTCGGGGTGGCGGCGGTTGCGCTGCTTGCCCTGCTGATTCACGGAATGCGCAGTCCCTCTGAGAGTGAGCATACCGCGAGTGAGGGCAAAGTCGGCGATGTGTGGATCGACAATACCTGCTACGAGAAGCGGAGAGACCTGACCAACATTCTCTTTATTGCGGTCGAGCCCGACGCAACCGCCGAGGACATTCACCCGTACGCGGATTATCCGCAGGCCGCCTACCTGGCAATTCTGTCCATTGACACGGACAGCGGCACCTATTTTCTGACGACGCTGGATACCCGCCTGAAGGCTTCAGTCGATCCCGTCAATGAGTTCGGCGAAGTGGAGGACGGCATACAGACGCTGGGAGACGATACGAATATCGGACTTGCCCAGGCGTTCGGCGACGGCGGACGCCGCAGCTGCATGAACACGGTGCGCACGGTGGAACAGCTGCTGAACGTAATCATCACGGATCAGGTGTGCATACGTCTGTCGGATGTGGCGGATAAACCGCTGTTCCTGACCGATCCACTCGGTCAGCTGCAGGAAATCAACAGCAGTGTATTGGAGCTGATGAATGCCAATACCGCAAAGACCTTCGCGGCTGCCATCAACGAATCGGTTGTGTACACGAATCTTCAGGAGAAGAGCTCCTTTGAGGACATTTTGAGCCGGATGCAGACGTATTCGTCCGTCGGAACATACTATCTGGACGCGGACGCCACGGCATCGGATGTGTCGGATATGAGCACGCGGCTGTTTCTTGTCGAACTGCCCGATGCCGCAACACGGAAGGAAGGCACATCATGAGCGGCGGACGTCTCCTGCCTGCCTTCGGACTGGTGGATGTCCACAGCCACATTCTCCCGGGGATGGACGACGGGGCACGCGATGCCGATGAGTCGGCGGAGATGCTGCTGCTGTCCTACCGGCAGGATGTGCGGCATATGTGGGCAACGCCGCATTTTTACCCGCAGAGAGAGAATCCGAATGACTTTCTGCGCCGCAGAGACCGTGCCGTCGGCAGGCTGCGGGAAATCTGGGAGCAGGACCGCATGCCGCGCGTGTACGCTGCGGCGGAGGTCGCTTACTTCTACGGCATAGGAAGATCCCCGTATGCCGGCAGTCTGTGCCTTACGGGAACGCCGTATATACTGGTGGAAATGCCGGAGGACGAATGGTCTCCCGACACGGTCGAGGATCTTCTCCTCCTGCGCTTTTTCCAGGGTCTGCGCCCCGTTATCGTGCATGTGGAGCGATGCCTCCCCGCGCAGAGCCGGCGCATGATCCGCAGGCTGACGGATGAGGGCGTGCTGTTCCAGTGCAACGCGGCATTTCTGGCAAGCTATGAAGCCTGCAAAAGGCAGATAAACGCGCTGTTCCGAGACGACCGTATGGATCTTATCGGCAGTGACTGTCATAACATGCGCACCAGAAAGCCGAATATCGGCGCGGCACTGCACACGCTGGACGGTGTCATTGAACCCGAGAAACTCCGCGCGGTCCTGCGGCGGGCGGCGGATATTACGAGAAACGCCGTGCCGTGCTGCTGAGCGGACAGATGACGGGTTTGCCATTCGGGCACAGGTAACAGCCGCCGTAACAGGCACAGATATTAATTGCGGAAGGGATATCCGGACAGCATCCGGATTGGTGAATATATGGGCGATAAGCGTAAATCCGGCCTGCCGAAGCCGTTTGAGCACAAGGTATGGCTTTCCTCCCCGACCATGCACGGCGAGGAGATGGATTACATGCGGGAGGCGTACGATACCAACTGGATGTCTACGGTCGGCGCGAATATCGATGCAATCGAGAAGACCATGGCTGCCCGCATCGGTGTCGGATACGGTGTGGCGCTGTCCACCGGCACGGCGGCTCTGCATATGGCTGTCAGAGCGGCGGGCGTGCGGCCGGGCGATTTGGTGCTCTGCTCCGATACGACGTTTTCCGCAACGGCAAACCCCATTGTGTACGAGGGCGGCGTTCCCGTGTTCGTCGACTCCGAGCGGGACAGCTGGAATATGGATCCCGCCGCGCTGGAGAAGGCGTTTGAGCTCTATCCCGAGGCGCGCGTCGTGATGACGGTGAGCCTGTACGGCGTGCCCGGACGGCTGGATGAAATACGCGACATATGCGACAGGCACGGCGCCGTTATGATTGAGGACGCCGCCGAGGCGCTGGGCTCCGTCTACCACGGAAAGATGGCGGGCAGCTTCGGACATTACAATGTTATCAGCTTCAACGGGAACAAGATTATCACGGGGTCCTGCGGCGGCATGCTGCTGACCGACGACAGGTGCGCTGCCGAAAAGGTGCGCAAGTGGTCCACGCAGTCCCGCGAGGCTGCACCCTGGTATCAGCACGAGGAACTGGGATTCAATTACCGTATGAGCAATGTGGTTGCCGGCATCATCCGCGGACAGGAGAAGCATCTGGAGGAACACATTGCCCAGAAGCAGGCCATATGGGAGCGCTATCGGGAAGGATTTCGCGATCTGCCCGTTACCATGAACCCGCGTCTGCCGGACAGTATTCCGAACTGCTGGCTGTCCTGCATGCTGATTGACGAGGACGCCATGTGCCGTCAGGTGCGGAGCGAGCGGGAGGCACTGTATGTCGCCGAACCGGGAAAGACCTGCCCGACCGAGATACTGGAGACGCTGGCAGCGTGCAACGCCGAAGGACGCCCTGTCTGGAAGCCGATGCATATGCAGCCCTTCTTCATCGCAAATCCGTTTGTAACCCGTGAGGGAAACGCTCGTGCGACAACCAATGCGTACAGACCCGGCGGCATGTCGGATGTCGGATCGGATCTGTTCCGGCGCGGACTGTGTCTTCCCAGCGACAACAAGATGACGCCCGATGTGCAGAACCGCATCATCGAGATCGTGCGGAGCTGCTTTTAAGCGTCGGGCCGGATGTCTATGTACGCACGATTTTGGAAAAGACTGATTGACTTTATCCTTTCTCTGACGGCACTGCTTCTTCTGTCGCCCCTGCTGATTTTGCTGACGGCGGTCGGAGC
>CAVDLN010000027.1:0-2445 GCA_963609805.1 Erysipelotrichaceae bacterium | reverse complement strand
GTTTTTCACGCAGCCGCGGCCGGGACGGCGGGAGCGTGTTTTCCGCCTGATAAAGTTCAGAACCATGTCGGGACGCCGGGATTCCGAGGGGAATCTGCTTCCCGATGAACAGCGCCTGAACGGCTACGGCAGGTTTCTGCGCAAGACCTCTCTGGACGAGCTGCCGGAGCTGCTCAATATCCTTGCCGGACAGATGGCGCTGGTGGGACCCCGCCCGCTGCTGACGGAGTATCTGCCGCTCTACAGCGAGGAGCAGCATCACCGCCATGACGTGCGGCCGGGACTGACCGGGTATGCGCAGGTTCACGGACGGAATACCGTTCCGTGGGAGGAGCGTTTCCGCATGGATGTCTGGTATGCACGCAACATATCTTTCCGCTTGGACTGCCGGATTCTGCTGGATACCGTGCTGGTCGTTTTTCGGCACGACGGAATCGGGAGCGGAACATCGGAGACCATGGAGCCGTTTACCGGCAGCCGCGGTGCGGACACTGCAGCGGAAAACAAGGAGGAACCCGCGGAATGGGAACAGAACGGAAACTGATTATTCTGGGTGCCGGCGGTCAGGGCCGCGTGGTTGCGGATGTCGCGGCACAGACGGGCAGATACACGCAGATCGGCTTTTTGGATGACAATGCAGAGCTGGGAGACGGCAGGCTGCCGTACCCGCTGCTCGGCGGTTTTTCGGATTTTGAAAAGTGGATCGGCAGGGTCGAGTTTGCGGTGGCAGTCGGGGACAATCTGATCCGCGAGGCGGTGCAGACCCGGCTGACCGATGCGGGTGCCTCCATGGCGACGCTGATCCATCCCCGTGCCTTCGTCGCAAGCCGTGTGACGCTGGGGGAGGGCACTGTCCTGATGGCGGGAGCCGTCGTGAATGTGGACGCCGTCATCGGACGGGGCGTTATCGTCAATACCTGTGCGTCCGTGGATCACGACGGCCGCATCGGGGATTTCTGCCATGTGGGCGTGGGGGCGCATCTTGCCGGATCGGTTCGCATGGGAGAACGGAGCATGATCGGCGCAGGGGCCGCGGTGCGGAACAATACCGACATCTGCGCGGACTGCACCGTCGGCGCGGGTGCTGCGGTTGTGTGTTCCCTGACGGAACCGGGTGTCTATATCGGAGTTCCCGCACGGCGGATGCGATCCGACCGTACGGACTGAACGGAAATTTTTGCGGAAAGCGTATCGGCGGGAAAGCGGGAAAGGAAACGTATGAACGGAAAGATTCTGATTCTTGCAAACAGCAGTGTGGGACTGTACCGTTTCCGCGCCGACCTTATACGGACTCTGGCGGAGGAGTACACGGTGTACGTTTCGACCCCCCGCGGAGACCACTTTGATGAGCTGCCGTCGCTCGGATGCCGGGTAATCGGGACGGAGGTAGACAGGCGCGGAATGAATCCCTTTAGGGATCTGCGGCTGCTGCGCACCTACCGGAGGCTTATTCGGGAGATTCAGCCCGATTTTGTTGTTACCTACACAATCAAGTGCAACGTATACGGAGGGTACGCCGCAAGGCGGGCGGGTGTTCCGTATGCCGTCAACGTGACGGGGCTCGGTTCCGCTTTTCAGCGGCCGGGGCTTCTGCGCCGGCTGACGACCTTCCTGTGCCGCGCGGGACTCAAAAAAGCCGGAATCGTGTTCTTTGAGAATGCGGACAACCGGGATGTGTACTGCCGCCTGAAGATCACACGTCCGGATGTGTGCCACGTGCTGCACGGGGCGGGCGTGAATCTGGAGCAATACCCGCTGACGCCCTACCCCGCGGACGGCAGGGAGACAAGATTCCTCTTTATAGGCCGGGTCATGCGGGAGAAGGGAATCGACGAGCTGTTCTCCGCCATGCGCCGTCTGTGGGCGGAGGGCTTTCCCTGTGTGCTCCATGTTGTCGGAGACACGGAGGAGGATTACCGCGACCGCATCCGCGCGGGGGAGTCGGAGGGCTGGCTGGTGTTTCACGGCTACAGGACCGATGTGCATCCCTTCATAGCCGCGGCGCACTGTTCGGTTCTCCCGTCCTACCATGAGGGCATGGCAAATGTCAATCTGGAATGCGCGTCCATGGGACGCCCGCTGATCACCTCCCGCATTCACGGATGCATGGAGGCGGTGCGCGAGGGAGAGAGCGGATACCTGTGCGAGGCACAGAATGCCGACAGCCTGTATGGCGCCATGAAACGGTTTCTGTCCCTGTCCTGCGCCGAGCGGGAGGCAATGGGACGCGCCGGGCGTGCGCATATGGAAGCGGAATTTGACAAGCGGCAGGTAGTCGCCGAGACGGCGGCGTGCCTGCGGGCATGCTTTAAGAAGAACTGAGTTACCCTTTTACCCTATCGGACGGAGCCGAAATCTGCGGAAAGGAAGCGTTTGCAGACGCATGGACAAAGATTAACCCATGACGGAACTTTTGCCGATCGTACTGATAGCCATGTGCTTTGC
>CAVDLN010000026.1:0-18809 GCA_963609805.1 Erysipelotrichaceae bacterium | reverse complement strand
AAGGTCAACCGCACCGTCGCCGTTTTCGTCCTTGACGGCGGTTATTTCTACCTTGTAGGGCCTGCGGATGTTTTCCTCCCGCAACGGGATGCTGCCTTTAGACGGTTTAGAGGACTGTTCAGTGGAGAGCTGTCCGTCCTTTTCAATATACTTAGGGTAATCAAGTTCCTTTCCCGCTACGGGTGATGTGGCAAAACAGGTTGCTATCAGTTTTTTCAAGCCCAACGCATTGAAGTTCATCGCAAAGTATTTGAAAAAATTGCTTTCATACGGGTCATCGCAGTTGCAGAATACGACTTTGCCATTGAAGTGCTGTTTGTAGTGGCGTAATTCATTTTCAATATCCGAAAGCTGCGTATAGAACTCGTCATTCTTTGCGGCTTTGGCTTTCCCCAATGTTGTGTTTCCCGACATTTTATAAATTTCCGCCTTTCTTTAATTTTGCAATGTCAAAATATCCATGTGCCCGTTTCAATATCTCTTTCTCCGACTCCTCATATACAGGAATGCCACCGTTCCCGCCACCAGCAGAACCGCGGCGGCGGCGAGGACGGCCACCAGCACCGTTATGTGCGCCGAGCCGGATTTCGCCGTGACGAGCCGCACCTCATGCAGGTACAGGTCGCAGGAGGCGGGCGTGCCGCTCTCTATGAGAACGGTCAGAAGAACCGTGTCGCCGGGGTCGGTCAGGGCGGCAAATTCCGCCATGTCGCACTGCAGCGTCAGGCGGCTGCCGACGGAAAACGTCGCGGAGACCGTGAGGCGCAGGGTGCCGTCGCCGTCCGCGACTGTTCCCTTGGATACGCGGGTCAGAAGAACCGTGGCCGTCAGGCTGTCGGTTCCGGCCTCCCCGCCTGCGGCGGTCTGCATATCCAGCAGCAGGGTGCGCCCTGCCGTCAGATCCGACGCTGGCAGGACGCCGGTGATGCCCGCGGGCATTCCGCCGGCGGACAGGTTCAGCGACGCGTGCAGGGCGGGACTGTCCGATACCGAGGCGGCGTCGAGATATACGACTCCCTCCACGGCGGAGAAGCCGTCCGACGGGGAGCCGCTCTGCGTGTCAAACCCGATGAGCTGCGTGCCCGCCCGTGCGGACGAGGTCTGTTCCGCGGACAGGACGGCGGCGGCGCCCGTGACCGTGCGCGTCGGGCGGTCGAGTCCCGCGCAGCTGTTCTCCGCCCGCGTTACGGCCGTGCCCGCCACGGCGCGGGCGGACGCCAGCACGGCGTCGGCGCCGTCGGTGTCTATGACGGCGAAGGTGTCCCCGATGGGACAGCGGTATGTATTTCCGTCCGCATCTTTTCCGTACAGTCCGGCGCCGTCCGCCGTTCCGTCGTAAATCAGCGCCTCCACACGGGGATTGGCGGCGGCGGTCAGGTAGGCATAGGCATAGGAGGCAGCCCGGTAGGTTTCCGCCTGCTCCGCCTCCGCCTCGGATACCTCTTCCGTAAAGACGGAGGGGATGGCGTAGTCCGTGATGACCAGCTGCCGCAGGTTTCCGTCCGATGTGCGGTAGGTCTCGGCGGACAGCAGGTCTGTCAGGGAGTACAGGGAGGATACGGTCAGTCTGTCCCCGTCGGAGGCGGACGGAATCCATACGCGCGGGGAGGAGGCGGTCAGCTCACAGGCGACCTGCCAGTCGAAATCCCCGCGCAGTGCCGCCTCGGAGCGGAATGCCGCCAGATAGCTCTGCGCGCCGAAACAGCCGTCCGCCGTTCCGGAGTCGTTCCGGCGGCTGTCCAGCGCGATATACACCTGCCCGTCCGGTGTCTCGGCGCGCAGGGCGGTATGGGCCAGCCGGACAAGCTGCTCATAGCGGCTGACATGCGCGTCGGGCACGGAGGAGACGCTGCCGTCCGCCGCGTTCTCCGATGCGCTGTTTACGCCCCTGCCGAGAATGAAGGAGGTGCAGAGACCGTGTCCGGGCGCGTCGCTGCCGGAGGCGTAGCGTTCCGCCATGAAGCGGAAGAAGGCTTCCAGCAGCTGCGCCGCTTCCGGATCGGCCATGTTCGGGCTGTACCCCGAGGCAGTCCCGGCGCCGGGCACATACAGGCAGGTGGGGGTATTCTCCCCGGGTGCTTCCAGCAGAAAACGCAGGTATACCCGAATGCCGGAGGCGGTGTAGGCGGATACCGTTCCGTCCAGCGTACGCACGGCGGCACCGTCGTAGTAATAGGTTACGCCGTTGCAGAGGAAGGAGACCGCATCCTCTGACCAGCCGCCGCGGATGATGTCGCCCATGGATACGTCCACAACCGTGGAGGAGGCGCCGAGCCGCACCGCGTCGGCGGGGTGCGCGGTGGAGAGACCCTTTACGGATACCTCCGCCTCCGTGCGTGGTGCGGTGTCCGCCAGTGCCTCCGGATTGGAGACGGCGACGGGGGAGGTCAGCACGGTGTACTGCCTTGCCGTTTCGTCATAGGACGCAAGCAGGAAGGAGGAGAACAGGCGGGAGCGCGCGCCGTCGTACAGATTCAGCGAAAAACGCAGGGAGGAGGCCGCCTGCACCGCCGCCACGGGAGCCATTCCGCGCAGATCGACGGTGCTGCCGAAGCGGGCGGGCAGCTCAAACAGGCATATTTTCCCGTTTCCCGTCAGCGATTTCACGACAGAGTCGGTCAGGGTGGCTGTTACCGTAAGAGTGGCGTCGGAGCCGTCGCCGCCCTCACTGCCGCGCCCGACCGTGACGGAGGTGACGGCATTGCGGGAGGCGGAGCTTTCGTCTGCCGCATCGCCGCCGCATCCGCCGAGCAGCGGCAGGCAGCAGAGAAGGCACAGGCAGGCGCACAGGAGGCGCAGAAGCTTGCGGGGGGTGGCGGTCATGGCGTACTCCTTTCGGGCTTGTATTTTGCAATTTGCAATTGGCAGTTTCGGGGGAGAAAATCAGACGCGGATGCGGGGGACGCGTGCCGTGACAAGGCAGAGCAGCTCATAGGAGATGGTATGCGCGCGCGCGGCGAGCGATTCCAGCTGGTCCGGCGTCTGTCCGAACAGCGTTACCGGATCGCCGACCCGCACGGGCAGACCGGTGACATCCGCCATGCACTGATCCATGCAGATGCGCCCGACCAGGCGGGCTGTGCGGTCTCCCTCCGCCGTGTGTACCGTTATGGGGGCGCCCGCCAGGGCACGGATCCAGCCGTCGGCGTATCCGACAGGCAGCGTGGCCAGCAGGCGGGGGGTGTCGGCGGAATACGTCCCGCCGTATCCGACCCGTTCACCGGGCAGGAGCTTGTGCAGGTGGACGACCGATGTGCAGAGGCGCATGACGGGGCGGAGCTGCTGTCCGTCCGGGAGCGGGACGCCGTAGCCGTACAGGCTGATGCCCAGCCGTACGGCGTCGGGGAGCAGGTTCGGGTGTGCCGCAGGGAACCGCACGGCGGCGGCGCTGTTGCAGATGTGGCACAGGGCAGGGCGCAGACCGCGCGCCGCCAGTGCGTCGCGCACCGCCGCAAAGCGGCTGTACTGCTCCATGGTGCGGCTGCCGTCCGCCATTTCGGTGTCGTAATCCTCATCCGCGACCGCGAAATGCGTGAACATGCCGGTGACGGCGAGCCCGGGCAGTGCCTGTATCTCCGCCGCCTCCCGCACGGCGTTCTCTATTTCCTCTCCGCCGTGCGCCGCCAGCCCGATGCGGTTCATGCCGGTGTCCAGCGCGATGTGCGCCATGACGCGTATGCCAGCCGCGCAGGCGGCGTCCGACATGCGGCGGGCATGGTCCGCCGAGACAAGCGCGGCGGTCAGTCCGTGCTCCGCCAGCAGGGGGGCGCAGACCGGGTCGGTATAGCCGAGAATCAGAATCAGTCCGTCCGTGCCGCACCCGTTCAGCACCTGCCGCAGGGCGATGGCCTCGTCAATGCAGGCGACGGCGAAGGCGCGGCAGCCGGCCTGCGCCAGCGCCTCGGCGCAAAGTCGGATACCGTGGCCGTAGGCATCCGCCTTGACTACGGATATGGGGGTGAGCGGGCAGCGGGCGGCAGCCGATGCCGCGTCCGCCAGCAGGCGGTAGTTGTAGGTCAGCGCCGACGGATCGACGGCGGCGTATACGCGCGGCGGGGTCAGTCCCGGCGTGAGCAGTTCATGCAGACGGTATATATTGCTGTTGTTCATGATTTTCATCCTCCCGAGGTGCGGAATTTATTCTATGGATAGTATAGCACATCCGCACCTTTTTTGCAATACGGAAAAAGGGGCGGCGGTGCGGGAAAGCCGCCAATTGACGCGAAATTAAGAAAACTTAAAAGCATGGCTTGACAAACAGGGGGACGGTGTGCTATACTGACAGCGCATTAAGCAAACTTAACTCTGCGTATGCGGAAAGGAGACAATGCGATGACGGAAGCGGATAAAAGGGAGAAAGCTGCGTCCGAGCCCGAGCGGGAGTATCCCCGCAGATGTTTCAGGAGGGATCGGACGGAGACGCCGGAGGGCGTCTGCCCCTACTTTATACGGGATCGCGGCAGGGGCGTGATCTACTGCGAATGCGCGCGCTTTCATTTTCCAGACAGACTTACGCGCCGCGAGATCGTGTACACCTACTGCGCGCATCCGACAGGATACAGGCAGTGCGTACTCAAGCAGGCGATGGACGGCTTTTACAGGCGGAAATACGAAAGAACGGATGCGGCGGACAGGGAGGAGGCACAGCGGAGATGAGCGAGAGAACCGGGAGGGTCGGCACCGGCGAGGATATCGCGGTGCGGGAAACCATACGCCTGTACCATGCGTGGCTGGGATACCTTCTGCGCCGGCTGGGCGAGGAGGAGGTGCGTGTGCCTGCGGGCGAGCTGAGACAGGCTCTGGGTCGGCTGACCTGCCGCGTCGGGCGCGAGGGCGGTGACTATGTGATTTCCTTCGCGGATTCCGCGGATGCCGCGGCGGCGGGGAAGGAGACCTCCGATGACAGTCATCCCGATGACAGTCATCCCGATGACAGTCATCCGAATGACAGATGACGGGTGCGGTTACGGATTCCGCGGCAGTCACGGCGGCCGCGGGGCGGAGAGAAACCATGGCGGCTGACGCAGCGGAGGCGGCGCAGGATGCCGCGCGCAGCCGGCGCGTGGAGGACGCGATATACCGGCGGGCGCGGGGCTACAAGGTGGCAGTCCGAAAGACATACAAGGTCAAGCGGGTGGAGTATGACCCGGACACGGGGAAAAAGGTCTGCGAGACGGAGGAGCTGAAGACCGGAACCGACGAGGTGGTCGTGCCCGCCGATGTGCGCGCCTGCGCGTACTGGCTGGTCAACCGTTCCCCCGCGCGCTGGCGGGAGCATCCCGCGGCGGAGGCCGCATCGGGTGTCTGCGGCGGGGAGGTGGATTTTCCCGAGCTTGCGGAGGCGGACGCCTGCACCGACGCGGACGACCGCGCCGATACAGGCGGAGGGACGGCGTGAGCCGCGTGGTCTGGACGCCGCAGCCGCGCCAGCGGGAATTCATGTCCCGCCCGGAGGATGAGGCCCTGTACGGCGGTGCGGCGGGAGGCGGAAAATCCGAGGCGCTGGTCATGGAGGCGCTGCGGCAGATACACATAGGACACTACCGGGCACTGATTCTGCGCGGGTCCTGCCCGCAGCTTGCCGAACTTATCGACAAGTCCCTGCGCTACTACCCTGCCGTCAGCCCCGGCGCACGGTTCAACGCGGTGATCCGGACATGGATTTTTCCGTCCGGCGCGCGGATACGCTTCGGCAGTCTGCACGCGTCGCAGGACAGGATGCGCTATCAGGGGCTTTCCTTTGACTACATTGCCTTTGACGAACTGACGCATTTCCGCCGGGACGACTACCTGTACCTGCTGTCCCGCAACCGTCCGCGCGGGCCGGGGACGCGCGTGTACATGCGGGCGACGGCAAACCCCGGCGGCATCGGGCACGGATGGGTCAAGGAGCGGTTCATCACGGCGGGGCCGCCCGGGCGGACGCTCTGGGAGAGATGCCCCGTGCTGCTGCCGGACGGGCGCACGGAGGTGCGGCGACGTTCGAGGATCTTTATCCCGTCCACGGTGTTCGACAACGCGATTCTGCTTCGCAACGACCCCGACTACCCGGCACGCCTGTCCGCCCTGCCGGACGCGGAACGGCGGGCGCTGCTGTTCGGGGATTGGGATTCCTTTTCGGGGCAGGTGTTTCTGGAATGGCGGAACGACCCCGCGCACTACGCCGACAGGATCGGCACGCATGTCATCGAGCCGTTCCGCATTCCCGCCGACTGGGAGATCCTGCGCGGTTTTGACTGGGGCTACCGGCATCCGTTCGCGGTCTGCTGGTTTGCCTGCGGCAGGGACGGCTGCCTGTACCATATACGGGAGCTGTACGGCTGCGCGGCGGACAGGAACGGCAGGACCGTCCCCGACACGGGCGTCATGTGGACGGCGGCCCGCATAGCGGAGGAGATCCGGCGGATTGAGGAGGAGGACCCGAACCTGCGCGGGCATCGGATACGGGGCGTCGCCGACCCGGCGGTCTTTCAGCGGGACGGCGGCGAGTCTGTGGGCGAGATCATGGAGTCGCGGCGCGTGTTCTTTGACCGCGGGGACAACACCCGTCTGGCGGGCAAGCAGCAGTTTCACAACCGCCTTGCCATGGACCGGGACGGCAGGCCGCGCCTGTATGTTTTCCGCACCTGCCGGAACTTTATCCGCACGGTGCCCGCCCTTGTGTACTCATCCGTGAATGTCGAGGACGTGGACACATCCGGCGAGGATCACATCTACGACGCCTGCCGCTACGTTCTTATGACGCAGCCGGTCGGGGCGGGAAGAGTATGAATGAGGAGGAGAAAGGAAAAAGCATGGACAACAATGCACTGCGGTCGGGTTCCCCGCGCCTGCGGGAGGCCGCCGCACGGCTGGAACGGTACCGGCAGGGAAAGAGGCGGCTGGACGCGCGCCTGTATGAGGAGGCGCGCTGGTGGCAGAGCCGCCATGAGGCGTCCCCGGGCGAGGGGGACACACGGCGGAGCGCAAGACCCGTGTCCGCGTGGCTGTTCAACAGCATATGCGGCAAGCATGCCGATTTATGCGACAGGATGCCGACCTGCACGGCGCTGCCGCGGGAGCCGGGGGACAGGGAGGAGGCCGCGCTGCTCAGCGATGTGCTGCCGGTTGTGGCGGAGCGCTGCCGCCTGCGGCAGACGTATTCCGACAACGCGTGGACAAAGCTGAGGCACGGAACGGCCGTGTACGGCGTGTTCTGGAATCCGACGCTGGAGAACGGCATCGGGGATATCGACATACGGCGGGTTGATATCATGAATCTGTTCTGGGAACCGGGCGTGACGGATATTCAGAATTCCC
Organism: Erysipelotrichaceae bacterium; assembly: GCA_963609805.1. Classification (GTDB taxonomy): domain Bacteria; phylum Bacillota; class Clostridia; order Oscillospirales; family CAG-272; genus CAMEON01. The sequence continues at coordinate 11,510 of CAVDLN010000026.1, read as the reverse complement.
CGCACCTGTACCTTGTCGGCCTTGAGGATCGCGCGTCGCTGGAGCGCCGCTATCCGATACTGGCGGAGGCGGCACGGCAGGGGAGGCTGGATCCGGACGGCGGCCCGGGAGCGGCCGGTTCCCTGCCGGAGAGCGGGGGCAGCTACCTGCTGCGTGACCGGGACGGCTGTCCGGAAAAGTACACCGTCACGGACTGGTACTACCGGAGGGTTATGCCGGACGGCAGGACGGTGCTGCATTACGCCAAATTCGTCGGGGATATTCTGCTGTACGCATCCGAGAACGATCCCGCCCTTGCACAGCGGGGCTGGTATGACCACGGACTGTACCCGTTCGTGACGGATGTGCTGTTTCCCGAGACGGACAGCCCCGCCGGATACGGGCTGATCGCCGTGGGGCGCAATCCGCAGGGGTACATAGACGAGCTGGACGGGCACATTCTGGAGTATGCCAACTGGGCGTGCCGCGTGCGGTACTGGGCCAAGCGGTCGCTGGGCGTCAATGAGAAGGAATTCCTTGACCCGGACAGACGGATTATCCAGGTGGAGGGGGATATGGACGAGGAGAAGCTGCGGCAGATCACGCTTTCCCCCATGGACGGGATGCTGTCCGAGGTGCGGCAGATGAAGATTGAGGAGCTGAAGGAGACGACCGGCACGCGTGACGTCAATCAGGGCATGTCCGGCGGCGTGACCGCCGCATCCGCCATTACGGCGCTGCAGGAGGCGGGCGACAAGAGCAGCCGGGACTGCATTGCCGGATCCTACCGGGCGTACGTGGCGGTGATGGAGCAGGTGGTGGAGCTGATCCGCCAGTTCTATACCGGGACGCGCTGCTTCCGTATCGCCGGCGGGGGAGAGACGAAATTTATCCGCTACTCCAACCGGGGACTGCGGGACAGGAAAACGGGTACGGACGCGTCCGGAAGGCAGCTGCTCCGCCGTCCGATGTTCGACATCGAGGTGCGCGCCGAGCGGGAAAACCCGACGGACCGCGCCGGGCGCAACGAGCTGATGCTGTCCCTGTTTCAGGCGGGTCTGTTCGACCCCGACAGAAGGCACGCGGCAGCCATGGCTCTGTCCGGCATGGACTTTGACGGAATCGACATGCTGCGGGCGGCGGTATCCGCCGCGGGGACGGCATCGGAATGATCCGTATACGGCTGCGGACATCCCCGCAGGGGGCGGAGGTGTGGGCGGAGGGACACGCGGGGTATGCGCCGCCGGGGGCGGATATTGTCTGCGCGGGTGTATCCGCACTGCTGTACGGCTGCCTTGCCTACCTGCGGGAGCAGAGCGCGGGACAGCCGCCGGGAGGAGCGGCACGGGTGGATTTCGCGGAGGGGGACGGCTGTCTGTGGTTCCGGACGCGGAATTTTCCGGGCGGGGTGGACTGCGCCGCGGCGGGACAGACGGCAGCCGGACTGCGGCTTATCGCCGCGGCCTATCCGATGTATGTGATGCTTGCCGAAATCCGAAGGGATGCGGGCAAGGGAAAAGGGGAAGGGAATGCAGGAGACGGGAGAGATGGAAGAAATGGAAGAGATGGAAGAGATGGAAGAAAGCCGAGACAAAGAAAAGGAAAAGCGGGAAGCCGGACAGCGCACGGCGGGGGACGGGGAGGAGCGGACGTGCGAGACGGCCGGTGCCGCGCGGGAGGGCACGGAATCCCTGCTGCCGAACGCGGCGGAGATCGCGGAGCTGCGGGCGGTGTACCCCGACGCGGATCCGGAACGGGACATGGCCGACCCCGTGTTCGGGGGACTTGTCCGCGGGGAGATAAGGCCGACTTTGCGGCAGGTATACGAGATGTTCCATCATGACAGGCTGACGGAGGCGGCTGTCGGGGACGCCGTCTCCGAGGCGCTGGCAAAGGAGATCCCCGCGGCGGCCGCCGCCGCGTCCGCCTCTGCGGCAGAAGCCGCCGCAAAAGAGGCGGAGGAGCGGCTGCTGGAGGATATCCGTCTGCAGGGAATCCGGCCGGTTGAGAACGGAGTCGGAACGCCCGCGGCGGTGGCATCCCACCCCGCCGTGGACAGACTGACCCGAGCCGAGCGCGCGCAGCTTGCCCGCCGTGCCGAGCACGGCGAACGCATCCGGCTGTGAGAAAACAACGGGTAAAGCGACAGTTTACAACACAATAATGCAAAGAAAGGAAAACCATATGCATGACATGATTACAGACGCTTTTCTGCAGCATTTCGCGGAGGGCACCAACATTCAGGGCACGGCGGGCGTGTCCGACAATACGTCCGGTACCGTGACTCCCTACGCCGCCGGCGAGGGACTCAGCGCCGAGATGCGCACCTACTACAGCGACTACCTGATTGACAATGCGGAGCCGTATCTCTGCCATGAGCTGTTTGCGCAGAAGCACCGTATCCCCAAGGGGGGAAGGACGGTATGCTTCCGCAAGTACGATCTGCTGCCGAAATGCACGACGCCCATTGCGGAGGGCGTTACCCCGGACGGCCAGAGCCTGCGGGTGACGGTCGTGGAGGCTACCGTGGCGCAGTACGGCGGCTATGTGGAGCTGACAGACCTGCTGCTGCTGTCCGCCGTGGACAACAACCTCTGCATGGCAACCAAGCTGCTGGGGGCACAGGCGGGACGCACGCTGGACACCATTTCCCGTGAGGTGCTGGCGGGCGGAACCAACGTGCAGTACGGCGAGGATGCCGTATCGGCACGGTATCTGCTGACCGGCGGCAAATCCTCCGGCAATCATTACCTGACGGTGGACTGCATCCGCCGCGCGGTGCGTTTTCTGAAGTCGCAGAATGCGGAGAAAATCCGCGGTGCCTACGTGGCTATCATTCACCCGGACGTATCCTACGACCTCATGAATGACCCCAACTGGAAGTATCCCAACCAGTACGCCGATCCCACCAATATTTTCGAGGGGGAAATCGGGCGCATTGAGGGAGTCCGCTTTGTGGAATCCACGGAGGCGAAGATTTTCCACGCCGCCGACCTTTCCCCGAAATCGCGCACGCTGACCGTAAACGGCGCGGTGAATGCATCAGGCACCGTGAACTTTACGGGCGCCGGCGTGACCGCCTCCTCTCTGGTCGGGCGCTGGGTTCTGATAGGCAGCCAGCATGCCTATGTGGGTGCCAATACCGCGTCGTCCATGACGCTGTATACCGACGCGACCAAGAGTACGCTCTTTAAGGTGACCTGCGCCGATAAGGCCGTCATCTATCCCGGCGAGGCGGGCGCGGAGGGACGCGACGTGTACGCGACGCTGGTCATGGGAGACAACGCCTACGGCACAACCGAGCTGGGTCACGGCGGCCTTGAGCACATCGTCAAGCAGCTGGGCAGCGCCGGCACATCCGACCCGCTGAATCAGCGCGCGACGGTCGGCTGGAAGGCAAACAAGGTAACGGTCCGTCTGGTGGAGGCGTTCATGGTGCGCATCGAGACGGCATCCACCTTTGAGTCCGGCGAGAACAACTGATACCGATCATGCGGAAAAGAACGGAGGAGTCGATATGGAAAATGAATGCGTATACGATGCGGAGGCGTACCTCAATGAGCCGGTGAAGATCCGTCTGTTCCGGGACAACGACCGCTACCGTGACCGCGTGTATGTCGCGGTCAACGGGCGGAACTGCCTGATTGAGCGGGGAAAATGGATCACGGTCAAGCGCAAGTTCGCGCTTGTGCTGGATCAGTCCGAGATTCAGGATATGTGCGCCGCCACGCTGGCGGAGGCCGAGCAGGACCGTTTCCGCGAGGCGGAAGCGAAACTGGGATAAGTCGGGGGAGGAGAGAGCATGACTGTCAATACCTGCCTGTCCTTTGCGGACGGGCTGTATCCGAATGCCGTGCCGCGGGAGGTGAAAAGCCGCTGGCTGGCGGAGCTGGACGGGCGCATAAAGGTCGAGCTGCTGCGGCAGGAGCCGGAGTCGGTGCAGGAGACGGAAGCGGACGGCGAGATGACCGTTCCGTTCCCCTACGACCAGATATACTGGATGTACCTGGCGGCGCTGCTTGCCTATACCGGCGGCGATACCGCCCGCTATGAGACGGGCGCCGCGCTGTTCAACACGGCGTACCGCAGCTACGCCAAATACCTTATGCGGGCGGGGAGGTGACGGCATGGCGGAGACAGAGACGGGAAGAAACACGGACTTTATCCTGACTGTCGGGCGCTATGTCCCGGACACGGGCGCGCCGGAGGGACGGTTTGTACGGACGGAGGAATACCTTGCGGCGCTGAGCCGTGAGGCGGAGCAGCTGTGCGTCCGCCTGAATACGCTTCTGCGGGAGCTTGACGCGCGGATTGCGTCCCTGGAGGGCGCGGCGGGGGGAGGCGGGACGGCATGAGCATTCTGCCTGACGACGGGCGGGGGGAGGTGTTCCTCCTGCCCGACCGCCTGCCCGGAAAATTCCTGCATGCGCGGCACGGCTGCACGGCGTTCGGCGGTCTTGCGGGGGAGGGAGGAGCCTCCGCCGACACGCTGTGCGCCATGAGCAATCTGACTCCCTGCGGGTATCCCGCGCTGGTGACGGGCAGCGCGCGCCCGCTGTACCTGACCGCTCCGACGGAGGGAGCGGCGCACGGGCTGACGGTTCACCGGGGAAAAATCATTTTCGCGCAGGGGACGGGGCTGTTCTCGTCCTCCGCCTGCGGGCGGTTTACGCGGCTGGGAACGGTCGGAGACACGGACAAGCGGTTTGCCTCCTTCGGGGAGCTGCTTTTCATCCTGCCCGACGGGCTGGTGTATGACGCCTCGGACGGCAGCCTGCGCGGCTTCGCGGCGGACACGGGTGACATGGAAAATGTCACGATTGACAATGTCTACCTGACCGTGCCGTCGGGCGGACTGACGGAGGCGGGATTCCGTGTGGGGGACGGCATCCGGCTGGATGTCGCGGACGACGGAGAAGCCGCCGCGGCGCTGAACGGATACTACCGGATATCCGCCCTGACCTCCACGCACCTCTGCGTGGAGGGCGGTTTCCCCGCGCGGGGCAGCTTTACGGCGCGCGTGCGGCGGGTCATGCCCGACCCGGACGGACTGTGTGCCGTGGGGGACAGACTGTACGGCTTTGCCGGGCAGTCCGTGTTTGCCTGCGAGGCGGGGAATCCGTGGAACTGGTATTGGGCTGATCCCGCGTCGCCGGAGACGGCACCGTTTTGCCTGTCTGCGGCGGGGGAGGGCGTCTTTACGGCCTGCTGCGCATGGCAGGGCTATCCGCTGTTCTTTCGGGAGAACGGAATCTGCCGCCTGACGGGCCGCGCGTATGCGGCGGGACGCGCGCTTTCCGCGTCCGGCGTTGCGCTGACGGAACAGTCGGCACCCGGCATACCCGCCGGGCAGGCCGCGGCACTCTGCGCTCTTGACGGCGCGCTGTACTACTGTTCCCGCGGGGATGTGTACCGGTACGCCGGCGGCACGCCGTCACGGGTGAGCGACGGTCTGCCCGAGGGAATCCGCGGTGTGTGCGCGGGCAGCGACGGGCGGGGGGTATACCTGTCCGCGGCCGAAGCGGACGGCGGCGCCGTCCTGTACCTGTACAGCCCCGGGAAGGGCTGGTACCGGCAGGAGGAGGTGTCCGCCGCGGCTCTGTCCCGTCCGACCGAGACCGCACCGGGACAGGGAAACGTGTGCCTGCTGCAGCGGGCGGACGGAAACCTGTACCTGCTCCGTTCGTTCGGCGCCGCGCTGCGGGAGGGCTTTACGGCTGCGGCCGTGCCGACGCCGGATGCCGCGGCGGAATTCGGCGATGATACATCGCTTCTGCCGGACGGCGGGCGTCTGCTTGCCGTACATATCCGCGCGCGCGGGAACGTCGGCAGTCTCATGAAGCTGTATGTCCGCTATGACGGGGACGAAGCATGGCAGCCGCTGGGCAGTGTCGCCGGCACGGGGAAGGAGGAGCTGACCCGCATTCCGGTGCCTCCGCGCCCCTGTCGCTGGTTCCGGCTCCGGCTGGAGTTTTCCGGGGCGGGCGAGAGCGGGCACCGGGACGGCGCGTTCCGCGTATACGGGCTTTGGAGGGATACCGAACAGATCGGGAAGTAAACTTCCCGCGCGGAAGTTAACCTTCCGCCGGGAGGTGTGTCTCTGCCTGCCCATGAAAAACCCCCTTCCCGGTTGGGAAGGGGGCTTTTCTCCATGCGCCCCTGCGTCGGGGGCGGAAGGTAACGGTAATAATCAATTCTCTTTGCGCTTCCGGCGGGCGGCGAGTGCGGCGCAGACGGCTGCCGGCAAAAGCAGGGCGATGCCGGTCAGAGAGGAGCGGCATCCGCCGGTCTGCGTCCCGGTTGCGGATTCGCCGCTGCCTGCGGTGCCGGAGGCGGCTGTTTCCGACTCCGCGGCTGCGGTCTCGGTCACGGGTTCGGCGGTGGTTTCCTCAACCTTATCGGTCACATGAATCGTGACGGGCTGGGTGGTGAGCACCTGCTTGGTGCGGGTATTGGTGTAGGAGACGCAGAAGGTGACGTCACCCGCTCCGGAGAAGGTCATGACGCCGTCCGCAACGCTGGCGAGATCCTCTCCCTCCAGGAAGGTAAAGCGGGCCTTGTAGGTCACATCGGTCGTGGTGCGCTTGTAGGTCTCGGCGGTGAGCGTGAGGGACAGGCTGTCGCCGACGGACGCGCCGGCGCCGTTTTCCGCGCCGGACAGCGTGATGCTCTTGGTATGGCGGTTCAGCGCGCCTGCCGTGTTGCCGGTCAGTCCGCTGTAGCCCCAGAGGAAGTGCTGCCTGTAGCTGTCGCCGACGAAGGTCCACGGATATATGCCGATGCCGCGGAGAAGTGCGGCGCGGATGGCGTTCTCGCCGTAGCCGGAGTAGGACGGGTTGAGCGTCGCGTTGTACTTGCCTATGAAATTCATGACGCCGCGCATGTCCGCGTCGGAATCCGTCTCGTCCAGATATCCGCCGCACAGCGCGCCGACCGACATCTCCGGCCAGAGCTCCCGCATATCCTTCATCTGGCTCTCATGGAAGGTGATGATGGCTACCTGATCGTACATGTCGTACTGATTGACAAGATCGCGGACGGCCTCCACCAGTCCGCTCTGCGTGGATTTCAGCTCGATGAACAGGCGGCAGTCCTTGCCCTTGAAGGCGACAAGATACTCCTCCAGCGTCGGAATGCGCCATGTGTTCTTGTTTTCGTCGTTCTCGAAGCCCGCGTTGACGTACAGCTCCTTGAGTTCTGCCAGCGTGCTGCGGGTAACGCTCAGGTTCCGGTTGCAGGTGCGGCCGGTCGATTCGTCGTGCATGACCACCACCTGCCCGTCGGCGGTCAGGTAGACATCGTTTTCGATGACATCCGCGCCCGCCTCATAGGCGAGCAGGGAGCCCTCCACGGTGTTCTCGGGGGCGGAATCGGGGACGCCGCGGTGTCCGATATTCAGCGGCACGCGGGTCATGGTGTTCTCGGGCAGGGCGGCGGCATCGGCGTAAAGACCTGCCGTATCATCCGAAACAACGCCGACAGCGCCCGACAGCAGGGCATCCGCCCGCTCGACGGCATCCGGCTCGTCCGATGCGAGAACCCACACGTTGACGATGCTGTCGTACAGGTACTGCACGGTTTCCTGCCGTGCCGCGGACAGCGGCAGCAGGGCGATTGTTCCGTCAAAGGATTTCAGGGACTTGCGCAGATCGATGCACTCCTCACGGGTAAGGCCGTTTTTGCCGCGGAAGGTTTCGGTGTAATCGATGATGCCGCGGACGGAGGGCAGTGCCGCGCGGGCGGACTGAACCAGATCCGCGTACTCGCTCATGACAAAGCAGTCAAAGAAGCGGATTTCATTCAGGTAGGCCGCCAGCGGCGCTATGGTATCGGCGTCGGTCAGCTCAAAGACGGGCATGACCGTCCACGCCAGCGCCTCCATGGCATCGTCCAGCGACAGGAACGCCGTGCCGTTTTTGTCGGTAATCTCCAGCGCCTTGTTTATGCGGAAGATGACGGCGGCGGGCTTTACCTCTCCGCTCATGACGGTGTCCAGCTCGGTGCCGCTGTCCACACGGCGGACCAGCGCCACATCGCCGGCGATATTGGTGCGGGGCTGCGCGATGGTCACATATCCCGGGGAGACGGGGCGGGTCTCCTGCTCCGGCACCGCGCCGTCTGCCTTGGCGTTTGCCATAACCTCGTCTGCCGTCAGGGCACGGCTGTAGAACCGCAGGGAGCGATAGGTAGTGCTGAACGCCTTGTTGCCCGTCTGGCCGATAAACAGCGTGTCCGCGCCCATGGCGGCGGTGCAGTTCCGGGCGGCGGCGCGGGTTCCGTTGATGTAAATCACAACCTCCCCGCCGACCTCATAGGTGATGGTGACCAGCGCGTTCTGCAGGGCGTACAGGCCGTCCGTGACGGTCGGGCGCTGCGCGGCGGGAACCGCCGCCCACTTGAATTCCAGCAGGTCGCCGGAGTTGCGGCGGAACAGGGCGAAGTTGTCGTTGTCGCTGTTCATGAAGGTGTTGAAGTCGCCGCCGATGGAGGTGAAGGCGCCGAGCAGGATTTCCACCGTGAAGGCGTTCCCGTTGACAAGGTCGCGCACCTCATCCGGAAAATACTGTTTGGCGGAATCCAGCGCAAGCCCTTCCTCGGTGAACCGGTTCTTTTCATCGGTGACGATGGTCATGTCATGTCCGCCGACAAGATCCTCCCAGACGGTCGAATCCGTGTTCTGTCCCGCGCGGGTGTTCTGCGTACCCGAGTACAGGACGGCGAGGCCCTCCGCGTAGGCATCGGCGGGGGAGTCCGCCGGGGTGTCGTCGGCCTCGGCGGACAGGACAATCCCGCCCGCAGATGCAAGCGGGAGCAGTGCCAGCAGCAGCGCCAGCAGCATACAGAATGTTTTTTTCATGGTTTCGGTTCCTCTTTCTCTTTGAACTGAAGGGGTGGTGCATTATCGATATCATTATTGATAATCTGTATAAATTATACAAATTTCCGGCGGCTGCGTCAAGCAGCAACCTGCACCAATTCCCCGACACGGTTTTGTGCAAAACAGAGGGAGACACCCGAAAAAAGCAGTCCCTGCCGTGAAAAAACACCGCATTCCGCGAAATCCCTTGACTTTACATACGGCGTGTAGTATAATGACATGGGTCTGAAGGCCGAAAGAAGTTCGAGCTTGTTATTACTTTGGAGGATTTTGCGGATATGCCTGTAAAAACAAGGAAACGGAGGCTTGTCGCCTCCCTGCTGTGCGCTTTTGCCGTTGCCTTTCCGTACTGCTTTGCCGGTACGCTGGACATATGGGTCGGAAACAGCAGTGAGTTCAAATTCGCCCCGGCGGATTTCGCCGGATGGGCGGCGCTTGCGATGCTGGCGGTGATGCTGCTTGTCTCGGCTGTGCTGCTGCTTGTGCCGGAGCGGGTATACCCGGTTCTCCTGGGGCTGGCGGCGTGGTTCGGCATAATGAGCTGCGTGCAGGGGCTGTTCCTCAACTACGGCATGCAGTCGCTGCTCGGGGACGACGGCGGAGGGCAGGCGTCGCCCGCCTGGTTTGCCGTACTGGATACGGTTCTGTGGATTGCCGCGGGGATCGGCTGCGTGCTGGGGGCGCTGAAAATGAGAAAGGCGGAAACGGTACGCATCACGGCGGTGATCCTGCTGGTCACGGTGTGCGGCATGCAGCTGGTCGGCTGCGCGTCGCTTATCCCGCAGCTGTTCGCACGGGAGACAGAGACCGAGGCGGAGACGGAGACGCAGTCCGACGGTACGGAGAGCGAAACGGACGGCGAGCTGAAGAAGCTGGTGTATCTGACGGGTGAGGGGCTGAACACGGTCGCTCCCGGAAAGAACATCGTGATTTTCGTGCTGGACAGATTTGACATCGGCAACTACAATGACCTTCTGGAGAGCGACCCCGACGTGTTCTCCTTCCTGACCGGCTTTACCGCCTACACGGACAACATTTCGCTGTATTCCCGCACCTACCCTGCCGTTGCGTCCATGATTACAGGTGTGCGCAATGACTTTACCGGGAACGCGGAGCAGTATTTCGCCGATGCCTACGGGCAGTCGGAATTTCTCCGCGCGCTGCGGGTGAATGACTATGCCGTGCGCATTTACACGGCGGAGTACTACGGCTACCGCGATGCCTCCGTGTTGGCGGGCACGGCGAGCAATCTGGGTTCCGCCGACGGATATGCGGTGACGGACAGAGTGTCCTTGGTAAAGTACATGCTGGAGCTGTCCGCGTACCGCTATCTGCCGACGCTGCTGAAGCCGATGATCAAGATTTCCACGGCCTCTTTCAGCGGGCTTGTCACCTATGACGGTGTGCCCGTCTACGAGCTGGACGACGCAAGCGTGTTCAAGACCGTGAGCGAGGGCCTGACGATTGACGGCAGCGGCGGACAGAATGCCTACACCTTCATTCACCTGAACGGCTGCCATCCGCCCTACCGCATGGACGAAAACGGAAACGCGGCGGAGAGCAGCGCGACCCGCGCCGCGCTCGGATGCTTTAAGCTGATCCGGATGTATCTGGACGAGATGAAGCGCCTCGGCGTGTACGACGACGCGACGGTGGTCATCACCGGAGACCATCCGTGGGCGGTGGACGACCATGCGGAGCCGACACAGCCGCGGCAGACGGCGCTGTTCGTCAAGGAGGCGGGTGCCGCCGACACGCCGCTGACCGTCTCGACGGCTCAGGTGAGTCAGGAGAATCTGATCCCGACGCTGGTCAGGTCCGCGGGACTGAACACAGATCGCACGTGGGGGACAGCCTACTCCGAGGTGCCGGAGGGCGTGAATACCGAGCGGCATCACATATTCGAGCTGACCGATGAGAACGGGGATTCCACACTGGTTGATTTCCGTGTATGCGGTCCGGGAAATGATTTTGAGAACTGGAGCGTATGCAGCCGCACCGACATCGGCTGGCTGTACCGCTGACGCGCAGAGAGACAAAAGGGGAAACGACATATGGATACGGTTATGCACTACATCTGCCTGCCGCTGGGGTACATCATGCGGTGGTGCCTCGATCTTGTCGGAAACTACGGGATTGCCATTATTCTGTTTACGCTGGCAACCAAAATCGTGATTCTGCCGGTATCGGTCTGGGTGCACAGAAATTCCATCCGCATGGTGAGCATCCAGCCGCAGATCAACCGCCTGCGGGCAAAGTACTACGGCGACAGGGAGCGCATCGCGGAGGAGCAGACCGCCCTGTACAAGCAGGTCGGCTACAGCCCGTTCGCAAACGTCGTCCCGCTGCTGATACAGCTTTTGCTGCTGGCGGCGGTGGTATACATTATCAAGCAGCCGCTGACCTACGTCCTGCGGCTTGATTCGGACACCGTCCGGGTGCTGACGGACATGGCAGACCTTACCGCCGACGACGGACAGCTGGCGGTTGTACAGGCGATGAAGGCTGCCGCCGCCCGCGGCGACTACGACCTGCTGTCCGTGCTGGATCCGTCCCGCGCGCCGATTGTCAAGTCCGTATGCGAGCTGGATATGTCCTTCTGCGGGCTGGATCTCGGCACGGAAGCGGCGGATGTGTGGGGATGGTATATACT
>CAVDLN010000025.1:0-18988 GCA_963609805.1 Erysipelotrichaceae bacterium | reverse complement strand
CGGCCAGGCGGACCTCACGACACCGGCGGAGGTAGAGAAAGCAGAACAGCATATCCTCTCCGACGGTCAGCTCCGGGGAGAAATGAATGGAGGATTCCCGCAGAACATCCGCCGAGAAAAGCTTGTTCCAGACAGAGAAGGCAATGCCTTGCCCGAGCGCTCCGCAGAGATACTCCTTCGCCAGATGCTCCCGATTCAGAGGCAGGACGGGCGGAATCGGCCGGAGAGCGGAACCGTCCCCGTCGCTTCGGATTATGTCGGAAAAGGGAAGGACACCCGGTTCGTACTGCTCCAGCAGTGCCTCCAGAAAAGCGGGCGAGACGGTGTCGTCGCTGTCGACAAAGCCGATAAGCCCGCCGCGCGCTATGCTCATTCCGGCATTGCGCGCGCTGCTGACGCCGGCGTTTTCCTGTCTCAGCAAACGGAATCTTTTATCGGCGGCCGCATAGGATGCGGCAATCCGTACGGTGCCGTCGGATGAGCCGTCATCGACAACGATTGCCTCGTAATCTCCGTATGTCTGCGCAAGCAGGGAATCCAGACAATTACGTATCGTTGCCTCGGCGTTGTAAGCCGGTATTATGACACTGATCATTTGTCACACTCCGTGAGGGCCCGGTAAACGGACATCAGCTGCAGGTCAACATTCTCATCCGAAAACCGGCTGTAGTCTTTTTCGGAGGTGCGGCGGCGCAGTTCTTCCCGATAGGCAGGGTCGCACATCCGTCGGATACCGTCCGCTATGGCCGTCGGGGAACGCGGCGGAATCAGGGATCCGTTAATCCCTTCCGTGATGATTTCCGGGTTGCCGCCGACGTCCGTGACAAGGCACGGAAGCCCCGCCGCGCAGGCTTCCAGTATGGAGACGGAGAGATTTTCATGCAGGGACGGACTCAAAAAGAAATCCGCCGCGCGCAGGAAGGGCAGCACATCATCCGTCTGTCCCGTAAACAGAATCCGCGCGGATAGCGGCAGCGCCGCGCAGGTGGAGCGCATGGAAGCAAGCCAGCTTCCGCTGCCGACGACAAGAAGCCAAAAGTTATCCGGCAGGCGGTCCGTCATCCGAAGCGCATCCACCAGAAAGCCGAGGCCCTTCTCAAGCACGATCCGTCCGGTAAAGACTCCGACCGCCGCGCCCGCGGGAATGCCGAGGGTGCGTCTTGCCTGCTCCCTGTCCCCGGGGAGGCACGGCGGATATACGGGCATACGGTTGTATACGCACGGGAGCATTTTGCGGCGGTATTCCGCAAAGACCGGGCGCGCAGCCGCTCTGTCGCTGACGCAGGAAATGCCGTCTGCCAACCCGAAAATCATCGGCTCGACCGCATTGCGGCAAAGGCTTCGCTTGATGGGACTGTAATACACCAGGTCGCTGAACATGCCGTGCACCGTGACAAGAATTTTGGCGCGGCCGGCCTGTTTTGCGGCGATTGCGGCATTCAGACTTTCCACGCCTGCTCCCCGGATGTGAATGATGTCCGGGTTTGCGGTGCGGAATGCCTGCCGGTAAAACCGGATGTCGGCCGGACTGAGACCGCTGTGGGCGTGCTCCAGAACGACGGGGATCAACTCAACCTGCGATGTCAGGGAGTTCCGCCCGCACAGCGCGCGAAACTCGGTTTCCAGTCCGCCGCCGTTACCGGATGCGACAAACTGCTGAACAACTTTCAGTTTTCGCATGGCTGATCCTTTCCGTCAAAACTGATGCGCAGGATGGTTTCCGCAACCTTTTCGGAGAGAAGTCTGTCCGAGGCATATTTTATGAAAGAATTCCGCTTGCGTTCCGCCTCGGCAGGGGATGTGTTGACGGCAGCTTCGATAGCCGCCCGGAGCGCCTCTGCGGGGTCTCCGTCCGGGTTCGCTTCAAACAGGAAATCGCGATAGCACGGCGGCATGCCGTCCAGCATGAAGGCGACCACGGGTTTCCCGCTCAGCAGATACCCGATGATTTTGGAGGGGAAGGAGTAGCAGGTGTACGCCCCGCTGTTGCGTCGGGGATTGACAAGCACTGCCGCACCTGCCGCATACGCCGCCGCCTGCTCGGGAGTAACCTGCCCGGTGAAAACGATGCGGGGATCTCTTTCCGCCGCCCGGCGGATGTCATCGGCCGCGTCGCCGTCCCCGCACAGGATCAGCCGGTACTGCTCGCCTTGGATGGCGGAAAACGCGTCCAGCAGATAACCGATTCCGAAGCGAAGGTACAGCTTGCCCGTGTAGACAATGCGGATGATTCCGTCGGCAGGCTGTCCCGCGGGCTGCTCTCTGCCCGGTTCCGGCAGGCTGTCCACGATCCCCTCCGCAACCGCATACGGCTTGTCGGAGATTCCGAGAGCCGATGCCATCGGATCTGTCAGAACAACGGAGGCGTCCGCGTACCGCAGGTGGCGGTATATCGATGCGGTATCGAATCGCTTGAACAGATCGTAAAGATGCCCGCGGCGGGACTCGAGGTTCATGTACTGGGGCATGTCCGGCAGGACGGCGCATATCCGTATTCCGGGATTCAGCCGTTTGGCATAGGCTGCCGCGGCCAGAAACGGGTCGTGGGCGCTGAACACGACAATCAGTTTTTTTCCTCCGGGTGTCTTTGCAAAAGCACAAACGGCCCGCCGGAGAGCATGCGCCCGGGACAGATTCCGAAAGCCCCACAAATTGTTGAATGCAACATAGCTGCACAGCGTCTGTTGGTCGGAAAATCCGCGGAAAACCGGGGTGGAGCTCTGGTTTGGGTAATGACCGATGAACGGAGCCGATATCACCTCGGTCGGAGCTGATTTTCTCAAGGCGGCAATAAGACGCAGCTGCATCTCATTGGCGGAAAACTCCACACTCTTTTTTGCCTGCCGGATAACCTCAGCCTCGTTTTCCTTGGCGAATACGCCCCCGATAAACAGGATATGTGCCGTACTCTCTCCCATGCTCCCTCCTGCCGAAGACGGACGTGCGCCGCGCGGCATGTGCGCTTCGGGAATAACGACCGATATTTGCGGTAAGTCGGCATGGATTGTCTTTCCTCCTGCCCAGCTTCTACGCAGGGAACGGTTCTCTCTGCGGAGAAACGGGGCAGGCACAACAGAAAACATAGAGAAAAAAGTCCGCGACAGACATACCGACTTTTCCTATAATATACTACCACAATTTCGCTCGGAATTCAAGGGGTGCAGAGGAAAAATAACCGTTATCTTTTCCGAATTTTCAAAAAACTCCGGCAACGGAAGCCGCTTCGGATTTCACGGTACAAAAATTTATTGCCGAATCCGACAAAAGGTATTTACAAAACCGGCTCCATATGGTAAAATAAACACAATACACGGAGAGCGGAGGAGGGGCGCGGCAGCCTATGAGATTGGACAAATTACTGAGCCTGTGCGGCAAGGCAAGCCGCAGCGAGGCAGCGCGCGCCGTCCGCCGCGGTGAGGTTGCCGTCAACGGAGTTCCCGCACGCCAGGCCGACTGGCCGGTGAATCCGGATACGGATACGGTGACATTCCGCGGCGAAACCGTTGTATACAGGCAGTACACCTATATCATGCTGCACAAGCCGGACGGGGTAGTCAGCGCTACCGAGGACAGGCTCGCCGGAGAACGCACGGTACTTGATCTGCTTCCCCCGGAACTTACGCGCCTGCGGCCCGGACTGTTTCCCTGCGGGAGGCTGGATAAGCATACGACGGGGCTTATGCTGCTTACCAATAACGGGCAGCTGTCGCACCGGCTGCTGGCTCCGGGACGCCATGTGGAAAAAACCTATGCTTTTACCGTAAAATTTCCACTGTCGGCGGAGGATGCTGCCGCACTGGAATCCGGCGTGAGTCTATCGGCCGAGGGCGGCGGGGCGGCATTTGTGACGGCACCCTGCCGTGTGGAACTGACGGAACATGCCGGCGGAGGGGCTGCCGGATTCATCACTCTGCATGAAGGGAAGTACCACCAGATCAAGCGCATGATGGAGGCACGGCACAACCGGATAACATCTCTTGCGCGGATTTCCTTCGGCCCGCTGACGATGGATCCGTCTCTTTCTCCGGGAGCATGGAGACCGCTGACGGATGCCGAGATTGCCGCGCTGGAGGCGTGCGGCGGTGCGGGCACGTAATGCGCATTATTTACAGTATTCGGACACTCATTCTGAATGTGAAAAGGAGACAAAATCATGGCAGACCGATTCCTGATTACTCATTGGTGCGGGGTTCCGCACAAGTTCGTCCGTCACGCCGACGGCACGCTGGCGGCAGAACGGTTCGAGGAGATGAAGGCCGCGGGGCTTAACCTGATTGCCGCCTACGACTACGGCTACGAGACAAACTGTGAGGTTCTGGCACTTTGCGAGCGGCTTGGACTGCGCGTTGTGCTGTCCGACGACCGGATTGACCGCGCGGTCAGAGACGGCACGCATCGCGCCGAGCTTCTGCGGGCCGTTGTGCGGGATTATGCCGGGTATCCGGCATTGTTCGGCTACCACATTGTGGATGAGCCGAACAGCGGCGCTTTCCCCGCGCTGGCGACGATACGCCGGATTCTGGCGGATCTGGATCCCGTTCACGAGGCGTACTATAATCTGTTCCCCAATTACGCGTCGACGGAAATGCTGGGCAATCCCACCTACTACGACCATGTGCGGCAGTTTGCCGACACGGTAAAACCGGGCGTCATCAGCTATGACCACTACCATTTCATCAAGGGCGAACCGATGGAATCGGTTGACGCGGGAGACCGGCGCGAGAACCAGATATACGAGGCCGCATTCCGCAAGGTGGAACGCCCCGGATTCTTTGACAATATCGAGGATGTCCGCAGGGTCAGTCTGGAAACCGGCATTCCTTTCATGGTGATCATTCTCGTCGTCGAGCACGGACCGTACCGTAACCTGACCGAGGCCGAAATCCGCTGGGAGGTGTTTCAGTCGCTGGCATACGGCTCGGAGCGGCTGTCCTACTTTACATACTGGACACCCGGAGTGGATACCGATGAAGGGGACGACATGTGGCACTGGAAGAACGGCATGATTGCCAAGACCGGTGAGCAGACCCCGCACTACGGCATGGTGGCGCGCATCAACCGTGAGTTGTCTGCCATGGGGGATCTCCTGATGGGACGCGAGAGCCGTGCGGTATTCCATCTGGGACAGGTACCGGACGGAAAGGTGACCTATTGGAGCGGAGCATTCGGCGACATAGCCTCTCTGCGTGCCGAGTCCGTCACGGCGGGATTCTTTGACGGCGGGTATGTTCTGCTGGCCAACAAGGATTACGAGAAGCCGTCGGATGTCAGATTCTCCGTTACGCCGGGCAGACGTGTTATGCACTACGACAAAGCATCCGGCAAGTGGCTTGTCACGCACGAGCAGGACGGTTTCTACACGCTGACCCTTGCTCCCGGTGACGGTGAGCTTGCCCGGGTGGACTGATCCTGCCGGGGCTCCCGGAAAATGCAGAATGCATGCCACGTGGCGTGCCATGCGGGAAGGCGGACGGAGTTTATTTCCTTTGGCGAAACGGAGAAATGGATTGAATGAATATCATACAGACACTGGCACAGCAACTGAATCTGAAACCTGAACAGGTCGAGAAAACCGTTGCCTTGATCGATGAAGGCAATACGATTCCCTTTATTGCCCGCTACCGTAAAGAGGTTACGGGCAGTCTGGACGACAGCGTCCTGCGTACGTTGGACGAAAAGCTGACCGCTCTGCGGAATCTGGAGCAGCGGAAGCAGGAAGTACGGGATCTGATTGAGGCACAGGGCAGGCTGACCGACGAGGTCGGTGCTGCTATTGAGCGGGCCGCAACCGTAACGGAGGTGGACGACATTTACCGCCCGTTCCGTCCTAAGCGGAAAACCCGCGCATCGGTTGCCCGCGAGCGGGGGCTGGAGGATCTGGCGATTCTGCTGTTTGCGCAGGAAAAGACCTATGTTCCGGCTGTCGAGCAGCAGGCAGAACGGTTTGTCGATCCGGAAAAGGGAGTTCCGGATGCCGCCGCCGCCCTGCAGGGCGCGATGGACATTATTGCGGAGGAAATATCGGACAATGCGGACTATCGGCGTGAGCTTCGCCGCCTGACTTTCGAAACCGGCTCGCTGACCGTCAAGGCGGCCAAGGAGGAGGATTCGGTATACGCCACATACTACGATTACTCCGAACCGCTGCGCAAAATTCCGGGCCACCGTATCCTTGCCATCAATCGCGGGGAAAAAGAGGAGTTCCTCAAGGTGTCGCTTACGGTTCCGGAGGAGGCGGTGCTGGGCTTTCTCTTCAACCGTGTGCTGTCCGGAAACAATTCCCCTGCAGAGCCGTACATGAGGGAGGCCGTCACGGATGCATACAACCGTCTGATTGCTCCGTCCATCGAGCGGGAGATTCGGAATGACCTGTTTGACACGGCCTGTGAGGGCGCCATCAAGGTGTTTTCGGATAACCTGAGTCACCTGCTCATGCAGCCGCCGCTCAAGGGCAAAGTGGTACTGGGCTTTGACCCGGGCTATGCGCACGGCTGCAAGCTGGCGGTGGTCGATCCGACCGGGAAGGTGCTGGACACCGCGGTGGTTTATCCGACGATCAAGCCGCGCGCCGAGGAAGCGGCTCGCGTGGTCAAACGGCTGATCCGCAACTACGGAGTGGATGTGGTTGCCATCGGAAACGGAACGGCCTCCCGGGAAAGCGAGGCATTCATCGCGGGACTGCTGAAACAGGTTGAAAAGCCGTGCAAATATATCATTGTCAGCGAGGCGGGGGCGTCGATCTATTCCGCATCCAAGCTGGCTGCGGAGGAATTCCCGGATTACGATGTTATGCAGCGGTCTGCCGTATCCATTGCGCGCCGATTGCAGGATCCGTTGGCGGAGCTGGTCAAGATCGATCCGAAGGGCATCGGGATCGGGCAGTATCAGCACGATATGAAGCAGGCACGGCTGGATGAGGCGCTGGGCGGCGTGGTGGAGTCCTGCGTCAATGCGGTCGGCGTCGATATCAATACCGCCTCCTATTCGCTGCTGTCCTATATTGCCGGCATCAACACGACTGCCGCAAAGAATATCGTGAAGTATCGGGAAGAAAACGGGGCTTTCGATTCCCGTGAGCAGGTAACCAAGGTTCCGCGCATCGGTGCCCGGGCGTTCCAGCAGTGCGCCGGATTTTTACGCGTGCCGGGTGGGCGCGAGGCTCTCGACAACACCGGCGTGCACCCGGAGTCCTATGACTGCGCACGCCGTCTGCTTGCCATGTTCGGCTACAGCGAAGCGGATATTTCCGCCGGAGGTCTGTCCGGATTGCGTCAGAAGGTCATGAAAAAAGACGTGCAGTCGGTCTGCGAGACGCTTGATATCGGGGAACCGACGCTGATGGATATCATCGCGGAACTGGAGAAACCGGGACGCGATATCCGTGACGGGTTTGATGCCCCGGTTCTGCGGGAGGATGTCCTGTCGATGGAGGACCTCAAACCGGATATGATTCTGACGGGAACCGTGCGCAACGTGACGGATTTCGGAGCGTTTGTGGACATCGGCGTTCATCAGGACGGACTGGTTCACCTGTCCCAACTGTCGAATCGGTTTATTCGCCATCCGTCGGAGGCGGTTTCGCTCGGCGATGTGGTTCGCGTCAAGGTTTTGGCGGTGGACGTGAAGAAGAAACGCATATCGCTGACCATGAAATTCAAAGAGTAGGAAAGAAAAGAAATTGCCGGACGATTGTTCGAATCTCTAAAAAAATTGCCGATTCATTCATACTGAGTTCATGAATTCGGTCTATAATGGGAGCGTATAGAAGGGACTCCGCCGTGTGCGGGGATTTTCCAGAAAAAACCGAAAAGTGAAAAGGAGGATTTACCATGTGCCCGTTTTGGAAGAAAAAGAAGAAGAAGTACACAGCTCTGAAGGTCGTTGCCATCGTTTTCACGGCTCTTGCCGCAGTGGCCGGCGCGTATGTGATTTTTGAGAAGTTCTTCAAGGATAAGCTGCTGAAGAAGCTCGGAAAGGGAAACTGCGAGGAGTGCGTCGAGGCAGGCGAGGAGACAGATGCATCTGCAGATGAATCTGCGGACGAATCCGCCGATGCGTCCGTCGAGGCTGTCGAGGCTGACGTCGAGGAGACCGCTTCGGAAGAGGCGTAATCGGAACTGACTGCCGAACGGCCGTTCAGGGACGGATTTCTGCCTGCGCGGAAGCGAAAAGAGGGGAAACCGCTGTCGGCTTCCCCTCTTTTCGTTTTCCCGCTTACGACAGGGCGGAGCACGCAGAGAAATTGAGGAAAAAGTATAAATATGAAAAGCAGGCATCATGCGGGCAAAGTGCCGTCGATCTGCCTTGCCTGCGCGCTGCTGTTCGCCGCATCCTGCAGCGCGGACGGCGGGACGCAGAGCACTGCTGCGGGAACCGGCCCGGAAACAATGTCAGGCGGAGAACCGACGGAGTCGGAAACCGCATCCAGCGGAGGAAAAACCGAAATGTATACAGAGCAGGAAAGCGAGGCCACGGTGCCGACTGTGGAAATCGGGTGTTTTACGAGCCCGGATCATCTGCATGGCTTTGACAGAGAACGCAACGGCTCTGCCCTGAAGACGGAGCAGTGCCGCGCGGTGTACAATGCGGACGGGTCGCTGACACTCACGGGAACATGGAAGGAAGGCGAAAATTTCAGCCCTTCACTGAAAATTTCCTACCATGCGATGATGAAAAAGTGCCTGAAGGGGTACACGGCGGCGTCGGATGTCGTGAACGGCGGCGAGGACAAGAAGACGGTCGTCGTGTTCACAGTCAGCATAGATGCGGCGGTTGCCGGCGATACGGCACTGGACTATGCGGCCGGGAGAAAGAAGGAGGTATCGGGCGGCACCGTCGCGGCCTCGGAGGCGATCGGAACGGGCGGGAAGGAATACATCCTGTTTGATCTGTCGGGCAGCAATTTCACGTCCGCATACCTGAATACCCTCCGGCTGGACTGGTGCTGGGGGATCGGCAGTGCGGATAATGTCGGCGCATCCATGACGCTGTACGCCATTGATTTTTACGGATCCATGGAGGAGGCCGAAGCCGCCGTCGGACGGAGTTCGACGCAGGAAGTGAGCGGAATCTACCCGCTTGATATTTCCGCGGATCGGCTCGATGTGCTGATGGATGATATTTTTTCCGGCGAAACCGTTCGGAATGAGACGGTCATGTTTCTCGATCCGGGCGAGCAGCGCTCCCTTCTGTTCCGCATCGACGAGGTTATTTCCGTGACCTCCTACGACGGAAGCAGGACATATACGGAAGGCATCGATTACGCAGTGGCCGACGGAAAGCTGATCGCCCTGGAGGGCGGATCCATTCCCTGCATAACAAGCGAAAAATACTACGGCGCGGGTTCGGATTCGCTGCTGGTTACGAAGCACAACGGTAAGTCCGTCTATACCCATTGGGGAGAGGGAAGGGTTATGACGGACTGGCAGGTTAATGTAACCTACACCCATTCGGATACATGGGAAGGATTTTGCCAGCCGTGCGCAGCGGGGGTGTATGCCGAATTTTTCGAAAAGCTGCAGAAGGGTGAGGATGTAACGGTATTTTTTTACGGAGACAGCTGCACGTACGGTGCCGCGTCTTCCTTTGCCTACGGGTATGCGCCGTATCAATATTCCTACGCCCTGCTTGTAACCAACGCGCTGGCTGATCTGTTCGGCTATACGGTGCATTATGCATCCTCTCTCGGCCCCGTTCCCGGCAAGGATCATGTGGGAGGAACAAGAGGAACCATAACATACATAAATCCGTCCGTCGGCGGCTGGACATCGGAGGACGGCGTGTCCCAATATGACACTGAGCTGGCTCCGCTGATTGCCGCGTACGGGTGTGATCTGTTTGTGCTGGACATCGGCGGGAATGACGGGAGTCGGGCGGCAAGGGATGTCCGCAGGAATGATGAAACAATCCTGAACCGCGTTCTGGCAGATGCGCCGCAGACAAGCCTTCTGGTTATGTCTACCATGGTTCCGAACCCGAATGCGACAAACGGGTGGTTCGGGAAAGAGTACCTGCAGGAACCGCACCTTATCCGTATGGCCGAGCGATACCGCAGCCGCGGCGTTCCCTGCGCCGTATGCTGCATGACTTCGATGACGCTTTCCGTGCTGGACCATGTGGAGTTCCGCGATATCAGCGGGAATAACATCAATCACCCGAATGATTTTCTCGCCCGCATTTATGCGTGCACGCTGTTCCGCACGCTGGTCGGATATGACAATTTGAGTTGACGGAGCGGGAATAAGGAGGAAAAACTGTGGAAATTTCAAAGCAGGATTCCAAAATGCTGAAGGGCGTTGCGGTGCTGGGACTGCTCATGGTGCACCTGTTCTGCCGCAAGACGGATCTGCCGTATACGCCGCTGATATGGATCGGAGAAACGCCGCTTATCTACTATTTCGGATTGTTCGGAGATTTCTGCGTGCCTATTTTCTGCTTTGTGAGCGGATACGCGCACTATATGCAGTATCAGGCGGGAAAGCCGGCGCGCGCCCGCTGGCGGCAGCTTCTGAAGTTTTTCATTGTTCTGTGGATATTGGCTGCGCTGTTCGCAATCGCTGGACTTGTCCTGCACAGTGACAGCATTCCGGGCAGCCCTGTGAAGTTTTTGCTGAACTGCCTGACTGTTGAAAACAGCTATAACGGGGCATGGTGGTATGCAAACACCTACCTGCTGCTGGTTGTACTGCAGCCCCTGTCAACGAGAGCGGCACACAGAATGCCCGCGGTACTTTCCGTATCGCTTGCCTTATGTCTGTATGTGGCGGGGTACGCAATACGCTTTCCGCTGAATGCCGGGCTGCAGGAAGCGCTGCCGTCGGCTGCGTACTGGGCGGTCGGCAAACTGGCTCTGCTTATGACATCCTGCTTCACCTATACCGTCGGCATGGTCTGCCGCCGGTACGGAATTATCGGGAAACTGCGGGCGCTGACAGAGAATATGAAGCCGTGGCTTATCAATATCCTTGCCGGAGCCGGTTTCCTTCTCATGTTTGCGGCGCATGCCGTTGTCCAGACGGCCTTTGTCGCCGTTTTTACGGGACTCGGAACGGTGTGCCTGCTGTGCGTCTGCCGGATGCCTCGTTTCCTTGAGAAGGCGCTGTGCTTTCTCGGGGATCATTCTTCCTGTATCTGGTTATCCCACATGTTCTTTTACGGGGATCTTTTCGGCGGATTCGTGTTTCGCGCCGTCTGGGTGCTGCCGATCTTTCTGCTGACATTGGCGCTGTCGCTGGCTGTATCGTTTGCGGTTCGCTTTGTCAGCCGTCCGCTTATGAAACTGATTCCCAAGTCATAAAGAGCTATAACGGTTATACAAAAGCAAGAGCCGTGGATGCACTTTTACGTGGCATCCGCGGCTCGTTTGTTTTCTTTGCCATAGTTGTCCAGCGCGCTCTGGAGGATGTCGCGCTCGCGGAAAGGAACGCGGGCCGTTCCGATCAGCTGGTACTCCTCGTGTCCCTTGCCTGCCAGCAGGATCATGTCCCCGGCGCGCGCCATAGAAACCGCCGCACGCACGGCCTCCGCGCGGTCGGGAATGCACAGACGCGGACAGGAGTCCTGCGGGAATGCCGCGTCAATTTCACGGATGATGTCCTCCGGCGATTCGAGCCCGGGATTGTCCGCTGTCAGAATGCAGAGGTCCGCGCGGCCTGCCGCCGCAAGCGCCAGTTCGGCGCGGCGTCCGGTTGTCCTCTCTCCGACAGACCCGAACAGGCATATCAGCCGTGCTGGACGGTAGCTCCGCAGCGTGTCCAGAACGGAGGAAAGGCTCAGTCCGTTGTGCGCATAGTCGATGATGTACGTTACATTCGGCTGTGCGGGATGCTTGATCACCTCGAACCGCCCGGGGACGGCGGCATCCGCAAGCGCGCTTGTTGCCGTTCTGCCGGGTATGCCGAAGCCTTCCCCGCACAGTGCCAGGGCACCCAGTGCATCGGATACATTGAAAACGCCCGGCATCGGCAAAAAGCATGGGACGGTTTCCGCGGAGGATATTACGGTGAAGCGCATGCCGGGAATGCCGTTTTCCAGGGCGGGAACAATGTCGGCAGCCTGCCACGCCGGAGGATTTCCGCCGGGGGCGGGCTGATTCTGCCGCACGGAAAAATACCGCACCGGGGCAGCCGTATCCTGCATCATAAATTCCGCCTCCGGGTCATCCGCACAGCACACCGCCAACCGAAGAGGAAAGTCCGTGAATAGCCTTTTCTTGCAGGCGCGGTAGTGGGCGTAATCCGGGTGCTCCGCTCCTCCTATATGGTCGGGCGACAGATTCGTAAACAGGCAGGCATGGAAGGGAATGCCCCGTACGCGCTCCATCCACAGCCCCTGTGAGGATACCTCCATTACGCAGGTGCGCACGCCGGCATCCAGCATCCTGCGAAGAATGCGGTGTATTTCCAGACTCTCCGGCGTTGAGTTCACGGTCGGCAGGTGTACGCCGGCAAAATCCGCGCCGTTGGTGCCGATGTAACCGCACGGGATGCCACACCGGTTGAGAATGTGCGCCGTCAGACATGCCGTCGTGGTTTTCCCCTTTGTCCCGGTTATTCCGACTATGCGCATCTGCCCGGCCGGGTATCCGTAAAATGCCGCGGAACAATCAGCCAGGGCCGCGCGGCTGTCGGTTACCTGCACGACGGCGGCATCCGACGGCAGGTCGGGAAGCGGTTCCTCGGCGACAAAAGCCCGCGCACCCTGCCGGTAGGCTGCCGAAGCGAAGGCGTGGCCGTCATACCGTGCACCCCTCAGGCAGAAAAACAGACTTCCGTCTCCGGCTTTGCGGGAGTCGCAGCAGATGGCGGAGATGGGTATGACCGTCGGACGTGCAGGGCTGCCGTTCCCTGCGGGTGACGCCGAAAGTTCGGGGGATATGGTGCGGATAAGCTGCTGCAGAGTGTGTGTCATGAGCGTATTTCCTCTGCCTGTACGGAATCGGACGGCGCGGGCTGCTCCGTCGGCAGAAGTCCCTCCAGCGGATCGCTCTGCCGCCCGGACAGCAGAACATAGTCCGTGCTTAATTTTTTTTCGCAGCGCCCGAGAAACTCCTCTGCCGCGGCCGAGCAGGGAATAAGAGCCAGCAGTCTGCCGCGCTGCTCCGGAGCGGCGGCAAAGTCGCGTAGGACACATACGCACAGACTGTCATCCGGATTGTCGGGCCATACGGGGATGCGGCGCGCAAACAGAAGCAGGTTGAGGGACAGGCGCTGTCCGAGCCAGCAGCAGACAACGCGATGGCGGCGGAATAACCGTCTGGCCAGCCGTCCGGCGGCAGGCGCATCCTCCGCTGCCCCCAAAAGGACGGGAACGGTATTGCAGTACAGCCAAGGGGATTCCATCGGCACCATCTCCTTCCCGATCCGACGGCAGTACGGTTTTCCCGTGCATTATACCACACATTCCGCCGCATGTCACCTGTTTGCGCGAAATTTATACCTTCGGCGAAAAATATTGTCTGCAGAAACGGGCGTTTGCCGCTTGACGGAAGGATTGTTTTGTGATATAATCACAATGCGGTTTTGTTGGTATCTGAGATGGCTCTTATCGATACTGCGGCTGCAACAGACGGCTTCAGCTTCCCCGTCCGCGCCGGGTTCGTTTCGGAACGGTTCCGTTCGGTACGCGGGATGTCCATTGGCTCTGTGACATACCTTCGGCCGATTGGCGGCGTGAAGGGCGGTCCGGCAGGAAGAGTGAGCGAGGCCGGCTGGGAGGTCGCCGCGATTCTGCGGCGGCCTCCAAATTTTTTTACGGGCAAATCCCCGTACATTCCAAAAAAGTTTACAAAAGGGAAATGCCGAAGAGGCAAAAAGCCTTGATTTCCGCCTCTTTATATGCTATAATGAACCCAATTATGCGGAGTCTGTGCTTCCGCACGAAGAAATGAGAGAAACCGAATGGGCAAACTGAAGGAATACAAAGGAAAACTGCGCAAGCACCTGCGGGAGTGGATGTGGCTGTTTCATTATATAAAGAAGTACTGGCTGGGCGTCACGGCCTTTGTCGTCATCGGGCTGATTGCCGTAATCATGGGACTTATGACGACGGTCGCTTCCAAAAACCTGATTGATGCCGTGACCGATTCGGCCAAGGACAGGGACAAGCTCATATCGGCGCTGGCAATGATGATCGGACTGGCGCTCGGACAGCTGGCTTTCCGCTCCGTTTCCACATGGATTACGGCTCTTGTGCGCGTCCGCGTTATGAACGAGGTGCGGCATGAGGTGTTTGAAAAGATTATGCTTTCCCGCTGGGATGCGCTGCGCGACTTCCACTCGGGCGAAATTCTCAACCGTCTGGAGGGGGATGTTAGCGGGGTTGTCTCCGGCGTTATCAGCTTTCTGCCGGGGCTTATCACACAGCTGGTGCAGTTTTTCGGCGCGTTCGCCATCATTCTTTACTACGACTGGGCCATGGCGATTTTTGCCCTTGCGTCCGCGCCAATTCTGGTGCTGTCTGCCAAGCCGCTGATGAAAATCATGCGCCGTTTCAATGAGCAGACGCGCAAGGTGAACGGCGAGATTCTCTCCTTCAACGAGGAGGCATTCCAGAATATACAGCTTGTGAAGGCATTTGACCTGACCAAGCAGCGCTGCCGGCTGCTGAAGGAGCTGCTTGATAAATACAAGACCATTCAGCTCTCCTATGCGAAGGTGTCGGTTTTTGTCGGCATCGCCGTGGGAATTCTCGGACTTATCGCAGGGTACGGCTGCTACGGATGGGCTATCTACCGCCTGTGGACGGACGTTATCACCTACGGCGAGATGACCATGTTTCTGTCGCTTTCGTCAACGCTTTCCACTTCCTTCTCGTCCCTGACGTCCATGGTTCCGACGGCCGTTTCGGTTGCCACATCGGCGGGACGCATCATGGAAGTCACGCAGAAGCCCGCGGAGAAGGACGCGGATGCCAAGGCTGCCAAGAAAATGCTGGCGAGGACCCGCGAAACCGGGCTTGTGGTGGAGGCGCGCGATATGTCCTTCCGCTATGAGGACAGCCAGACACCCGTTATGTCTCACGTCAACTTTATGGCAAAGCCCGGTGAGATACTCGCCTTTGTCGGCCCGTCCGGCGGCGGAAAGACCACCATGCTGCGCCTGTTGCTCGGACTGCTCAGCCCGCAGGACGGCTCCCTGACAGTCCGGCTGGCGGACGGATCGGCCGAGCTGCCGATTACGGACAGTACGCGCCGCCTGTGCGCCTATGTGCCGCAGGGAAACAGTGTGTTCTCCGGCACGATCCGGGATAACCTTCTGGCGGTTGCGCCGAACGCCACCGATGAGCAGGTACGGGCGGCATTGGAGACCGCGGACGCGTGGGACTTTGTCACAAAGCAGCCGGACGGCGTGAATACCGTACTGGGAGAGCGCGGCGTGAACCTTTCGGAGGGTCAGCTGCAGAGACTTGCCATTGCGCGCGCCCTGCTCCGGGAGGCACCGATTTTGATTATGGATGAGGCGACATCGGCGCTGGACGTGGAAACCGAGTCCCGCGTGCTGCACGCGGTCATGAAGACCGATCCGCACCGCATCTGCCTGCTTACGACGCACCGCGCCAGCATGCTGGCTTATGCCGACCACATTATTCAGGTGGACGGGGACGGGAGCTTCACCGAGCTTGACCCGACACCCTATCGGCAGTGATTGACACGCGGCGATAAGCACATATTTACCGTAGATAAACACACATTTACCATAACTGTAACGGGAGGAAAAGAAAATGACTTACAAACTGAAGGACGGATTTGTACTGAGAAAGGTCGGCCCCATGTATATGGCTGTGCCGTTCGGCACCCGCGCATCCGAGCTGAAGGGAATGGTTTCGCTGTCCGAGACGGGCTACCTGCTCTGGAAGGCCATGGAATCCGGCACCGATACGCTGGAAGGACTTGTTGCGGCACTGCGTGCCGAGTATGACGTCGGCGAGGAGCAGGCAACGACGGATACGCAGGCGTTTCTGGACAGCTTGCGCGAGCAGGGAGTGCTGGAGGCATGATAGCCGAGGAACACAAGGTAGAGGACTTTCTCGGTCCGTTCTATGCGCAGTTCCTTGCCCTGCGGAAGTGGTGCGGAGAGGCACGCACGCCGTTTTCCCTGACGATGGAGCTGACGCCCCTGTGCAATTTCAACTGCCCCATGTGCTACGTGCATCTGACCAAACCGGAGATGGAAAAGCGCGGCAAGCCTCTGAGCGCGGCGCAGTGGCTGGAAATTACACGCCAGTTCGCCGAAATGGGACTGTTTGCCGTCAACATGAGCGGCGGAGAACCGCTGATCCGCCCGGATTTCTGGGAAATTTACGAGGGCGTCTGCCGGCAGGGAATTTACCCGTCCCTGTTTACCAACGGCGCACTGCTGGACGAGCGTGCGGTGGAGCATCTGGTTAAATTTCCGCCGCGCGGCGTCAAACTGTCCCTGTACGGAGCCGACAACGAGACCTATGCCGCCATGTGCGGAGATCCGCACGGCTTCGACAAGGTGAGCCATGCCATAGACCTTTTGCGGGAGGCGAAAGTTCCGCTGAAGGTGACATCCACGCTGGTAAAGCAGAATCAGTCCGATCTTGCAAAGCTGCAGGCGTACGCGCAGGAAAAAAAGATATTTCTTGATATCACGACGGGCGTCAATGCGTCGGCGCGCGTCACGGACAACGACCCGCGCGATGCGAGACTGGAGGACAGCATCGAGGACTGGAGCCTGAAGAAGCTGTCCGGCTATAAGCACAAGCCGATAGAGAAAGCTTTCGACAACTGCTCCCCCTACGGCTGCAGCGGCGTTGTGACATGGCACGGGCACCTGCAGGTGTGTGCATTCTTTGAAAATGACTACGTGCAGCTGACCGAGCCGTACGATATTCCCGCCGCCTGGAGGGAGTTGCTGAAAAAATCCGATGCTGTCCGGGTGCCGGCGGAGTGCAGCGGCTGTCCGGATGCGGAATTCTGCCTGACCTGCCCCGGCGAGCTGGCCTCGGAGTGCGGCCGCGCGGACGGAATCGCCGAGTGCGTATGCAGGCGGGCTGCCCGCATACACGCCGCATACCTGAAAAAGCAGGCGGAGATGCCCGATGACACAGCCGACGGGGAAGACGGAGTAAGAAAATAATTTTTTCGAAAATTCGGAAAAGCCTATTGACAAGTGCAAAGAAAAGGTTTATAATACAGGCTGCAGAGCCAAAGAAACACAATGAAAGGAGTTTCTATTATGAAAGTCTATGTTGCACCGAAGGCCGCTGTTCTCTCGATGAACGTTTCTGAGAACATCGCTTCTTCCGCTCGCGTTACCTTCAACGGTACGTACTTCTACAATGTGAACGATGGCAAGCTTATGGAGTCTGAGTTTGTTTACACCGGCGACACTTATGTAGCTGACCTGCTGACCTGGATCTTCGGCCGTGCGGATGCCGAGGCCCAGAAGGAAGCGCTGGACGGTTGCCTTGTTCCGAGAGGCTAATTTGTCTTGACGAGAACAGAATAGTCCTTCAACCGTAATGATGGCAGAAATGTTCAGAATTGCGGGGCAGAACATTCGGATTGCAGGCGGCAGTTTCTGCCGCCTGCTTTCCGGTTTTGAGGCTCCCGCAGAAAGAAAAAACGATCCCGATGTGTGCCGGGTCACTTTGACAGAGGGGTACACGCAGTTTGATATCAGCAGTGTGACACCCGATCACCCGGTGGCACACGTGTTCGGTATACACTCCTGTCTCGGGCACTTCATGGTGTCGGACGAGGATTACTCCAATTCCACGGGTCTTGTGATTCATCCGCGCGATGAGGGCGTCCTGGAGCTGATTCTGGCGGCGCTGTATTCGCATATGGCGGAGCGCGCGCACACCGTGTTTGTTCACGCGTCCCTCATTGAGATGCCGGGGCGGGGCGGCGTGATGTTCGTCGGCAGATCCGGAATCGGGAAGACTACGCAGGCCCGCCTGTGGGCAAAGTTCCGTGGTGCGGAAATTATCAACGGCGACAAGGTGTTTCTGACGCTGGATGACGACGGGAACGGCGTCACCGCGCACGGAAGCCCCTGGTGCGGTTCTTCGCCCTATAAGCTGAACCGCACGACGCCCCTGCGGGGTATCGTTGTTTTGGATCAGGCGCCGGAGAACAGCATCCGGCAGCTGTCCGAGCCGGAGATAATGACGCAGTATGTGTCGCATATTTTCCTGCCTATGTGGGATGCGCACCTGACGGACTGTGTCATGGAGGCAATCGGCGGCATGATGCCGCTGGTTCCGGTATTCCGGCTGAGCTGCCGCCCCGATGAGGAGGCGGTCGATCTGACGTACAGATCCGTATTCGGGGAGACGGCCGGATGAGCGAGGCATTGGTCGGCGGGGAAGGGCATTCCCTGCAGGTTGACCGCGAGGCACTGGCGGCATGCATTGCCGCCCTGCGTCCCGGGGAGGAGCTGCCGCTGCTGGTGACGGGAAACAGCATGGTGCCGTTTCTTCTTAATCGGCGTTCAACGGTTTTCCTTGTGCGTGAGCCGGACTATGTTCCCCGTGTGGGAGACATTGTTCTGTCCCGCCGCATGGACGGTGCGTATATCCTGCATCGGATACACAAAATCCGTAAGGACGGCACGATAGTTCTCAACGGCGACGCGCAGACGTGGACGGAGACGATTTTTCCGCAGCAGATATGCTGCCGGGTGACGCATTTTGTCCGTACCGAACGGGATATAAGCACCGATTCCCGTTCCTATCGGTTTTACCGTCGGCTGTGGCACGGATTGCGTCCGCTGCATGCCGCGGCTGCGTCGGGGTACTACTACTGGCACCGCATTCCCTACAAGCTTGGATTCAGGAAAGATCCGCAGAAATAACAAAAAAGGCACATGGCTTACCCGTGTGCTTTTTTGACTAAAGGCTTCACCGCGTAATTCCGATGGAGCAATTGCGCAGTGATGCCTAAAAAGGAGTATCCGAAAATGAGCGAACGGAAAAGGCTGTATTGCATCATGTCGCACACGCACTGGGATAGGGAGTG
>CAVDLN010000024.1:0-19788 GCA_963609805.1 Erysipelotrichaceae bacterium | reverse complement strand
GTTATTATCGGCATGAGTCTGTTTTCCCGTTTGCGCTTTGTCAAAAACACCACGGCGGTGGCAATCGGAGCGGTTATTTACTCGCTTTGCCTTAATTATCTCGTTTTGGTCGACACAAACGGAATCTATCTGAAGCTGCTCAATGCGGTGCTGTTTGCGCTGATTCTGGTTGGCAATCAGCAGATCTCGCGCCTGCTCGGCCGGTTGAGGACAAAGCGGACAAAAGGGGGAACGCAGGTATGATTCGGCTGGAAGGAATTCAAAAGTATTTCAACAGGGGAACGGTCAACGAGTCGCATCTGTTCCGCGGATTCAATCTTGACATACAGGACGGGGACTTTGTCTCCGTAGTTGGCTCCAACGGATCCGGAAAAACCACAATGCTGAACATTCTGTGCGGGTCGATTCCCTGCGACGGCGGGCGGATTCTGGTTGACGGGACGGATGTAACCAATATGCCCGAGTATAAGCGGGCCGCATCCATCGGGCGCGTCTATCAGGATCCGTCTATGGGTACCGTTCCGGACATGACAATTACGGAAAATCTTTCCCTTGCGTCCAACAAGGGAAAGCCGTATGACTTTTCCCCTGCCGTCAACCACCGCAGGGACGGCAAGTATTTTCGGGAACTGGTTGCGTCTGTCGGACTCGGTCTGGAGGATCGGATGGATATTCCGGTCGGGCTGCTCTCCGGCGGTCAGCGGCAGGCACTTTCGCTGCTGATGTCAACGATGACGCCCATTGATCTTTTGATACTGGACGAACACACCGCCGCGCTGGATCCCAAAACCGCTGAAATTGTCATGCAGATTACCGGTCGGATTGTCGCCGAAAAGGGTGTGACCACCCTGATGGTGACGCACAATCTGCGATACGCCGCGGAATACGGAAACCGCATGCTTATGATGCATGAGGGCAGAGCCGTTCTGGATGTGTCGGGCGATGAGAAGAAAAAAGTACAGATCTCCGACCTGCTCCGGTTGTTCAACGAAATCAGCGTTGAATGCGGAAACTGAAAGAGATACGGAGAAGGGGCTGTAAAACCCAAACATGGGTTTTACAGCCCCTTCTCATGCAATTGCAATGCGCGCAAGGCAGGAAGCATGTGTGCGCGCCGCTTACTCTGCCGAGAAACGGTAGACCGTGGTGTAATCGAAAACGGCTCCGGGACGCAGAATGCTGTCCGTGAAGTCCGGATGGTTCGGGCTGTCCGGCATTTTTTGCGTTTCCAGACACACCGCATGCTGCGTCTTCTGCGGATATCCGCCGCGCAGCGGGAAGTCCGGATTCTTCAGGAAGTTTGCGGTATAGAGCTGAACGCATGGCGAGTCGGTCAGCAGCTCCAGCTTGCGCCCCGTGTCTGGATCGTACAGGGAACCGCGCAGCAGCATCCGATGCTCTCCACGCTCCCATCCGGTGAAATTGAAGCAGTGATCATAGCCGCCTGCCAGCCCCAGATCGTTGTCGGCAGCGTGAAAATCGTGCCCTATCTGCTTGGGATGCCGGAAATCAAACGGTGTGCCCGCGACCGGAACCATTTCACCGGTCGGAATCAATCCGGCGTCTCCGCGCAGGTAGGAATCCGCATCCAGCCACAGGATCTGATCCAGAACATCGCCGGAGGCAAAACCGCCCAGGTTGAAGTAAGCGTGGTTGGTCAGATTAACGGGGGTTGCTTTGTCCGTATGCGCCGTGTAGTGGATGCCGAGGGAATTGTCGGCTGACACGGTAAAGGAAACGGAGACATCCAAATTTCCGGGATAGCCTTCCTCACCGTCCGGCGAGTGCAGGCACAGGGTAACGGACGGTTCCTTCCCGTCCGATACAGCGGCCGTTTCCCAAAGTCTGTGCGAGAATCCGACTTTCCCGCCGTGCAGATGATTGGCGCCGTCGTTGATGTACAGACGATCGTACACTTTGCCGTCCAGCTCAAACCGACCGCGCGCTATGCGGTTGCAGAAGCGTCCTACGGTTGCACCGAGATATCCGTCTGCGCGTGCATATACATCCGCGCATTCATATCCGCAGAGAATGTCCGTCAGGCGACCCTTGCGGTCCGGTGCCAATACGCTGACCAGGGTTGCACCGAAATCGGACAGGGATACGGAAAAACCGGATTCGTTCTGCAGAGTAAACAGGGAGGTCTCCCTGCCGTCGGGAAGCTTTCCGAAGGGAATCTTGAAAATGCTCATGATGTTTTCTCCTGCTGAATAAACGACAGCCGCCCGTACGTTGAGCCGGGGCGTTCCGTCGGCGGACGGCCGCCGCTTTTAAAGGATCGGTTACTTCTGAATGAAGGTGTAGGAACCGGGAGCCAGCTCGATTTCAATACCCTTGCCGCACGGGCACTGTTTGAACTCTTCCGGTTTGTGCGCGATTCCGTTGATGAGCAGCGTGTCCGCATTGCCGATAAGCGGCAGGCGAAGCGTTGCAGTTACGGGGACGCGGCAGGTATAGGCAAAGCCGTCCGACATATCCCAGTTTGATTCGATAAGTCCGGCAGGGGATTCGAAGGATGTTTTTGCCCAGGTTATCCTTTCCTGACCGGCAGGAAGTTCCGACGCGCTTCTTGTATCCGGCTTCGGCTGAAGAATGGGATGCGCAAAGCCGGGGGCCTGCTCGGTGGTCTCAATGCCCGCTATATGCCGGTACATCCACTCCTGCACCGCGCCGTATGCGTAGTGGTTGAAGGAGTTCATGCAGACATCGCCGAAGCCGGTTGCCTTTGTGTAGGAATTCCAGCGTTCCCAAATGGTGGTGGCACCCTGATAGACGCTGTACAGCCAGGAGGGATTCTCTGTCTGGAGAAGCAGCGAGTAGGCAAGATTGTTTTCACCGAACTCCGCCAGAACTTCATTGAGAATGCAGGAACCGACAAAACCGGTAGACAGTCTGTATCCGTTATCGATGATTTTCTGCTTGAGGGCTGCCACGGCATCGGAACGTCTTTCGGGCAGCAGCAGGTCATTGCGGAGTGCCAGCAGGTAGCCTGTCTGCGTGCGTACTTCCGGATTCAGATCGCCATCGGTATTGCAGTAGACCTTGCGGAAATGATCCCGCACCTGTCCGTAGACTGCGTCATAGTGATCGGCACGGTCTGTCCGGCCGACGGCACGGGACATGGCCGCCATATAGCGGGCATCCAATGCGTAATACGCGACCGAGATATAGCGTGCGTCGGTCGGCTCGTACGCA
The DNA here is from genome assembly GCA_963609805.1 of Erysipelotrichaceae bacterium. Taxonomy (GTDB): domain Bacteria; phylum Bacillota; class Clostridia; order Oscillospirales; family CAG-272; genus CAMEON01. Next base: position 16,593 of record CAVDLN010000024.1, on the reverse strand, counting down.
AGCCAGTCTCCGTAAGTCGGATTGGGCCCTTCGCAGTTTGTGGTTGCCAGCCAGTCCATATACCGCTCCATGGAGGCGTAATGTTCCCGGATAATATCGGTGTCACCGTACATTTTCCACATTGTATACGGTACGATAATGCCGGCGTCGCTCCATGCGGCACCGCCGAAGCCGACCACGCGCATCTGCGGGATGACATCGGGATACATTCCGTTTGCCGCCTGCGAATCGCGTGCATCCTGAAGCCACTTGTGGAAGAAACCGTCAACGTTGGCGTTGTATGCGGCGGTGCAGCAGAAGGCCTGCGTGTCACCGGTCCAGCCCAGTCGTTCGTCCCGCTGCGGGCAGTCGGTCGGGACGGAAAGATAATTTCCGCGCTGTCCCCAGAGGACATTGGAAATCAGACGGTTTACGTCCGCGTTGGAGGTTTCCATATGCCCCGTTTCGATATTGGCGGAACCGACTACCTGTGCCGTCAGATTCTCAAAAGCAACATCGCCCGTTGCACGGATCTCGCAGTACCGGAAACCGTAGAAGGTGAAGGTCGGGCGGTAAGCCTCGTCGTGGCCGTTCAGAATATAGCACAGCTTTGCCTTGGCAGAGCGGTAGTTGACGGAATAAATGGAGCCTTCCGGATTATCGTTTCCGCGGGACTTGAGTCCGGAGTCGTTCAACATCTCACCGAACCGAATCTGGACGGAAGTGCCGGCAGCACCGTGCAGCGTAAAGGTCGGCCAGCCGACCATATTCTGTCCGAAGTCCAGTACGGCTGCCTCGCCGGCGGCCAGCGTAAAGCTGTTTTCCGTCTGCGTGCGTACAACATGGATTTTTCCGAAGTCGCTGCCATTGTCTTCAGTGCCGTTATAGATTGTGACGGTCTCCGGCCTGCGCGTCAGATTGGGACGGACCGTTATGGTTGAACCGACATGCGGCGTAACGAAAATATCGCGGGACTCCTCCGTGGGGGCATCCCAGTGCAGGGAATCCTTCTTTTCGGAAACGGCGGACAGGGAGGGCTGGTTGGCGTCATACATTTCGCCGTCCCAAATGTCGGCGGCGCGGATTGCGCTGCCCCAGGAGGCTTCCCATGATTTGTCTGTGTACAGATCCCTTTGCCCGTCGGCATCCGTCAGATGAATGGCAGCCAGCAGGGAAATATGCGTTTCGCCGTAGGTGCCGAGGCCGATGCGGCCGTTATACCAGCCGGGAGCGACGGCGGCAAGGATGGTGTTCTCTCCGTCTTTCAGGTACGATGCAATATCGTAGGAATAGTAGAGGCAGCGCACGGTGTAGTCTGTCCAACCCGGTTTCAGCTCGTCATAGGGCGCCGAATCGTCACGCCCGGCAGCTCGTCCGACGCGGATTCCGTTGATGTACAGATCAAAGATGCCGAGAGACGTGACATCTGCGTGTGCCGCCTTCAGATCCCGTACGGAGAATGTCTTGCGGAACAGTGCAATGCCGCGCTTGTCCACGATTGGTGCGAACTGGTCATCGGCACCGATGGGAGTCTCCCACGGATTTTTTGTTTCAGCGGGGGCGGAGCCGTCCGGATTGGCATAGGTAATCCATGCGGCGCGTCCGTCGGTCATATAATCTTTGCTCATGGCAGTATCCTTCCTTTTGTGCGGGCAGTGCCCTTATTTGTGGACAGTATACCATAAACGGCCGATTTTGGCAATAGTTTTTACAATATTCATGAAAAATACAATCGGAATCAATCCGTACCCTGCACGTCGCTTTGCGTGTCCTGCCCGACGGAATTTTCCGTGCGCCATTTGCCGATGCAATCGGACAGGGCGGCAAAGGAGGCGGTATCCAGCCTTTCACCCCGCACATCCGTTCTGTGACCGCAGGCGGCAATCATGGAGGTCAGATCCTCTTTGGGAATGTCCGGAAAGCCCGCGGACAGCGCGTTGGCCAGCGTTTTGCGCCGCTGCTCAAAGGCGTACCGTATGGTGTCAAAGAACAGCCGCTCGCTGACCGGGCGGACAGGCTTTTCCTTCCAAAGACTGATCCGCACAACGGCGGAATCAACCTTCGGTGCCGGCATAAAGTTTCCCGCCGGCACGCGGAACAGTTTTTCGGCCTCTCCGTAGTAGTTCAAAACAGCCGTAATGGCACCGTAGTCCTTGCTGCCGGCGTGTGCGCACAGTCTGTCCGCAACCTCCGCCTGCACCATAACGGTGATAAAGCGGAACGGCAGCCCCGATTCCAGAAGCCGCATGAGAATGGGCGTCGTGATGTAGTAGGGGAGGTTGGCGCAGACCGATACGGGGCCGGACAGGAAGGCCTCGCCGAGCAGTTCCTGCAGGTCTGTTTTCATAAAATCCCGGTTGATTACCTCAACGGTTCCGGGCGGGCAGTCCTGCAGCGTGAAGCGAAGGAGCGGGATGAGGCGCTGATCGATTTCTACCGACAGCACATGGCGGTAACGCATTCCCAATTCCTGCGTCAGCACGCCGATTCCGGGGCCGATTTCGAGAATGGTGGCATCGCGGGTATCCGAGCAGGCGTCGGCGATATCTTCCACAACGGAGGCATTGGTCAGGAAATTCTGCCCCAGCTCCTTGCGGAATGTCATTCCGTATATGGACATTACGTCCCGGATGACGCGAGGGTCGCAAAGATTCATACTGTTCCGTCCTTCAAATTTGATTTCAGAGATTCAACTTCACGCAGCCACAGCTCCGACGAGGCATCCGACGGCATACGCCAGTCGCCGCGCGGAGAGAGCGCAGCCGATCCGATTTTCGGGCCGTCCGGCAGGCAGGAGCGCTTGAACTGCTGCGCAAAGAAGCGGCGCAGAAATACCTGCAGCCAACGGAGCAGCGTGGCATTGTCGTACCTGTCCCCCAGGGCATACCGCGCCATACGGAACAGCTTCCCGGGGCGTGCGCCCAGGCGCAGCAGGTAATACAGGTAGAAGTCGTGTATCTCATAGGGTCCGACAAGATCTTCCGTAACCTGCGCTATGCTTCCGTCCTTGGAAGCAGGCAGCAGTTCCGGACTGACCGGTGTGTTCAAAATGTCGTTCAGTGCCGCGGCAAGGGTTGTCTCCCCCGCCAGGGAGGCTCTGTCGGCTGTATAACTCACCAGATGGCGTACGAGCGTTTTGGGTATGGACGCATTGACGGCGTACATGGACATGTGGTCTCCGTTGTAGGTTGCCCATCCGAGCGCCAGCTCGGACAGATCCCCCGTTCCCACAACCAGACCGTTTTCCGCGTTGGCAATATCCATCAGCACCTGCGTACGTTCCCGAGCCTGCGAATTTTCGTAGACTACATCATATCTGTCCGGATCATGCCCGATATCGGCAAAGTGCTGATTCACGGCGTCAAAGATATTGACGGTTCGAAAATCCACGCCGAGCTCCCGGCACAGCGTTTCCGCGTTGCTCTTTGTCCGCTGTGTCGTACCGAAGCACGGCATGGTTACGGCGATCACGTCATGCCTCGGACGGCAGAGCCTGTCGACCGCACGGACCATGCAGAGCAGTGCCAGGCAGGAATCCAGTCCGCCCGAAATGCCCACGACAAGCTTTCCCGCATGGGCTGCCTGCATGCGTGTGGCGAGTCCCTCTGCCTGCATGGTCAGAATCAACTCGCAGCGGCGGCTTCTTTCCGCCTTGTCGCTCGGGACAAACGGATGCGGATCGATCCGGCGGGTCAGTGTCGTATCGACCGGCTCAAAGGAAAAATCCGTCACGGTCCAACCGTCGGCAGATCCGGCATGGAATGTGTTCATCCGCCGACGGTCGTACGCAAGCCGCTGCACGTCGATTTCCGTGACAAGAAGGGGGGAGCGGTCAGAGGCAAACGGTGCACGCTCTGCCAGAACGCTGCCGTTTTCTGCAATCAGGGAGTGCCCGGAAAAGACCATGTCGGTGGTTGACTCACCATGTCCGCAGTTGGCATACAAATAGGCGGCAATCAGCCTGCCCGATTGTCCTGCGATCAGGGTACGCCGATATTCGGCCTTCCCGATGGTTTCGTTGGAAGCCGACAGGTTGCATATGATGGTCGCTCCGGCGGATGCCGCCGCGGATGACGGAGGCACCGGCGCCCAAAGATCCTCGCAGATTTCCACCGAAAAGCGGAAATTCGGAAAATCCGTGCAGGAAAACAGCTGGTGTGCGCCGAACGGGACAGGCTGCCCGTCGAGTATGTACGTCCTGTTTTCGGCCGGAGCGGGCGTGAACTGCCTTGCCTCATAGAATTCCGCATAGTTCGGCAGATGGGACTTCGGCACAAGTCCCAGCACCCGTCCGCCTTTGCAGACGGCGGCGCAATTGTACAGCTTTCCGCCGTATCCGATCGGCAGACCGACGATCGCCGCCATGTCATAGGAAGCTGTTTCCGCGGCGAACCTGCGCAGTGCACACAGGGCGTTATCGATCAGCGTATCCTGCAGGAAAAGATCCCCGCAGGTATAGCCCGTCAGGCACAGCTCCGGAAAAGCAAGCAGCTTTACACCGGCGCCGGCCGCCTCGGATGCAAGGCGGAGGCAGGTTTCAAGATTGCTCTCGCAGTCCGCAACCCGGACGACCGGGCACGCGGTGGCGACTTTAAAAAATCCGTCTTTCATACAATGATTTCCTTTTGAAGAATTAAAGAATTGAAGAATGAGTTTTCCGAAACTATTTCATCCACTTTTCAACTCGCTTCCGCCATTTCAGTCGGTAGAGAACAGCCATTTTGTCTATCAGCAAATCGAAGACGAAGAAGGTCAGAACGCAGAGTCCCACCATGACCCACAGCAGGACGGCGGAGGCGTTCCCGTCGCCGAGTCCCTGAAGCATGACATCGGTCAGGCTGCCCTGCGCGCCCATCATAAGCAGCCAGTACAGGAGGAGGTACACAGCCATAGCCGCCGTGACGATGCAGAGCTTGCACAGGAAAGCAAACAGCCTCGGCAGTTTGTCCGCCTGCTGTTTGACGACGGGATAGTAGCCCAGCAGGCAGGCAAACAGCCACGGAGCCAGACTTTGCGGCATCAGAATAATTCCGAGTATGGACGTGACGGCCCAGCAGAGCAGGGTATACCCGCTTCCGTAGCGGTAAAAGATCGGCAAAAAGAGAATGGCTGCCATGGCAGCGCAGGTTATGTCAATCAGTTCCACCAGCGCGCCGAGACCCAGTACCACCGTTCCGAGGGCACAGAAAATGCTGCATACGGCCAGTCGGTAGGTTGTGCGGCGATGTCCGCCGCGGGCCTTGCCCGGTTGATTGAGTTTAGCCACGGATGCTTCCTCCTCAGCAATGGCGCATGTCGCAGCAGAGATTCAGGCACATCAGCCCGGCGCACAGGTGACACGGGGAACACCCTTCGTTTGCGTCCGTATTTTCCGCATTCCCGGTTTTCATCTGTTCCCGGAGACGTGTCTGCGCCTCACGATACTCCTGATTTTCCGGATCGAGTCCGCAGGCGTAATCAAAATACTGCTGGGCGTCTACGAAGTGCCTGTGTCCGAATGCCACCCAGCCCATGAGAAAATACCATTCGGCGGTCCGCTGACTTTCGGGAACCGTGGAGAGCAGCTGTTCGGCTTCCAGGTACCGTCCGGCATTGATCAGCTGCCGCGCCATCCCGAACAGTTCCCGGGCTGTGTACGTCCGGTCCGTTCTGTACCCCGTGTAGGATTCCCGGCTGTTCCCGTACTGCGGACCGCAGCTGCCGGTTCCGCCGGTCCCGGTGCCGGAACCGGAAGACGCGCCCGCGGCGCGCTGCTTCTTGATTTCGTCGTAGGCCTCGTTGATTTCCTTCATTTTCTCGTTTGCAAGGTCGGCAAGATCGCTGTCGCGGTATTTGTCCGGATGATATTTGCGGGCCAGATTCCGATAGGCGGTTTTTATTTCCTCATCGGTGGCGCTCTGCGGAACGCCGAGTACCTGATACGGGTCTCTCATGGATTCGTATACCTCTTACTTTTCGCTTTTCTGTTTGCTTTTCGGGGTGGTTTCGGGGAACAGAATGCTGCCGGCGGTGCGGGGCATTCCCTCATTCACAATGTTGCGGATAACGCCTTCCGCATTGCGGTCGGGAATGTCCAGAAGATCCAGAGCGTCGGATATGCCGCACGCCTCCGCACACAGGGAGAGACGGATGCTTTCACGGTTCTCCTCCGGCAGGGACGTGGGAGCTGCCGGAAGCAGGCATCGGAACGGATTGTATCGTCCGTGCCGGATATCGTCGGCATAGTCCTCGGCCGCATCCAGTATGTAGATCCACCTGCCGGTGTGAAGACCGATTGTGCGGGCAATGCGCGCCGTGTTTCCTTCCAGCCCATAGGCCAGCAGTCCGCTCAGAAGTTCCCCGAACAGCTGTGCCGGTTCATCAACGGACGGCGGAGCCTTTGCTTCCAGCTCGTACAGGCCGTGCATGGCGCCGCTTATCAGGGAATCCAATCCTGTGCCGTCCGCAGCGGGGGGCGGAGTATCCGCGCCTGCTGCGGCAGGGAGAGGTGCGTGTCGGAGCGCGCGCCGTCGGGCGGAGGCGGCGCAGGGCATAGCCAGCCTTGCGCGCAGGGACTTCCGGCTGAGGCGGGCCTCGTCCCGGCAGTCGTCCTGCAGTTTGTGCCATGCCAGCATCGAGGCGGACAGCGCAGTCAGCCGCATGGCTCCGTTGGAGCACGCCATGGGCCGACGGTGTGCAGGGTGGAGCGGGCAGCGGCGATACTCGAGGCGGATCTGTTCGCCGTCGAGAGCAGTCCGTACCAGCGCCATAAAGGCAAAGTCATAACTCAGTGTCAGCCGCGAACACTGTCCCGTGCATTTTCCCTGTGTCCTGCAAAGTCCGCAGTAGATACCGCGGTAGCAGTCCATTTCCCGCATCTTAAGCTCGGGAGAATAGACTTTTATGTAGCCGAACAATCCAATCCTCCCCTTTCCGATTTCTTTCCCCTTTTATTGTACCGCAAATATGCCCGAGAAACAACAGTGAGATTGTAAATTTTCCTGCCGTGAATGCCATGCGGCCGCTCTTTTCACAAAAAACTCAAAAAATTTACATTTTGGGAACACTTTGTTATCCCTCTCGGCATAATTAGAGCGTAAAATAAAACGATACGTCGTGTATAAGGGCGTATCATGCTTTGAAAGGCTTCCCAACTATGGAGAAAATATATGTTGTCATTCCAAGTTACCGCCCGGCAGTGAGCGGGTTTTCCGCTCTGACCAAACAGATATGTGACCGCGGGTATACGCTGGTAGCCGTAGACGACTGCGCGCGCGACGCGGGCACGGCTCCGACCGTACAGCCGGACGAGCGGATGATTCTTTTGCACCATGACCGTCACAGGGGACGGGGCGCGGCCGTCCGCACGGGCCTGTCCTATATTCAGGATTCGCTGATCCCGGCGGACTTCCCGGATGAGTGCCGGGAGAACAGGCATCTGTGTGCGGGGAATGCGCTGGTTGCGATAATGGCGTCCGATTCCCTGTTCGGGATGGACGATCTAGAACTTCTGCTGGATGCCGCACGCCGCCTTGAAAACCGGAACAGGCTGGTGGTGGGAGTCAGGCATCCCGAAAAACGCCGTTCCTTTGTTCAGCGGATGTGGAACGGGCTTCTGCACGGGCTGTTTCGTCTGCTTGTCCGTGCCCGGGTGCCGTATGATATGACGGGGTTCCGCGTATGCGATGCGTCATGCCTTCCGGAAATTCTTGAGCTGGAAGGAGAGCACGCCGACTACGAACTGCGCCAATTCCGCTGGTTTTCACGGAACGGGGAAGGTTTGTGCGAAGTGAATATCAAGGGAAAAAACTCTCCGGCCCGCACAAACCACCATATCTTTCTGGATTCGGTCCGGCTGCACCTGCGCACGATTCGGTTTACCGGAAGCTCCATGATTTCCTCCCTGCTGGAATACGGCATTTTCTGTCTGCTGCACCACCTGCTCTGCAGTAAGATGCCGCGGATGGGGGATGTACTTGCTGTCGTGATATCAAGGATCATCGGAAACGGGTGCAACTATCTGATTAACTGTCATTTTGTGTTCCGAAGAAAACCGGATCGGAAGAGCGTCCTGCAGTTTGCCGTGCTTACCGGTGTTTCCATCGGACTCTGCAATGTCATGCTTTACCTATGGAAGCTGACCGGATGGCCGGTTCCTCTCTGCAAAATACTCGCCGATTTGTGCGTATTCGTAGTCAGCTACTTTGTTCAAAAGCAGTTTATTTTCCGAAAAAAGCGGAAGGCAGGGCATGAAAGCCCGGAGAATCGCTGAATTATGATGAAACCACGTGTCGGGGAAAGGAAAAAAGATGAATTCGGAAAAACGCGTATATGATATTGTCATTGTCGGAGGGGGACCAGCCGGACTGACGGCCGGTCTGTATGCATGCCGCGCGAACCGCTCCGTTCTGATTCTTGAAAAAGCCAATTTTGGGGGACAGATCACGTTTTCTCCGAAAGTCGAGAACATTCCGGGATGCGGCGTACTGTCCGGCAATGAGTTTGCCGAGCGGCTTGTGGATCAGGTTTTGGCGCTGGGCGCCGAGATGGAGTCGGCGGAGGTTCTGCGCATGAAACCGCAGTCCGGAGCATGGGTGCTGCACACGGATGATGGGGACTATATCGGGCGTTCCGTGATTCTCTCGACAGGTGCACGGCACCGCCGCTTGGGGCTTGACCGGGAGGAATCCTTCATCGGAAACGGTATTTCTTTCTGCGCGGTATGCGACGGGGCATTTTACGCCGGACGCACCGTTGCCGTTGTCGGCGGCGGAAATTCCGCCCTGCAGGAGGCCCTGCTTCTGTCCGATTTGGCGGCGAAGGTGTATGTCGTGCAGAATCTGGACTGCCTGACCGGAGAGTCCGCCCTGCAGGATCAGCTGCGCTCCCGTGATAATGTGACGATTCTGACCGGGCGCGTTGTATCTGAGCTGCTGGGAGACGGGGAACTTACGGGAATACGGATTCGGGAGACAGCCGGCAGCCGGACAGAGGAACTGGCGCTGGACGGTTTGTTTGCGGCGATCGGCCTGATTCCGCAGAATCAGAATTTTGCCGATACGGTTCGATTGGATGAGAGAGGATATGTCGCAGCGGATGAGCACTGCAGGACGGATGCGCCGGGCGTGTTTGTGGCGGGGGACTGCCGCACGAAGCAGGTGCGGCAGGTGACGACCGCGGCTGCGGACGGCGCGGTGGCGGCGCTGGCGGCATGCGATTATCTGAAAAACGCGGAAAAATAAAACGGTAAAAAGCACGGGCGTGACCGCGTAGGAGTTCCGCATGCGGCCGGCATGAAAAGCCCCACGGCCGATGCCGGGGAGATTTTCCTCTCCCGGCACGAGACCGTGGGGCAGAGCCCGCGCTGTATGTCGGCGGGCGTAATTTTGAGCGTTACTTGCAGGCTGCGACCATTTCGTCGACCCAGCCGAGCAGCTCGGTTTTCTTGGCGTCATCCAGCGCTCCGCCGATAAACAGGAAACCGCCCAGCGTGATGACCTTCACGCCGACCAGATTGGTGCCTGCCGCGCGGATAGCGTCGGCGATTTTGTCTGCGTCCGCCTGCTTGCCGTCCACCAGCAGTGCCACATTCTGTGCCTGCGTTTTGTTCAGCCCGCTGCAGAAGCGGCGCAGATCGTCCGGCATTTCAGACTTGGCGGAGATCGCAAGAATAACAATGCGCTCCTTGTCGCAGGGATACTCCGGCGGGAATTTTCCGCTGATAGCGTTGACGGGAAGGTCAAATTTTTCTTTGACTGCCGTGGCGAACTGAGCCATGCCTTTCTTTCCCGAATTGTAAAGAACTCTCATTTTGATTGCCATACTCGTTCCTCCTGGTGCGGCTTTCGGGCCATGGAAATCAAAAAGGCCCGCGTACCGCTGTTTGTATAATTATAGCATAACGCAAAAAAAAATGAAACAGATTTCGGGAACAAAATAAATTTTGTGAGTCTGCACAAATTCGGATGTGCGTTTTTGTATCATATATCATGACAAATAGGGATGCTTTGAAGGGATTTTCTCTGTGCCGTTTTTGACACAGGGACTCCTCGGGGCTTCCGGAGAGGAGAGTTTATATCGCATGGAGGCAACACTGCGCCTTTTCGATGACGACAGCCATCTGTTTGGTTTCACAGCCCGCGTTCTGAGCTGCGACGCATGCGCGGGGGGCGGGTATGCCGCCATACTGGATCGCACCGCTTTTTTCCCGGAGGGCGGCGGACAGGCGGCAGACCCGGGTTTTCTGGACGGGATTCCCGTTGCGGACGTGCAGACGGATGCGGGCGGACGGATACTGCATTTTCTGCCGTCGCCGCTGCCGGTCGGCGGAGTTGTGCACGGACAGATTGATGAGGCTGTCAGGCGGGAACGGATGCAGTGTCATACAGGCGAGCATCTGGTTTCCGGACTTGTGCATGAGAAATACGGATACAACAATGTCGGCTTCCATCTGGGGGATGCGGACGTAACGCTGGATTTTGACGGCGTGCTGACGCGCGGGCAGCTGGATGACATAGAGGATGAGGTAAACCGCCGTATTCGGGCGTGCCTTCCCGTTCACGCTTACTATCCGGATGCCGCCGAGCTTGCCGGCATGGTGTATCGCTCCAAGCTTGCGCTGACAGAGCATGTGCGCATCGTGGAGATCGGTGACGGAGATACGCTGTGTGATCGGTGTGCCTGCTGCGCGCCGCATGTGAGCAATACGGGCGAGATAGGAATGGTTAAGCTGTTGGATTTCATGCACTACAAGGGAGGAATCCGCATACACATGCAAGCGGGCAGCCGTGCGCTTCTGGATTACCGCCGGCGGTATGAAACCGTTTATGAGATTGCAACGGCGCTGTCTGTCCGGCAGGATGAGGCGGCGGAGGCCTTCCGGCGGGTGTGCGCCGAGAACGGGGAACTGCAGCGGCGCATGGGTGAGCTGCGTCGGAAAATGCAGGAAATGCGTGCATCGGCGTTGCCGGAAACGGACGGAAACATGTGCCTTTTTGAGGAGAATCTCAACGCGCAGGACATGCGGCGGCTGCTGAATCTGGTTGTGCCCAAATGCGGCGGCATATGCGGTATTTTCTCGGGATCGGATGAGAACGGGTACACCTATGTTATCGGACGCCGTGAAAAAACATTGGATCTGCGGAAGGCGGCGGGTATAATCCGCGGGGAACTGAATGCACGCGGAGGCGGATCCGCCGAGATGCTCCAGGGGCGTGCATCGGCTTCCAAATCGGTTATCGAACGCTTTTTCGACACGTTCACATTACTATAGAAATCAGCGGTTTTCTCGGCGCGGCTGTCTGAAACGGCAGGCAGGCGGCGCCGGGACGGAGCTGTGAGAGTTGTGAGAGGAGAGAACCCATGAATGAGCAGATTGCCGCGGAGGTTCGCCTGATATACCCGGACGGGAGCACGGAGACGCTGCGTTCCGGTATCGGGTCGGACAATTTTGATCTGTCCTCCGTGCGTACGGGCGGTGTATACACTCTGACGCTGACCCCGCGTCGGGAATGTATGGTACTGACTGCCGTTGAATACGACATCCCGCTTCCCGCCGACCTGCTTTCCGCTCCGGAGCAGCTGTATTACTACGATGATTCGGCGCACACGAATGATTTTACGAAGGTCGTTCCCTACGCCGGACACGAAACGGGGACGGTTGCGAATATGGCCGTATTCAAAAATCTGCAGACGTGGCAGGTGTTTCTGTGCGGGCTGCTGACGGCACACCGATTCTTTTCCGAGATTCACCTGCACGGGGGCGTCATGACGCTGCACTTTGATTTTGAGGAACGTGTGCTGTCGAAAGAGAAGGCCTATGTGCTGGAACGCTTCATGACCGCGGAAGGGACAGATAACGAGACCGATTTGCTCAGGGTATACGGCGATGCGGTTACCGCCTGCAACGGCGCGCGTCCCGACAAGCCGCTTCCGGTCGGCTGGTGTTCATGGTCCTGCTACTACGCGGATGTCGACGAGGAGAAAATCCGGCGTGCCGCAGACGGTCAGGCGGCATATGCCGGCGGAAGGGCTAACCTCATCCAGATTGACGACGGTTGGCAGAGGAGCGGCAGTTTTTGCGGCAGATGGGTTCCGGATCCGGCCAAATTCCCGTCCGGGCTGGAGGGCACGGGACGGTATGTCCGCGACAGGGGCATGCATTTCGGACTGTGGCTTGCGCCGTGGCTGCTGGATGACCAGTCGGAGTACTATGGGGAGCTGAAGCACCTTTCCCGTGAGGAAGTTACTTTAGGGGAGCATTATCACCCGTTTGAACTGGGCGATCCGGCATACCGCGCCCACCTGCATTCCACCTTCCGTGAAATGGTTGAACGCTATGGGGCAAGTTACTTCAAGCTGGATTTCCTTGCCGCCGCCATCCGATATTTCAACGGACGGGGGGATTTTGTACGCTTCCGTCACGGCTTCCGCATGGAGGTGCTGCGTGGTGCTCTGCAGACCGTGCGGGACGCGGTCGGACCGGATGCCTTTCTGCTGCTGTGCGGTGCCCCTACGCTGGTCGGAGCAGGCATAACCGACGGCTCACGCACATCCGCGGACATTATTTGGGGCAAGAGCAAAAACAACCCCTCCTATTGGGAAATCATGAAAAACTGCGTGACGACCGTGACCGGACGGTTTTTCTACCATCGGAGGGTGTATATCAATGACCCCGACGGGGTTGTTCTCCGCGACGTGGATACGGGGGACGGATTTAACTGTACCTATGCGGAGGCGGAGCTGCTGGCGGTATCGGCTGCCATGTCGGGCGGCGAAATTCTGTCAAATGACGAGCTGGAGAAACTGAGTCCCGGGAGACGCCGCCTGTTTACACGGCTGATTCCGCCGCTCGGCGCGGCAGGGCACCCGGTGGATTTCTTTGAGCAGCCGTATCCCTCGGCCGTTGTGCTGGAGTACGATGCGGAGACAAAATTTCTGGCGCTGTTCAATTTCGGAGACCGGATGACCGATTTGAGCTTTGACCTTTCAAGGATAGGAATGGACGGGGCACTCGCGGTGAACTGCCTGGAAGGCAAGCCTATCGGATTGCGCGATTCGCTGACTTTTGAGAACGTCAATCCGCACGGGGCCGTGATGGTGATGCTCCGCAGGCCCGGAGATGCACCAAAGTTTGCATGCGCGGATGATTCCGTCTGGTGCGGGGTGAATACCGTGCGTGTTGTGTGGGAGAACGGCGTGCCGCATGCGGTCACTCCCCGGGAGGACGTGCATGTGTACATGCTGTCGCCGGACGGGCAGCAGCCTGCCGGTGAGGTGGTGCTGCGGGAGCGCGGGTTCGTCGTGACACGCCTTTGAGAATCGGGAAAGAAAAGGGAGGACAATATCTTATGTTGACTGTACAGCGTACAAGTGTTATGAATCTTGAGAACGCCATCCGCGGAGCGCGCAATCCCATGAACAGCTGGGATCGCATGGACAGCGGCTACAACGAGGCGGGAGAATATATTCTGGGGGAAAACGATCTGGGACTCGCCGTCCGGCTGTCACGGGCCGGCAGTGACCACAGGAAATTTTTGAGACAGATTTTTGTTTCCGCCGATATTACGGGGCCGCTGTACTGGTGGAAGGAATTTGATACCTACAAGGTGGGAACTGTGGCAAATTCCACATCCACCATGCATAAAATTCATGCGAAACCGTTTTCAAGGGAGGATTTTTCCTGCGATCGGATGGATGAGGGCGGTCTGCATATGCTGGATGCCGTTATCGCATATCTCGAGTCGGAAAGAATCAAGTATCTTGCCGATAAGGAAAACCGTCAGCCGTGGCACAACATCATCCAGACACTGCCGTCTTCCTACAACCAGATGCGTACCGTTACCATGAATTACGAGAATCTCATCAACATTTACTACGCGCGGCGCAATCACAAGCTGGCCGAGTGGCATGTTCTGTGCGACTGGATCCTGACGCTGCCTTACGCCGGGGAACTGATTGCAAACAGGGACGGAGAATCGTCGGGAGAAATCCCCAAAATGTGAAATACCTGCCCGACGGGTATTTGACTTGACGGGCAGTTTGTGGTATAATGAATCCCCGCATGGAAAGAGGAGGAACGGTGTATGGTCATACTCGGAATTGACCCGGGACTGGCTATTGTCGGCTGGGGCGTTATTGATTACACCGGATCCCGATTCAGGACGCTGGGATACGGATCGATTGAAACTCCGGCGGGAATGGAAACCCCGCAGCGGCTTCTCGCCATACGCCGCGGTATGGAAGCACTCCTGAAAAACTATCATCCGGACCAGATGGCGATCGAGGAGCTGTTTTTTACCAAGAACATAACCACCGGCATTCGGGTAGCGGAAGCGAGGGGGATCATACTGCTTGCGGGTGCCGAGGCCGACATACCTATGGCGGAATACACACCGATGCAGGTAAAGCAGGCAGTGGTCGGATACGGACTGGCCGAAAAGCGGCAGGTCATCGCGATGGTCACGAAGCTTTTGAGTCTGCCGGCTGCGCCGAGCCCGGACGATACTGCCGACGCGCTGGCGATAGCCGTGTGCCACGCGCACACGGGATGCTCCCGTCTGGCGGAATATTACAACAAGAATTGAGGAAAGAACGCATGTGGAGTGCAGAGAACTGGCAGGAGTACGAGCTCCTGGACACATCGGACGGCGAACGCCTGGAGAGATGGGGGGATTACATTCTGATCCGGCCCGATCCGCAGGTGATATGGCATGGATGTGCGGCATCGCCGATGTGGAAAAAGGCAAACGGTATCTACCGGCGCTCCTCAACCGGAGGCGGAGCATGGGTGAAAAATACCATGCCCGCGGAGTGGTACATCCGTTACGGCGATCGGCTGCGGTTTGTTCTGCGCCCGATGGGCTTTAAGCATACGGGGCTTTTCCCGGAGCAGGCAGCCAACTGGGACTGGTTTTCGGCTCTTATCCGCCGCGCACTGAAAAAAGAGCCGGAACGGCAGATACGCGTGCTGAATCTGTTTGCCTATACAGGCGGTGCAACCGTGGCCGCGGCGGCGGCAGGCGCAGCCGTCGTTCATGTGGATGCTTCCAAGGGAATGACCGCGCAGGCGAAAGAGAACGCCCGCCTGTCCGGGCTTGCCGAGGCACCGATCCGCTATATTGTGGACGATTGCAGTAAGTTTGTGGAGCGTGAGATACGGCGCGGCAACAGGTATGACGGCATAATTATGGATCCGCCCTCGTACGGAAGAGGTCCCGGCGGTGAGGTCTGGAAACTGGAGGACAATGTGAGCGGGCTGGTGGCGCAGGCGGAAAAGCTTCTGTCGGACAGAGCTTTGTTTTTCCTTCTGAACACATATACGACGGGCCTGTCCCCGATGACGATGCGTTATATCGTGGATCTGAGCATAAAGCCGCGGCATGGCGGCAGAGCAGAGGCGGGTGAACTGTGCCTGCCTGTCCGCGAGACAGGTTCACCTCTGCCGTGCGGAGGCAGTGTGCGGTGGGAATCCGCGGAGAACACCGATTGATTCCGGCGCTTGGAATCGCAATTTCGCAAAGGCCGGACGGAAAGGAGAACGCCGTATGGAGAATCGGACAGAAAGCGCGCCTTTTATTGAAATCAAAGACCTTTCCTATGCCTATCCCGGGGAGGACGGGCGCGGAAAGCAGGTGTTGTCGCATATCAACCTGACCATCCGGGAGGGAGAGTATACCGTCATTCTGGGCAGGAACGGCTCCGGAAAATCGACGCTTGCCAAGCTTATCAATCTGGTGATTGACGATTATACATACGCCGAAGGCCGGATTCTGGTCGGAGGGCGGGATATCATGTCGGAGGACCTGACCGAGAGCGACCTGCTGGAGCTGCGGCGCATGGTCGGTATGGTATTCCAGAATCCGGACAACCAGCTTGTGGCGACCGTCGTGGAAGAGGACGTGGCGTTCGGCCCGGAAAATCTCGGCATTCCGAATCCGGAGCTGCGGGAGCGGGTGGACGCCGCCCTGAGGACAGTCGGCATGTCGGAGTACGCGCGGCATGAACCGCACCGTCTGTCCGGCGGCCAAAAGCAGCGTGTCGCCATTGCGGGCATTATAGCCATGAAGCCGCGCTGCATGATATTCGATGAGTCTACCGCCATGCTGGATCCTATGGGACGGCGGGAGGTCATCGGCACAATGGAGAAACTCAACCGGGAGGAGCATATTACGATTCTGTCCATTACCCATTATATGGATGAGGCGGCGCGCGCGGACCGCGTTATCGTGCTTTCGGAGGGACATATTTTGCTGGACGGAACGCCGGGAGAGGTCTTTTCTCAGGCGGATGTGCTGCGGCGGGTCGGATTGGATGTCCCCCAATGCACGGCCGCCGTACAGTATCTGCAGAGGCGCGGTGTGGATATCCGAGGAAACATTAATACGCCTGAGCAGTGTGCTTCCGCACTTTTAGAGGCATGGCATGCGTGCGGAGCTGCGGAAAATCGGCAGGCGGGAAAGTAAGAAGCGCATATGGACAAAAAAAGAGGCAGACGGGAATCGGCGGCGGAGGCGGCAGCCGCGCAGGAGCGTGCGCCCTCCGCGGATGTCATGCTGAGACTGGAGCATGTCACCTACCGGTATTCGGCCGGGACACCGTATGAGTCCCGGGCACTGGATGACGTGACTCTGGATA
>CAVDLN010000023.1:0-20194 GCA_963609805.1 Erysipelotrichaceae bacterium | reverse complement strand
CCGTATAAGAACAATGTCACGCGGGACGCACACCGCCGACTCTTGCATTATACCACACATCGCGGAGTTTGTCAAGAGTTTTTTCGGAAAGCAAAGCAAATTCTCAATGCAATTTTCACTGTGGGAGTCACTTTGAAAATATACTTCCGCCTGTTTTTTTGCCAAAACTATTGACAAAAACACGCGAATCGGGTATAATTATTGTTGCCGCATTTTGTAAACCGTTCCGTGAAAGGAGAGCTCGGCTTGAATTTGGATCTGAGACCCCTGCTGAAGGGGGAAACCGTCCGTATGGATGTGGATGCCTATATTGAGCCGGAAGCGCCTGCCGGTGTTGAATTGACGGATCGTGCCCACCTGGTCGGTGAGGTAACCAATCGGGGCGGCTACATGCGCCTGGCTGCGACGGCGTCGGTGCCCTACCGCGGTGCCTGCGCACGGTGTCTTGACCCTGTGACGGGAGTGTTTTCCGTCCCTTTTGAACGGACGATTGTCACGGAGGGGACGCTTACCGAGGAGCAGCTGGAAGAGGATGTGGATGAGTACCTCGTCTTGAACGACGGGATGCTGGATGCGGATGACGCGGTGCGTGAGGCATTGATTCTCTCTTTTCCGATGCGCCTGCTGTGCAGCGAGGATTGCCCCGGGCTGTGCCCGATGTGCGGAAAGCCGCTGCGTGAAGGAAAATGCGGGTGCGATACACGGGAGATCGATCCGCGCTGGGCTGTGCTTGCGTCGGTTCGGTTTGATGAGGACGACGGCCCGGACGGCGGCAAATCCTGATTTTTTTGAATGATACCCGTAAGGGGACTCAGATAGACATAGGGGCATGGCGGGAACACCCGCGCGTGTACCCGTATTGCCCAAAGAGGAGGTGTCAAAATGGCAGTACCAAAGCGTAAAGTTTCCAAGGCTCGCAGAGATTCGAGACGTTCTAACAATACTAAGCTGGCAGCAGCCGGTCTGGTGAAGTGCTCCAACCCGGAGTGCAACGAGATGGTTAAGCCCCATCACGTCTGCAAGAAGTGCGGTTTCTACGACGGCAAGCAGGTTCTGAATGTCAAGAAAGACGCCTGATGTTTCCTGCCGTGCCACTGTCACCCACGAGGTCTTGAAACGGAAAAGACACCCTCTGTTCCTTACGGAAGAGGGTGTTTTTCTTTCCGGATTATTCCTTCTCTTTTTTGTCTTTGGCTTTGTCCTTTTCGTCCCCGTCGTCGTCCTCGTCCTTTTCGTCATCCTCGTCGTCGGGGATCTCACGCGGCAGGACATGAACCAGCGCCATTTCCATTTGATGGTCGGAAACGCTCAGCACATGAATTTCAAGCCGTCCGATCGTCACATCGCAGGTTGTCCCGTCCTCCGGAATCGTGCCCAGTTCGGCAAAGACAAGCCCGCCGAATGTGTCGCAGTCCTCTGTGGGAAGCTCCACGTCCAGCTCTTCCTGAACCTCTGTCAGGTCTGCGGTACCGCGCACTTCCCAGTCGCCGTCCTCCCGCTTGACTATGTCGGCCGGGGCGGGCTGCATGCTGTCGTCCGCGTTGGTCAGATCTCCCACCAGCCGTTCAATCAGATCCGTGATCGTGACGATGCCTGCCATGCCGCCGTATTCGTCCAGCACGACGGCAAATTTGTTGCGCGTCTTGCGCATATTCCGGAACAGGACATCCGCCTTGACGCCTTCCGGCACCAGATAGGCAGGTTTTACGGCCTCTGCCATGACCGTATTCCGGTCCTTGCTGTCCAGCCGGTAGTAGTCTTTGGCGTTCAGCACACCGATGATGTTGTCCTTGGATTCGCCGCACACGGGGTAGAACGTGAACCGTCCCTTGTGAATGGTTTCGTCCCATTTCTGCATATCGTCCTCGATCCACAGAATCGTGACCTCGGTACGGTGCACGGCAATTTCCCCGGCGGTCAGATCGTCAAATTCGAACACATTCTGAATGATGCTCTGCTCCTCACGGTCGATGGTTCCTTTCTCGGCGCCCGCATCCACCATCAGGCGGATGTCCTCCTCACTCGTCTGCTCGTCTGCCTGTGTGGGGTCAATGCCGATAAGGCGCAGAACGCCGTTGGTGGACTTGGTCAGCAGCCAGACAAGCGGAGCAAACAGAATGCCGACAGCCCGCAGTGTACCCGCCATACCCAGAGCGAGCGATTCGGATTTGCGCATGGCTACCCGCTTGGGAACAAGTTCGCCGAAAATCAGCGTGACATAGGAAAGAAGCAGCGTAATCAGCACGACGGCAATCGTGTTCATGGTGGACTCGGACACATAGGCATCCGCACCCTTTTTGACCAGGGCGTCAACAATGGGGCCCGCGAAGTTGTCCGCGGCGAATGCGCTTCCCAGAAAGCCGGCTAAGGTAATGGCTACCTGAATGGTTGCCAGAAACCGTGCGGGCTGCTTCGTCAGCTTCAGCAGGCGGCGCGCCCGCCGGTTTCCTTCCTCTGCCAGTTTATTCAGCTTGTTTTCGCTGACACTCAGGACGGCGATTTCCGCCGCCGCAAACACGGCGTTCAGCGCGATCAGCAGTATCTGCAAAAGTATCATCAGGATAATATTGTCTTTCATGACTGTATGTTTTTCCTCCCGGGCCATGTTGCCCGATGCGTTATCGTTGCGTGTGGATATTGAAAATTGAAATAAGAAAAAGCCTGAGGCAATGCCGCGCACAAACAGAACCCGTCGTCTACTCACGCAGACACAGGCAACTGTCGCACTCACACCACTTCAAGCGCACATAACGACATAAAGGAGGCTTCTCACAACAGTGAGACGTACTGTCCCCGTCCATACCGGTAAATCTTTTTCTCCTTTCCCCAAGTTTTTCGCCTATTGTACCATATACAGCCGGGCTTGTCAATCGGATTTTTGTGGAAAATTAAATGTTCATGAATTGTTTACAAATAGTAACCCGCCGCACACAGCCGTGCGGCGGGTTAGCAGGCAAATGTGTCGGCTGCCGGTAATCGGCACGGAACGGTGCACTTTCCGCTGCGCGGACAGACGGCTGCATGTCTACACGTCCCGCCGTCCCTGCAGGGCCCGATACAGGGTAACCTCATCCGCGTACTCGATATCGGTTCCGACGGAAATGCCGTAGGCCAACCGTGTGACTTTGACGGGGTAGCTTTTCAGCTGCCTTGCAACATACATGGCGGTTGTCTCGCCCTCCACATTGGCATTTGTGGCGATGATAACCTCCCGTACGCCGCCCTCCTCGACCCTGCGCAGAAGTTCAGGTATTTTCAGCTTGTCCGGCGTGACACCGTTGAGCGGCGACAGAACGCCGTGCAGGACGTGGTAGGTTCCCCGGTACTCCCGCACTTTTTCAATGGCAAGCAGGGTGCGGCAGTCGGCTACCACGCAGATTTCACTCTTGTCCCTTGTTTCGTCGGAGCAGACCGGGCAGAGCTCCCGATCGGTCAGATTCTGGCAGATCGGGCAGAGATGTATTTTGGCTTTGGCGTCCAGTATGGCCTGCGCGAAGGCGGCCGCCTCCTCCCCGGACATATCCAGCACGGAAAATGCCATACGCTGGGAGGACTTCCGCCCGACGCCGCTCAGCTTCATGAACTGATCCGCCAGGTTTTGGAGTGATTCGATATAGGCTGCCATACAGAATTACGGACAGTATCAGAACAGACCGGGCATTGCCAGACCGCCGGTAATCTTTTCCATTTCGGCAGCGTTGGTGTCCTCAACCCGCTTGATTGCCTCGTTGATGCCGGCAACCAGAATATCGGACAGCGTTTCGATATCCTCGGGATCCACGATCTCCGGCTTGATATCGATGGACAGAACCTGCTTTTTCCCGCTGATTTTCACGGTGACAGCACCGCCGCCTGCCTGAACCTCATAGGTGCGGGCGTCCAGCTCCGCCTGCTTCTCCGCCATTTCCTCCTGCATTTTCTGAGCCTGTCTTGCAATGGCCTGCATGCTCTGGGGGCCTCCCCCCATACCCTTCGGAATATTCGCTCTCATAATGAAATCCTCCTGAAACTTGTTTATGCGGGTGTGCATACGGGACTATGCAGCCCGTTTTTTCTTTTCATTTTTCCGCGGCGGGACTTCCGTCCGATGCGGCATCGTCCTCAAGTGCTTCTATAATCACGTCAAGCGGGGATTCGGCAGGCGTCTGTCCTTCCACCTCCCCGATGATATCCTCCGCCGATACGGGGCGTTCCAGGGCAACAGACAGCGCGCATCGCAGGGATTCGGTCGGCTTTCTGTCGGGCAGTGCCCGTTCGCACTGAAAATCCCTGTCAAATTTAAGCACGATCTTTCCGTCGTCCGTGCGGAAGGCACGGCACATGCGCAGGAAGGAGCCGACAATGGGATCGCTTGCGGACACGCGGTCAGCGACTTCACAGAAATTGCGCAGCGGCTGCAGAATACGCTGTCCCGCGGCAGCGGCAGGCACCGTCTTTGCGGAACCCGCGGCAGCGGATGATGCCGCAGGCACAGCCGGCTTCTGCGGGTCGGACATGGCAGCCGGCGGATTATCGGGAACGCCCGCGGCGGACTCCTCCGGCGCGGGCGGCGTGCCCGGTACGGCCGGGGTGACTCCGCCCGCCAGCTGCTCCTCCAGTCGGGACAGCCGGGACAGAACAGATTCTGTCGACGTATCCAGTGCAGGGTCGCACAGCCGCATCAGCGTCACCTCCGCGACTGTCCGCCGTACGGCAAAGGAACGCTGCATGGCAAACAGGGCGTCCTCCAGCAGGCCGATGTGCCAGAGAAGTGTTTCCTTGGAAAACCGCGCGGCCAGTGCGCGCAGGGCGGCGGTCTCGCTGTCCGTCAGGTCAAGGTACCGCACAGCATCCGTCTCGGGCACGGTGCGCATAACCAGCATATCGCGGTAGTAGGAAATCAGCTCCTGCCAGAACACCGTCAAATCAAGGGAGGAACGCACCATGTCGTCCACGGCGGCAAACAGACGGCTGTAGTCCCGCCGTACCAGCGACGCAACAACGCGTCCGACGCCCTCCCGCCCGATACTTCCGACTGTTTCCGTTACAAGCTCCGTTGTAATGGGGCGGTGAGTGCCCGCGCACAGTTCCAGAAGGCTGATTGCGTCCCGCATTCCGCCCTGCGCCTGCCGGGCGATCAGGCGTGCCGCCTCCGCTTCGAGCGGAATCTGCTCCTCTTTGGCAATCGTTTCCAGGCGGGCGGAAAGATCCGCAGTGGCAATCCGGCGGAAATCAAACCGCTGGCACCGGGACACGATAGTGGCGGGCAGCTTCTGCAGCTCGGTGGTGGCAAGAATAAATATGACATGCTCCGGCGGCTCCTCCAGCGTTTTCAGCAGCGCGTTGAAGGCGCCGGACGACAGCATATGCACCTCGTCGATGATATACACGCGGTATTTCAGTTCCGACGGGGTGTAGATAACCTCGTCCCGGATATCGCGGATATTGTCAACGCCGTTGTTGGAGGCCGCGTCCATCTCCAGTACGTCGGTGGCGGAGCCGCTGTCTATGGAACGGCAGGCGGCGCACGCGCAGCAGGGCCCGGCCTCGGTCGGATGCTCGCAGTTGACAGCCTTTGCCAGAATCTTGGCGCAGGATGTCTTGCCCGTCCCGCGGGAGCCGCAGAACAGGTAGGCATGCGAAAAATGCCCTGTCCGGCATTCATACTTCAGAATGGATGTGACCTGCTCCTGCCCGCAGACCTCGTCGAAGTTGCGGGGACGCCACTTCCGGTACAGTGCCTGATGCAAGCGAATCCCTCCTTTTGCATGGTTTGCGTGGTAAAGGAACCGAAACGGAGACGATGCAAAAAAGCCTCTCCGCGTCTGCCGTAAAAGAAGACCATACACCCCTTTCTCGGATGTCACACCCCGGCGATCTTTGCGCTTCTCGCTCAGAACAGGCGACCTTGCGGCACATACGGTTCACCGCTTAATGCTGCTTGATCCCTCACCTGACATGGTTCACAGCTCCGCATTGCGCAAGACCCATTCCTCAACACGAAAAAAACAACTCACTCCGAAATGATCGACTCTCAAAAGGGGAATCAACCCCTGCTATAGCGGATTTCAGGTACAGGGCGCCGCTGACTCCCCGGCTGGTATGGCCTGCTTTCACGGCAGAAAGAGAGGCTCTACGATTGTATTATAGCATACTTCCAGCGCAATTGCAAGGTGCTGCGCGGGAGTTCAAAGAAAATTCACAAGTTGGCTGTTATTCCCCGCATAACGCAAAGCGAACCCCGCAGGCAGCCCGCGCTGCTCCCGGGGTTCGCTCGCGTTACTCGTTTTTATCGGAAAGGGGCGCCATAGGTACTGTTCCCGTTCGCTATTCCCCCACCCGCCTTGTCGGTTTGTGCGCCGCGACGGAGTGCACCATGCCGAGCAGTATAAAGGACGCCAGCACGGAGGAACCGCCGCAGGACACGAACGGAAGGGTAAGCCCCACGACAGGCAGCAATGCCAGACACATGCCGAGATTCTCCGCCGATTGGGCAATCAGCACGGCTGCAACGCCCACGCATAGGTAGAAGCCCGCGTCGTGGCTTGCCTGCCGTCCGATCCATAAAATCCGCCAGATCATGACAGCCAGGGCCGCAATGACAAGGAAGCCCCCGACGAAGCCGAATTTTTCACATACCGTGGCAAAAATGAAGTCTGTGTGAGAGGCGGCCAGATCCTCATAGTTGCCCCCGGAACGTATGCCGACGCCGAACAGTCCGCCGTTTTCGATGCACTGGCGGCTCATGAGTGCCTGCCAGCCCTTATCCAGCGGGTCGAGCTCCGGATTGAAGCCGACCAGAATACGCTCCTGCTGGTACGGCTGCAGTCTGTTCCAGAGAAACGGCAGCGCGACGGTCCCCGCCAGCGCTCCGCCTCCGAACCACCACAGCGGCAGTCCGGCACAGAACAGAAGCATCAGAATCATGGCAATGTACACCAGTGCTACGCCGAGGTCGCCGGACAGCAGGATCAGCCCCACGATCAGCAGGGCGTGGACTGCAAGCCAAGGCAGAACGCGCGGGGAACGGATGCGGCTCTGCACGGCGGACAGATGCCTGGAATAGGTGCAGATGAAGGTGATTTTTACAAATTCCGACGGCTGGACGGCAATGCCGATGACGGGAATAGTCAGCCAGCTTTTGTTGGAGGTTTCAATGCCGTCCCCCGTGTTGCCTGCCACCAGCGTCAGCGCCAAAATGCCCGCCGAAAAGACCAGAAACGGCAGCCACAGCCGGTCCAGAATAATATGGTAATCCAGATTTGCCGCAAGGAAGGTCATGATGATGCCGAGAACCGCCATGGCAATCTGCATTTTCAGCTTGCGCAGACCGAAATTGTCCACGGCCCCCCATATGGTGAGCAGTCCGATGCCGAGAAGCACCAGCGTGCTGATCAGCAGAACGGGATCCGCTTTCCCGAGAAAGTCCCGCAGGACGGAGGATGCCGTCCCGGCTGTACCGCGGCGTCCGCGGGGTTTGTATCCGGTCACGGGAATCTCCTTTCTTTGCGGAATGCGGATTCCGTCATACAATGGATTGCAGTCCGGCGCGCAATCCGGGCGGGAATGCCGTCACGCGGATATCAATACTGCCGTCCCCACACCACCATGTGCTTGGCGGGCTTGCCGCAGCACACGCACACGTCGGAGACTTTGTCCTCATGGAACGGGATGCAGCGCGACTTGACGCCGCCGGTTACATCCTTCAGCTTATCCTCGCAGGCGGTTTCGCCGCACCACATTGCTTTGATATAGCCGGGGTGATTGGCGGCAATATCCAGGAATTCCTCGTAGGAGCGTGCCACAAAGGTTTTCTCCTCCAGGTTCTTCTGCGCGCGGGCCAGCAGCTCGCTGTGAACCTGATCCATCATGGCGCGTACATCCTCCGCAATGTTGTCCAGCGACACGATCTTCTTCTCGCGGGTTGCACGGCTTACCAGCACGCAGGAATTGGCTGCAATGTCGCGCGGTCCGATTTCCAGCCGCACCGGCACGCCCTTCATTTCGTACTGGCTGAACTTCCAGCCGGCGGAGTTCTCGGAATCGTCCAGCTTTACGCGGATTCCGGCGTCCTTCAGGCGGTCGCGCAGTGCGGATGCCGCCTCCAGAACCCCTTCCTTGTGCTGAGCGGCGGGAATGATGACAACCTGAATCGGAGCCACGCGCGGCGGCAGAATCAGGCCGCTGTCGTCGCCGTGCGTCATGATGATGGCGCCGATGGAACGGGTGGACAGCCCCCAGGATGTCTGGTGCGGATAGTAAATCTGGTTGTCCCGGCCGGTAAAGGTGATGTCAAAGGCTTTTGCAAAGCCGGTTCCGAAATAGTGGGAGGTACCGCCCTGCAGAGCAACACCGTTGTGCATCATCGGCTCGATGGTGTAGGTCTCCTCCGCACCCGCGAACTTTTCCTTCTCCGTTTTGCGTCCGGTGATGGCGGGGATGGCGAGCGTGTCGCGGTAGAAATCGGCGTAAACGCCCAGCATGCGCTGCGTTTCCTCGCGCGCCTCCTGCTCGGTTTCGTGCATGGTGTGGCCTTCCTGCCAGAGAAATTCGGAAGTCCGCAGGAAAGGACGGGTGGTCTTCTCCCAACGGACCACATTGCACCACTGATTGTACAGCTTCGGCAGGTCGCGGTAGGAGTGGATGACGTTCTTATAATGCTCGCAGAACAGCGTCTCGGAGGTAGGGCGCACGATGAGCCGCTCGGAGAGCTGATTCTGCCCGCCGATCGTTACGACGGCGCATTCCGGGGCAAATCCTTCCACGTGATCCTTCTCCTTCTGGAGCAGGCTCTCCGGAATGAACATGGGCATATATACATTCTCGTGCCCCAACGCCTTAAAGCGGGCATCCAGATCCTTCTGGATGTTTTCCCAAATAGCATATCCGTACGGGCGGATAACCATGCAGCCGCGCACTCCGGAGTAGTCCGCCAGCTCGGCCTTCTTGACCACATCTGTGTACCATTGGGCGAAATCCGTATCCATGGAAGTGATCTGTTCTACCATTTTTTCTTTTGCCATATGATTTTACAACCTTTCGATGCCTGCGCGGCGCCGCGCGTGTTTTTCGGGGAACGCCGGATTCTATCAATGATTTTTCAGGGCCTCACCGCACAATTCCGATGGTGCGATTCCCTAAAAGCTACCACATTATATACCAAATCATTTCTGTTGTCAAGGCGTGACAGGACAATTCTACCGAACCAGATTGATGACCACGCCGACGATCCACAGCACCACTGCCAGCATGGCCTCCGGGCAGAGGAAGGCACGTCCCAGCGCGGGAAGAAATTCGCGTGCGGACAGGGCGGAAAGTCCGGGGGTTTGCTGCGCGTCGGGAGCATCCGTCAGCCGAAGCCGGGCGCGGCGCCGCAGAATGCGGGCGGACTCCCCGCAAAAGACGGCGGCCGACAGGAGAAGCAGAGCAATCAGCAGAACGACCAGCAGGCCTAAATTTCCGGTGCTGCGGCAGTACCCGGACAGACCCGCCTGCGCAAGAACCCCGAACAGGTTGTATCCGAGGTGAACCAGCATGGCGGCGACGGAGGAATGCGTCATGTACAGCACCAGCGACAAAAACAGCCCCGCAAACAGGTATACGGGCAGTGCCGTCAGGTCAAAGTGCAGAAAAGCAAAGAACAGCGCACTGACCGTCATGGCATACAGAATCCCGTTTTTTTCGTATTCGGCGCACAGTATTCCGCGGAAAACGAGCTCCTCACAGAAAGCCGGAAGGACACCGTATGTCAGAATCAGGCGGACAGTCGCCCCTGCCGAGCCGTCTCCGGAGGAGGAGAAAGTATCGTACAGCGTAAAGGAGGTCTGCGCATTCAGCATGCCGCATACCATGGCAAGCAGGGTGCACCCCGCAATCAGAAACAGGATTGCCGACAGGATGACAAGAATGTGCGACAGCGGCACACGGCGCAGGCGCAGGGAAGGTACAAAATCCTTCCCGCGCAGACGGATATACACATACGCCGGAATGGGGAATATCAGGAGCTGGAGGAGAACCGTGCTCAGATACTCGCCCTCCCGTGACAGGAAGGCCTTGTCTATCAGACGGGAAAGCAGGAGCAGCGCGTAAATCACAAGCACCAGCCGTGCCGCACGGGCGGATTCCGCATATTCGCCGCGCAAAAACGGCCGAAGGCGAAACCGTCTCTTTGCCGTGCCGTTCCCGTCAGAGCGGGAAACTTTCCGGGAAACTTTCCTGTTTTGCATGAGCGGCCGCAAGCCCCCTTTCCGAAAGTACATAACGAACCGGGATATCCTGCGTCCGGCGCGGCAGACGGGCGGCAAGGCAGCAGGCATACGCTGCACCGACCGTAACCGGTGCTATTCCGCGCGCCGACAGTGCGTGCAGCAGATTGTCATAGTATCCGCCGCCGTACCCCAAACGGTATCCCTCGTCATCAAAGGACAGTCCCGGAATCAGCATAAGCGCCCCGTCCAGCTCGTTCTGTGGCAGGGGAATGCAGGTGTCGTCCGGTTCCCTCGTTCCGTACGGGCCGGGCCGCAGAAAATCGGCTCCGCTGTCCGGAACCAGCCGGAAGGACAGATTGTGCGCCTTTTCGCAGACAGGCAGAGCAATCCGTTTTCCCGCTGCCGGTCCCGCGCTCAAAAGGGGAAGAATATCCGCCTCCCCCCGCATGGGTACATACAGGCAGACAAGGCGTGCCGCCTGCCAGAGCGGGGAAGAGAGCAGCGCACCGCACAGAGCCTCGTCGGCTGCGGCGCGTTCCTCCCGCGTCAGGGCGTTCCGGGCGGCAAGGTACAGCGGTCTCATCCGTTTCTTTTCCGCTGCCGCGGCTGTGTTGTGCGCGTCATCCGACGGCTGCGTTACGCCGCCCCCGGGCAGATGCCCCGGCAGGGGCTGATGTCGAACCGGTCTCATGGCGGTCAGGGGGCCTGAATTCCGGCGCAGATTTTCCCGGCGGCTTCCGGCGATTTCAGAACGCTTACGATTTCCAGTCCGAATTCCATGGCGACACCCGCACCGGCGGCCGTGATAACCTTTCCGTCCCGGACAACCTTGCCGCCGATTTCCCGCGCACCGAGCAGTGCATCCTCAAAACCGGGAAAACAGGCAGCGCGCAGACCGCGGAGATACCCGCGCCTGCCCAGCACCGAGGGAGCGGCGCAGATGGCGCACAGCCACGCGCCCTCTGCGGACGCGTGCTTAAGCGCCGCATCCACGACGGGCGATTCGTCAAGATTCCGCGTTCCCGGCATGCCGCCGGGCAGAATAACGGCCTCCGCCTGCGCAGCCGGATCGAAATCCTCATCGGATATGTCGGCTTCAACGGTAATGCCGTGCGCGCCTGTTACGCGCCGCCCGCCGATACCGACCGTTGCGGTCTCGAGCCCTGCCCGCCGGAGAATGTCCAGCGGAAACAGCGCCTCAACCTCCTCAAATCCCGGGGCCAAAAACAGATAGATCATTTCATTGTACCTCCTTGTTTGCCTGCTTATGTTCTTCCATGCTTATGCGCATGCGTTTTTTTGTCCGTTCCGACTGTGCCAGACGAATAGATACGCTCCAGCGCTGCCGGGTTCATGCGCCACAGCGCCGTCACAAAGTAGACGGTGACGGCCACGGCGAGCAGAACCGTAAAGATGACGGTCGGCGTATCCCACCAGCTTCCGCCGCCCAGCGACGGGACAAGATCTCCCGCAAAATCGTATACGGCGTGCAGCAGTACGCAGAGCCAGAGATTGGCGGTCTTATACAGAACGACCGCGCACATGGCGCCGATCAGGAACGAGTAGCCGATCTGCCGGATAACGGCGCCCACTCCCGCTCCCGCAAACAAGTTGGCAAGGTGCACGGCACCGAAGACAGCCGATGTCAGCAGAATGCAGCGGAAGAGATCAAAGCGTGTCGCACGTCGGTTTTCCGCCAGTGAAAGCAGAATCACCCCCCGGAAGGCGAGCTCCTCAAAGAGACCGATGGACAGGCATTCCGCGCAGAACCAGAGGATATACGCGGGGGCGGTATAAGTCAGAAAGGCATCCCCCCACGCCAGCGAAAGAATCGGCGCGTTGTTTATGACAACCATCCATGCGGGCAGGGAAAACGCGAGGGATTTCAGGAAAGGCCGCCGCAGGGGATTCAGCACCCGGTAGCCGCGCCAGAGCAGAATGCACAGGAACACCGCCGCGCCGACCGCGCGTGTCAGCGTCATGGTTATGATGGGCTGAAGAACGGGATCGCCGCTCAGCGTCGGTTTCCCGATTTCGAACCACAGCAGAACCGCCATGCCGACCGCGATGACCGCGTAGCAGATCCATACGGGGAAGGGATGTGTTCCCCGTTCCCGAACCGCAGGCGTCATGTTCCGGACTCCCGACCGGATACGTAGCGGAAGGATTCGGATTTGATGAACTCCTTCTCTGTCCGGAAACTGTCTGCCCGCACAAAGTCCGCTTCCTCGACGGGGCGGGCGGGTGCAATGCCGGACACATCAATGACGCCGAAGGCAGGCAGGGGAGCTGTGATGTCCGCATCGACGGGTTCGGCGGGCTTTACGGGTATTTCCGGCTCCGCGGTTTCCCGCACGGCGGAGTCCGCACCGATATTTTCCGGTTCCGATGCGGCGGGAACCTCTTTTTCGTCTTCGACTTTGACTGTTTCCGCTGTTTTATCCCGCATGTCCTGCGCACAGGACGGCGCCGCGGCTGAGATCTGCTCCCGTACCGCAAGCAGTTCTGCGCGGAGCGACTCCTCCCGCGCGGCACGCAGACGAGAGCTCCTCTCGACCGTCGCCTCCAGTATCAGAAGCAGCAGCCCGGATACTGCCAATATTACGGAGATAAGCTGGGACGGGGTCAGCCATGACACCAGCGAATTGCCCCTGTAGTCGTCCCGCAGGTACTCCGCAAAATAGCGCCATGTGCCGTACAGCATCATGTACAGCGGCATACCGCATCGTTTGCCCTCCACATACCGGATTGTGAGCCAGCCGCAGAGAAGAAACAGGTAAATTGCTTCGAACAGCTGAACGGGAATGCGTTTTCCGACGCCGACCATTTCAATGCCGTACCATGCGTCGGTTGCCCGCCCGTAGCAGCAGCCGGCCATCAGGCAGCCCAGCCGCCCGAATCCGTGCGCGGCGGTTATGCCGCAGGCGGCAACGGACAGAAGGTCCGGAAAGTTGCGCACGTGCTCATTGTCGCGGAAGAGGGGAAGCCCGATGCCGAAATAGATCAGCAGGAACGCCGCGGCGCCTCCGAGAAGACCGCCGTAGAAGGTCGCCCCGGTGGATTTTGTGATATGGAATCCGCCGTCGCGCTCCATGTTGTAGAAAGCCTGCAGGACAACGGCTGAACCGTACCCCAAAATGACGGCGAAAATCATTGTGACGAGAACAAAATTCTGCCATTTGGCGGACAGTCCCCGCTTGTCGGACAGAACGCGGATCAGAATCATGCACACGATCAGTCCCACCGTGATAAGAATGCTGTACAGATCCAGATCCCAGATAATTTTATTCGGATACATACCGGTTCTCCTTACTTTCGTTTGTTCATCTTTATGTCGGCAAGATCCTGCTGCGTGAGCAGCATTTTGCGCGGTTTGTTTCCGTCCGACGGGCCGACAAAGCCCATTTCCTGCATACGGTCGATAATTTTGGCGGCACGCCCGTATCCCAGTCCCACACGGCGCTGCAGCAGGGAGGTAGACACCTTGTTTTCGTTGACGGCGATTTCGACCGCCTCCCAGAATTTGGGGTCCTCCCCGTCGCCGCCGGCCCCGCCCAGATCGTCGAGGGATATGCTGTCGCTGTCGTGTTTCTTGCCGGTTCCGCACCGGGCCGCCTCGATTTCGATTGTCTGCATGAAGTCCTCGTCGTATGTCGGCCCCTCGTTGTGACTCTTTACGAAATCAACCACCTTTTCCACTTCCTGGTCGCTGACAAAGGCACCCTGCACACGGAGCGGCTTGGCCGCACCGACCGGCGCATACAGCATATCACCTCGTCCGATCAGCTTTTCCGCGCCCGCCACATCAATGATCGTGCGCGAGTCCACCTGCGACATGACCGTGAACGCAATACGCGACGGAACGTTTGCCTTGATAAGACCGGTGATGACATCCACGGAAGGACGCTGCGTACCCAGAATCAGATGGATTCCGGCGGCGCGTCCCTTCTGCGCCAGCCGGCAGATGGCAGCCTCCACATCCGCGGGGGCGGTCATCATAAGGTCGGCCAGCTCGTCGATGATGATGATCATCTGCGGTATGGGCGGGTGTTCGTTGTCTCCCGCCGTCACCTCGTTGTAACCGGCCAGATTGCGCACGCCCACCTCCTCAATCAGCTCGAAGCGGCGTTCCATTTCCGCAACGGCCGAGTACAGGGCGCCGGCCGCCTTCTTCGGGTCGGTAACGATGGGGCAGTACAGATGCGGAATATTTCTGTATACGCTGAATTCCACCTTCTTGGGGTCAACCAGAATCAGCTTGACCTCCTCCGGCGTAGCCTTGTAGAGAATACTCAGAATGATGCAGTTGATGCACACCGACTTACCGGATCCGGTGGTACCGGATACCAGCAGGTGAGGCATTTTGTTTATGTCGAACAGGACGGGACGGCCGGACACCTCGCAGCCGAGGCAGGCGGTGATGCGGCTTTTTGCGTTTTTGAATTCCGGCGTTTCCAGCAGATTCCGCAGGTAAACAAGGGATGGGTTGTCGTTCGGCACCTCGATGCCGACGGCCGACTTTCCCGGAATCGGCGCCTCAATGCGCACGCCCGACTTGGCAAGATTCAGGGCAATATCATCCACCAGAGCGGATATGGAGCGAATACGCACACCTGCCTCCGGCCGCACCTCATACCTTGTGATGGTGGGGCCGCAGGAGCAGGATATGCTTTTTATGTGGATTTTGAAGCTTTCCAGCGTGCTCCGCAGGATCTGTATGTTTTTGTCAATCTGGACAGGATCCGCCTCAAACTTGTCGTTTCCTCTGGTGAGGAGGCTGACGTCGGGAAATACATAGGAGGATTTGTCGGGCAGTGCGGCGTCTGTCTGCACTGCCGATTCCGCCGGCAGCTCACTTTCGGGGGCACCGGACGCCTCGGTCATAACCGATGTATCGGGGGGAAGCACCGTAACGGGAACAGCCGTGCGTCCGCCCGATGCGGCTGCCGGCATACCCGCGGCGGAGAAGTCCGCCGCGGGATCGTCCGGCGACGGCAGCTCGTCCGTGCGTTCCGGCTCGGCGGCCATATCAATTTCCGTATGATCGGCGACAGGACGCTCCCCGGCAGGGCTCTCCGCCTCCGCGGCATCCGCCTGCCCGACAGACCCGCTGTCCGCTGCCGCCTCTTCCCGGTGCATGCCGCCCTCGCGGAGCACCTCACCCGTAACGGGATCCACCCATACGGCGCGCCGTTCCGCGGCTTCCCGCGTGTCGGTGTCGGCAGATGCCGCATCGTCCTCTGCGGGCGATGCGGCTTTTTCGGCGGATGCCGCGGTTTGCACCGCATTGCCGGATAGGCTGTCCTGCCCGCGGAACGGTTCCGTATCGGCTGCATCCGCCGCCTCCTCCGTACTGCCCCGATCCCCGCAACGCCGCCTTTTTCCGTTCTCCCTCTGCCCGGCAGCGGGCTGCTGCGCCGTCTGCTCATGCTGTTCAAACTCCGCCTGCCTCCGCCTGCGTTCCGCATCGGCATGGTCACGCCGCGCCCGCGCGGCCCGTCGGATCAGTGTCCGCAGCTTCATGGCTGCGTCCTTCGGCGTAATGCCGAGAAGAAACATGCACACAAGGGGCATGGCAATCACCATCAGCACAATGGATCCCGGCAGGCGCAGGCCCATATACATCAGCCAGCCCAGCCATCCGCCGAGCACGCCGCCCGATTTCAACGCGGCACCGGTGCGGAACAGCACGGCCGGGTCGGCGGTCAGGTATGCCGTGTCCGTGCTGCAGACGCAGACATGGATGAAGGCCGCCAGCAGCAGCATGAACAGCACGGACATGGAAATCTGAAAGGACACCATGCGCTCGCGGCAGTAGCGGCGCCACGAAACCGTCATCATGACATTGACGGCGGGCAGCAGGAAGGCTCCCCATCCGAACAGCCCGAACAGCACGCGGCAGATCCAGTACCCCACATACCCCATCAGGTGTTCCTGCGGGGTGTCCGCTTTGCCCGCCACATCCAGAATAAAACAGACGGTCAGAAACAGCGCCAGAGCCGCCCACAGGTAGGGCATATACTGCTCGGAAAACCGCTGCCGCCCGGACAGGGGCATCAGCCTGTCCATGGCAATCTGTTCTACCTGCCCGTCATCCTGCCCATCGGGAGGGGGATTGCGCCGCGGGGAACCTCGCCCCGTCCCGGATCCGTTCGGACGGTCCCGGTCAGCGCTCCGGCGGTTCCTGCTGTCCGGGGAACGCTCCCCGTCCCGCATCTGCCCGGACGGTTTCCGCTTTTTTTCATCTCTGTTTTTTTCTCTCTCTTTCTCTGCTCCCACGGCTGCCACCTCTGCCTTTCCGTACCATGATTTGCCGCGTCCCGACGCATGTTACCGCAGCTTGCCCTGAACCGCCACGGCGCGTCCCAGAATGCGGACGTGATTCAGTTCCTCCCCGGTAAAAACCATGGGCTTGTATGCCGGATTTTCCGGCGACAGCACCAGCTTCTGCTCCTCCGGATAGTAATACACCCGCTTGAGCGTCGCCTCGTCGTCCAGTATGACGGCGGCAATTTCACCGTTGTCCACCATGTCCGCCTGCTGAATGAACACCTCGTCGCCGTCGTAGATGCGCGCATCAACCATGCTGTCGCCCTTGGCAATCAGGCAGAAATCCGCGTCCGTTTCGGCTGCGTTGATGTAGTTGCTACCGCTTTCCTGCGCCACGATGGGCTTGCCGCATGCGATATCCCCGAGGAGCGGATAGGCCTTCAGCTGCAGGGGGAGCAGATTGCCGGGAAGGTCGGCTGCGGCTGCCTTGCTCTGCGCGGGAGCTGCCTCCATGGGGCAATCCTCGCCCATCAGCCACATGGGGGACACGCCCAGTACCTCGGAAAGACGCAGAATGGCGTCGCTCTTCGGACGGTATACCCCGTGCAGGTATTGGCTGATGCGCGCCGGAGACAGTCCCGCCCCGGATGCCAGCTGCGACGCGCGGATGCCCCGCTCCCGCATGGCCGCCGTCAGCCGCTCTTGAAAGTTACGCATAATTCCTCCCGTGCGGTCTGTACCGCATTCTGCGTTCCGTCGGAAATTCCAACGGAAATTCCATCGAAAAAAGTATATCACACATGGGGGCGAAAGTCAAGCGGACGCACGGAAATAGTTAAGGTTTCTATATAAAAATCCGCCCGATCGGAAAGATATTTACAAATTTTCCCTTGAAAAAAATCCGCATCCGTGGTATAATGTAAAATGTGATAGTGGGGACAGCCGACAGGCGGATTCCCTACAGTAAAGAAAGGCGGAAAACTGTATGACTTACAACAAGAAAACCATTGAGGACATCGACGTATCCGGTAAAAAGGTACTGGTTCGCTGCGACTTCAACGTGCCCGTGAAGGACGGAGTTATCACGTCCGACAAGCGTATCGTGGAGGCCCTGCCTACCGTGAAGTATCTCAAGGAGCACGGCGCGATGGTCATTCTTTGCTCCCATATGGGGAAGCCCCACAATGTGCTGGATGAGAAGCTCAAGCTGAACAAGAAGGAGATCGCCAAGATCGACGCACTGCCCGCAGAGGAGCAGGAGGCAGCCCGTGCAGCCGCACTTGAGAAGGCAGCCAAGGACAGAAAGAAGCTGTCGCTCTCCATTGTTGCCGATAAGCTCAACGAGCTGCTCGGCGGAGGCGTTGTATTCGCTGCCGATACCGTCGGAGAGGATGCACAGGCAAAGGTTGCTGCCATGAAGCCCGGCGATATCGTTCTGCTTGAGAACACCCGCTTTACCGCGGCCGAGGAGAAGAACGATCCCGAATTCTCCAAGAAGCTGGCTTCGTTTGCCGAGATTTTTGTGAACGACGCGTTCGGCACCGCACACCGCGCCCATGCCTCCACGGCAGGCGTTGTTCAGTATGCCGGTCTGCCCGCCGTCTGCGGCTACCTGATTCAGAAGGAAATTTCCGTCATGGGCAAGGCACTTGCAGACCCGGAGCGTCCCTTTGTCGCTATTCTGGGCGGCGCCAAGGTCTCGGATAAGCTCAATGTTATCGCAAACCTGCTGACCAAGGTGGATACCCTGATCATCGGCGGCGGCATGGCCTACACCTTCCTGGCCGCCAAGGGCTACACCGTCGGCAAGTCCCTGCTGGACAGCGAGAAGATTGACTACTGCCGCGAGATGATGGAGACCGCCGAGAAGAACGGCGTCAAGCTGCTGCTGCCCGTCGATACCACCGTGGCGGATCACTTCCCCGATCCCATTGACGGACCCATTGATGTGAAGGTTGTCGATTCCGACAAGATCCCCGACGACATGGAGGGACTGGACATCGGCCCCAAGACGATGGAACTGTATGCCAATGCTGCCAAGTCCGCCAAGACCGTTGTCTGGAACGGCCCCATGGGTGTGTTTGAGAACCCGACGCTGGCAAAGGGCACCATTGCCGTTGCACAGGCTCTCGCCGATTCCGACGCGATTTCCATCGTCGGCGGCGGTGACTCTGCGGCTGCCTGCGAGCAGCTCGGCTTTGCAGACCGCATCACGCACATTTCCACCGGCGGCGGCGCTTCCCTTGAATTTCTGGAGGGCAAGGAGCTGCCCGGCATTGCATGCCTGATGGACAAGGCAGAGGGCGCCAAGAGAAAGACCGTGATTGCCGGCAACTGGAAAATGAACTTTACTCCCGCCGAGGCAACCGCCTTCATCAACGAAATCAAGCCGATGGTCGCCGGAAAGAACGCCTGCGACATCGTCTTCTGCGCACCCTATGTCACCATTGCCGCAGCGCAGGCTGCAGCTGCCGGCTCCAATATTCATATCGGCGCCGAGAATGTCCATTTCGCGGATCACGGTGCCTACACCGGCGAGGTTTCCGCCAAGATGCTGACCGAGTGCGGCGTGCAGTATGTCATCATCGGCCACTCCGAGCGCCGTCAGTATTTCGGTGAGACCGACGAGACCGTGAACCAGCGCACCCGTGCGGCACTGGCTGCCGGCATGACTGTCATCCTGTGCCTGGGTGAGGTCAAGGAGCAGCGCCTTGCGGGCATTACCCGTGAGGTTGTCTCCATGCAGACCAAGCTGGATCTGGCAGGCGTGAGCGCAGAGGATATGAAGCGCGTCATCATCGCATACGAGCCTGTATGGGCAATCGGAACCGGACTGACTGCTACACCCGAGCAGGCTGACGAGACCTGCGGACAGATTCGCGCCGCTCTGGCTGAGCTGTACGGCGGCGAGGTAGCCGAGGCAACCACCATTCAGTACGGCGGGTCCATGAATGAGAAGAACGCAGCCGACCTGCTCTCCAAGCCCAATGTGGACGGCGGACTTATCGGAGGCGCATCGCTGGTTCCCGCTAAATTCACCGCAATCGTAGACGCAGCGCAGTAATACAAACGACAGACTGCGGACGGCGGGGGAAGGCTCCTTGCGGGCTCTCCCCCGCTTTTCCGAACCGTTATTCCGTACCCTATTCGAAGGGAGAGAACTACCATGGCAAAATACAGACACGACCGCATCAACGAGGAAATGTACCGGGTTGCGGCGGAAATACTGCGTACGGTCAAGGATCCGCGCTTGAGTCAGGCCTTTGTCAGTATTACCGGCGCGGAGGTTACCCCCGATCTCAAGTATGCCAAAATCTATTATTCCTATCTGCAGGGTGATCCGAAGGAGGTAGGGCGGGGGCTTGCCGCCGCCTCGGGATATATCCGGGGACAGCTTGCAAAAACAATGAACCTGCGTGTCACGCCGGAGCTTACCTTCTGCGAGGACAAATCCATTGCCTACGGCGCACATATCGAAAAGGTCATCAGCGGTTTTACCTACAAGACCGATCCCGATGATCCGGACAAAAAAAGCGAAGAGAGCGAAAAGTAAGCAGCAGGCAGTAAGCAGTAAACAGTAAACAAAAAAAGTACCGGGGAACGGACAATCGGTCCGTCTCCCCGGCATTTTTCTATAGGCACCGCCGCGTAATTCCGATGGTGCAATTGCGCGGTGATGCCTACACTTTCTTGTGTGAGGAAGAGCCTTATTTGGTCCTCATTTCCCCGGCCAGTGT
>CAVDLN010000022.1:0-20524 GCA_963609805.1 Erysipelotrichaceae bacterium | reverse complement strand
GCTTCCGGTTACGCGTGCCAGTGTGGTCCTGCCGTCCGGCGTCGGATGTGTGTTCAGCACGAACTGATAGCCCTGTCCGCCTTCGGTGTTCAGGTACAGGCGCATCCAGCTGCCGGTTCCGTCGTAGGGCGTGACGGGCTGTTTGGTGCGCAGGAGGAAGCAGAGATATTCGCCGTCGTGCTTTACCTTGATTTTGCGGATGGCGTTGCGCTGTGTGCGGTTGTCATACACACATCCGTATCCCTCCGCATGACGGGCAAAATCACCGTCGTCAAAGGAGTCATAGACGGCTTCCGCATCGCGGAAGCACCCGACGGAGGCGCCCTCCGGGACAGGCAGGCGGCCGAATACCGGAGTATCCTCCACGCCCTTGTACCGGCGGACGTACTCCGTCAGCTGCATGAAGTAGTTGTCGAAATAGCCGCCGCGCATCATTTCAAGGTCGCGGCTGTACTCATAGTTGGCGCAGTCGACAAACATAATGGGACGTTCGGGGATGCCCTGCCAGCGTCCCGCGATCCACTCGTTCCAGCCTGTCACCAGTACGATGGGCGGGTCTGTCTCCACGGCACGGTCAAACTGCTCGGCAAAATTGTAGCCCTTTTTCCATGCGTCCGGGGCGGGATCGTTCCGACCGTCGTGGAAGGCTCTGCCGCAGTTGTGCGTCTCGCCGTACAGAACAGAGTCCCCGAAACGCAGTTGCGGATGCTGCGCAACCGACACGTTGATGATCTCCGGCACTCCCTGCAGGTTTGAGAACACGCGCTGCGGGCGGGTAAAGTCCATCCACGGCCAACCGCCCAGTTTATCCGGCTCGTTCGGCCACTGGGACATCTTGATGTTGAAGAAATCGCGGCATTCGGGGGAGCATTCCGCTTCCACCGCGATAATGACCGGCTTTCCGTCAAGGCAGAACCATGTGTCGCGGGCGTAGCCGGGCTTGTAGATTTTGTCATATATCTGCTGCACGGTCTTGCCGGATGCCGTGTTGGTGTAGAACATGACCTGCGGGATCTTCCATCCCTCGTCATGATACTCCTGCAGGACGCGCATGACCAGTTTGACGTTGTGTTCGTATATCACACCGTTGGTGGTATCGAAAAACAGGAAATCGATGCCCGTCTGCATGATAAGCTTCATGTGATGGCGCACGACCCACTCGTCATCCGAGTAGTAGTAGCCGTAGAACGGCTCACCCCAGTGGTGGTAGGTTCCGATGCCGCCCCAGACATCGCTGTCCGGTTTGTAGCCGGCCTGCGGGTCTGTCGCGGCGATCTCGGAGACGTTGTACGGCCTGTGTCTGCCGTGTTCACCCAGCCAGAGGAAGTAAAACAGCCCGACAAGGCGGTTTTCCCGCGGGGCGGGCACGCCGGCGGAACGGTCAGGGGTCGTGCGTCCCAGCGCATCGGTTGCCATCAGGGGACCGGAGGTGGTGCGCGGCGCATCCTGTGTGCATCTGCATGTATGTTCCATGAGAATATTCCTTTCTGCTCTCTGCTCTCTGCTCTCTGTTCTCGGCTCTATGCTCCGCGGCTGCGCGGGGCTGCCTGCACTGCTCTACCATTATATATCATGGCAGGGCTTTTGTCAATGAAAAAAGCCGAGAAAAGAGGTTGACATACAGCAAAACCGCCCCCCGAAGGGAGCGGTTCGGCAAGGTATCTTACTTCTTGGTCAGGGTGACAACGCCGATCGTGATGGTCTTGTTCTCCTTGTCCTGCTTGAAGGAAAGGGTCTCGCTCGTGTCGTCGTCATAGGTCAGGGTGATGGACTGTGTGCCGTCGTCCTTGTCCTTGATTTCATAGGTGGCCTTTTTGGTCTCCGTCTTCTCGAGGCCGAGCAGAGAGCCTGTGGAGGTAATGGTCACCTTGCTGCCGCTGAACTTGTAGGTAACGGTAGCGCCGGCGATGCCGAACAGGTCTGCCTTGCCCTCATAAGTGCCGGACAGCTTCGTGCTGCAGGATGCCAGAACGGCAACGACAGTCAGCATAGCCATAGCCAGGGCCAGAATGCGAATGGACTTTTTCATTGTAACGCTCCTTTCTGAATGTCCCGGTGTCTGCGGCCGCCGTGGGGCAGTGCCGCGAAACCGTTGTTTCCGACATTATAACCTTTTATCTCGGTTTTGTCAAGGGGATTTCCGTTTATCTTCACAAATTTACCATGCATTCATCAAATTTACGGAAAGTTCATATATGCGAATGCCGCCAGCGTATGCCGCCTATCGGGTTTTTCCGCGCATACGCAGCTTCCGCACGGCTGCCCCGACCGGACGAACCAGCACCGCCGCCGCGCATGCGGCCGCACAAAGGCAGGCAAACAGATTTCCGGTGCGGGTGTACAGTGTTTCCTCATCGCACAGACGGACGGTTCCGCTCACATAGCCGGTCAGCAACGGATCCAGCTCCTCGGTGACGCGGCCGGTCGGATCTATGACGGAGGATACGCCGGTGTTGCCCGCCCGTACCACGTAGCGCCCGGTTTCTATGGCCCGCAGGCAGGACTGCGCGTTGTGCATCCATACGCCGCGGGAATCCTGAAACCACGAGTCATTGGTGGATACCGCCAGCAGCTGTGCGCCGTTCCGTACGCTGTCCAGCGCCGTGCTTTCGTAAATCGAGTCAAAGCAGATCAATGATCCGATCCGCGCACTGCCGAGATCAAACACCTCGGACCGGGTTCCCACCAGCAGATCGCTGTCCAGCATGCCGATTTCGGCAAGGGGGGGGACCAGCAGCATGACCAGCTCCCTGTACGGAACAAATTCCCCGAACGGAACCGGCTTTTGCTTGCTGTACACGGTTTCGCTCATGCTCCCGTCCGGCAGGAAGGCAACGATGGAATTGTATTTCCCGCCGCTGCCGCTCTCATCTTCTCCGGAGGTGAAGGCGCCGACGAGAATCGCTGCGCCGGTCTCACGCGCAAGGCTGCTCAGCCACGCACGCGTGGAGGCGGATTTGTCTATCGTGACGGTCAGCGCCGTTTCGGGCCAGACGATCAGCGTGGCACCTGCAGCTGCCGCCTGACGTGTGAGCGCCTCATAGCGTTCCGTGGACACGGCGGAGGAACTGCCGGACCATTTCTCCAGCGAGGACATGTTTCCCTGAATGGCAGCCGCCTGAATTTCTTCCCCCTCCGCAGGACGCGTCAGCAGACGGATGCCGCAGACGGCAAGATTCCCCACCAGCAGGCTGCACGCAAGAATACCGCACAGACGTGCCCGCTCATGAGACAGGAGCAGCTCGGCAATCAGCATGCTTACCGCGACCAGCAGGAAGGTGATAAAGTAGGAGCCGAAGTAGGCGGCGCTCTGCAGGGTGAAATTCAGCCCGACCTGCCCCAGAGGCAGGCGCGCCCACGGTACGCCCGCCCAGCCCATGTTCGCCTGAACCCACTCACGAACCGTCCACATGGCGGCAAACAGCAGCGGGTGCAGGATGGGCATGCGGGACAGGTATTTCCCGCGCACGGCGACGGCAAAGAGCGGGAATACGGCTGCTGCCCCTACGGTCTGAAGAGCGGACAGTCCGAACCATGCCACACAGACCACCACCGCCGAGGCGGCATCCGACAGCCCTGCGAAGGTCAGCGGATACATATACAGGAACCAGTGAAAATTTACCAGATAAAAGCAGCCGAAAAAGCAGAATCCGTATCCGTACATGCGCCGCAGACGGACGGTTTTACTGCGCGCGGCCGTGAGGATGGCGAGCCCGGAGGGAACCAGCGCGACCCATTCCAGAACACCCAGGGCAGGGAACAGAATGCACAGGCCCAAAAGCAGCGCGCCGGACAGAAGCAAAACCCAAAATACCCATCGCGGCATAACCGACGGCAGAAAAGAGCCCCGCCTCATGGATGGGAATCCCCCTTGCCGGACAGCGGAATCCGGTAGCCTTTTGTAAACCAGATGTCCTCGGGATTCAGATGAAAGGAGCGTCCGCGCAGGTAGGAGAGGCATCCGCCGTCCCCGGGAATGTCGAAATTCAGACGCCATGCGTACAGGGCCTGGTACTTGAAGCCGTCCCGGCGATCCGAGCGGTTTATGCCGTATTTTCCGTCTCCCAGGAGAGGATGCCCGATATGCGAGAGATGTGCGCGTATCTGATGCGTGCGCCCCGTGACAAGCTCGACCTCCAGCAGGGACACCGCATCCGCGCCTTTGCCGTGCGTGTCCAGCACGCGGTACTTGGTGATGATTTCCCGCCCGTCGGGGAAGGGGTAATCCTCCACGCGCACGAGGTTGCGGGCGCTGTCCTTGGAAAGGTAGCCGTGCAGCGTCGCGGCGGGGTGCTCCATCTGTCCGTGGCAAAGGCACAGATAGTATTTGGAAAGCTGATCCTCCCGGATGAGACGGTTCATGTCACGCAGCGCCTCGGCGTCCTTGGCGGCTATGACAATGCCGCCCGTGTTGCGGTCGATGCGGTTGCACAGGGCAGGGGAGAAGGACTGCTCATCCGCGGGGTCATACTCTCCCTTTCCGTACAGGTACGCCTGCACATGCAGGATCAGCGTATTCTCGCCACCCGAGACATCCTCATGAACCAGTACGCCGGGACGCTTGTTGAGCAGCAGAATATGACTGTCCTCGTACAGGATGTCCAGCTTGGGGCGGATAGCGGCAAGGGCGCTTTTGTCCTCCGAGGGTGCTCCGAAGAATTCGTCCTTGATGAACAGCTGTATCTCGTCTCCTTCGCACAGCAGGCGGGACTGTTCCGCCCGCGCCCGGTTGACCTTGATTTTCTTTGTCCGGATGAACTTGTACATCAGTGAGGAGGGAAGCCCCTTTACCGCCTTGGTCAGAAACTTATCCAATCTCTGACCGGCATCGTTCTTTCCGACTTTTATGATGCGCATGGCACAGCCTCCTTTGCGAAAAAACGGGGACTGCCGACGGGAATCCGACAGTCCTCGGTGAAAATATAAGCGTAAACGGTTAGGCGGACGCCTTGCTGTTTCCTTTACAGCGTGCCGAAAATGCGGTCTCCGGCATCGCCCAGGCCGGGGACAATATAAGCATTCTCATTGAGCCGCTCGTCCAGCGCGGCAGCATAGATGTCCACGTCGGGATGCGCTTCCTGCACGGCCCTGACACCCTCGGGAGCTGCCACAAGGCACATGAAGCGGATGTTGCGGCATCCGTGCTCCTTCAGCTTGCAGAGCGCGTCAACGGCAGAACCGCCTGTAGCCAGCATGGGATCCACCAGCACAACCAGGCGCTCCTCAATGTCCGTCGGCAGCTTGCAGTAGTACTCAATCGGCAGGTGCGTTTTCGGGTCGCGGTACATGCCGATGTGTCCGACTTTCGCTACGGGAACCAGATTCTGCAGTCCGTCCACCATGCCGAGGCCGGCACGGAGTATCGGGACAATGGCGAGCTTGCGCCCGGACACCATCTGGGCCTTCATTTTCGTGATGGGGGTTTCAATGGTGATCTCCTCCAGCGGCAGATCGCGGAAGACCTCATAGCCCATCAGCATGGCAATTTCGTTCAGCAGTTCCCGAAAGTCCTTGGAGCCTGTTTTACGGTTGCGCATGATGGACAGCTTGTGGGTGATCAGCGGGTGGTCGATAATGTGCAGCGTGCTCATGATGTTTTCTCCTTGCGTTTATACAATCTCGGCGCGGCACCGAACCGGCACCGCCCATGTACACCGGGAAACATTATACTCTCTTTTCCCGATTTTTTCAAGACCCCGACGGCAATTTTCGGAAAAACATAAAACTTTTACACTTTGCATGTTTACAATTTGTCCGCGCCGTGTTAAAATAGAGGTGTATGCGGCGGAGCGGAGACCTGCGCCGCCGATTTTGCCGTACCTTAAGGAGATCCGTACCATGTCCGATGCCGAATCCTGCCCCAGTGCCGCTGTCCTGACGCAGGGGTGCAAAGTTAATCAGTATGAATCCGAGGCCATCGCCGAGGCACTTGCGGCACGCGGTTTTGTCATTCGTCAGCCGCAGGAGGCATGCGACCTTTATGTGGTCAATACCTGCACCGTGACAGCGGAATCCGACCGCAAGGCACGGCAGGCAATCCGCCGCCTGCTGTCCGAGAACCCGGAGGCGTTCCTGATTGTTACGGGCTGCTCGGCGCAGAAGGCCACGGACGCCATTGCCGCCATTCCCGGGGTGGACTGCATCATCGGGAACAGAAACAAGCTGGCGGTCGCCGATGCGGCGGTAAATCTGCTGCGGACGGGAGAAAAGCAGAAGAGTCCGCTGGTGCAGGTCGGGTCACTGGAGGGAAGCGGCTTTGAGGCAATGACCATCCGGCATTTTGACAGAACCCGTGCCTATGTTAAAATCGAGGACGGCTGCGAATGCCGCTGTACGTACTGTGCCATTCCCGATGCGCGCGGGCCGGTGCGTTCCAAGCCCGCCGAGGCCGTGCTGGACGAGGTGCGCGGGCTGATTGGCGCGGGGTGCCGCGAGGTGGTTCTGACCGGTATCGAGACTGGGTCATGGGGGCACGATCTGCCCGGCACGCAGAGACTGTGCGATCTTTTGCGCGCCGTGGACGCACTGCCCGGTATCGGACGGGTACGGCTGGGGTCGCTGGATCCCACCGTCATGACGCCGCGCTTTGTGGAGACGGTTGCCGCGCTGCCGTCGGTAGCTCCGCATTTTCACCTTTCGGTACAGAGCGGATGCAGCGCAACGCTGGCCCGTATGCGCCGCCGCTACAATGCCGATCAGGCTGAGGCGGTCATCGCCCGCCTGCGGGAGGCCGTTCCGCGTGTCCGATTGACGACGGATATGATTGTCGGATTCCCCGGAGAAACCGAGAAGGAATTTTCCGAGTCGCTGGAGTTCGCGCGCAGAATCGGATTTTTGCATATTCACGTTTTCCCGTATTCACGCAGGGAGGGCACGCCCGCGGCGGTCATGGCGGATCAGGTTCCGGAGCCGGTGAAGCACCGGCGGGTGTCGGAGCTGACGGCCGTGTCCTGCGCAAGCCGGGACGCCATTCTGGATGAAGTTCTGCAGGCCGGACGCCCGCTGTCCGTTCTGTTTGAGAGCTGTGAGGGCGGGATGTGTTACGGGCACACGCCGGAGTTTCTCGAGGTGCGCGCGGCATCCGGAGTGGACTTGCGCGGACGGGAGGCTGTTGTCATGCCGCACTCCCGCGACGACGGCGTATTGACGTCCGAAATTGTTTCCGAAGGCGTATGATCACAGGCCGCTGTTCGGAAAGCACTGCACAGAGGAGGTAAGTCCGGTATGGAACAGCAAAGGATGGAGACGGCGGAACTTCTGGCACAGCCGTTCGTGGATGAAAAAGATCTTTATTCGTCTGATACCGGCACGGTTGCTTCCGTTGTGAGTTATATGAACCATATCCTCGGCATCGACATGCCGTCGGATTTCTATTCCCATACCGCTGTCGGCCGCCTGCATGACTGGCGGAGCGAAAAAAAGTACAGGATGTCGATGGGGGACGTGCGGCTGCTGGCTGCCCTTTACACCGTAAGCTATTCCCAAAACCGTTTCGATGCCGCCTGCGTGGGTATGAGCGGTATAAAGACGTGCAGTCGGGACATAGCGGAGACATGGTCGGATCTGATGGAGCGGCGTTGTCTGCTGGCAAACGAGGTGCCGGCTCGCTGTACACTCCCGGAAGTTCTGACGACAGCAGGGGAGTATCTGTGCCGTCTGGGCGTACGGCCGACCGATGCGCCGGTGCGCGTGCTGATTGAGAATCCCGACTTTCCGGCTGCCGCAAGGGCGGAGGCATTGGCTGACGGGTATCTTCCGGTTTCCCGCTTTACGGACGGGAATACGGTGCGTCTTGTCTGCGTCAGAAAGCGGGAGCAGGGGAGTGTGTCTGCCAATGCGGAAAAAACCGTGCCTCCCCGTCCGGGTGATTTGATCGTATTGGTACGCGACATGCCGGACGGTGCGGCCTCCGCAA
The DNA here is from genome assembly GCA_963609805.1 of Erysipelotrichaceae bacterium. Lineage (GTDB taxonomy): Bacteria > Bacillota > Clostridia > Oscillospirales > CAG-272 > CAMEON01. The sequence continues at coordinate 12,609 of CAVDLN010000022.1, read as the reverse complement.
TTATCCGTTCCTGCATCGATCCGCGCACGGGACGGCGGATAACCAATGCCGTCGCCCTGAGCGGATGCCCTCTTCCTCTGGCTGTCCTGCAGCTGTGCGGGAGCGGTGCCGAGATAAAGGCGGATGTCCTCTGTCCCGGGGCCGGCGCGGAGGTCATGGATTCCGTGGCGCACATAGGGCTCGGAAAGGAAGAGGCAGAACATCCCGCCCTGCTGCTGCGTCTGCGGCGCACGGAGATTGGCTACTTTCTGCGGTTCTGCCGGGAGATAAACCTGCCGTCTGCTCCGGTCGTAATCGGGCAGGTGCTGGGGAATAAACGGCTGACCTGCCTCTGGGGAGACACCGTGATCGCAAACTGCACCCTTCGTTTGATGCGGTATGAATTCGATCGGATGAGGGAAGGATACTATGATGACGGTGCTCTGCACGGGATATCTGCCGGGACGGGGGATGCCGCAATTCCCGAGCCGATGGTGCTGTCTGTGCAGGGCGGCATACTGGCAGCGGAGACAGCCTGCCCTCTGGACGACGGGGAGGATGCCGACGGAATGCCCGCAGCCTATCGGCAGAGCAGGCGGGCGGTTGATTCCGTACTGGCTGCTTTGACGGCGAGGGGAGTTGAGGCCGGAAAGGTGTCGCTGTCCGTGTCGCTGTCGGGAAACTTGGAGCGGCCGTCGGATCCGGGACTCTTCCCGAAAGACGCAATTCGGCCGATTCTGATGACCGATGCGGTGTTCTGCGGGCTGTGCGGGGTGTATCGTGCCTGCATGGAATGCGGAATTCCGTCGCCCGACCCGTGCATTGTCCCTGCGGGGGCGGATCGGAAAACCCTGCTGTCGGTATGCGCGTGGACGGCCGGGGACGGTATGCCTGCCGAAAAAAACTGAAGGTGAGGAGCTGCTCATGAAAAGGTTCAAACGGATTCTGCTGAACACGGTGATTTATTTTGCATACTTCTTCCTGTCATGCATACTTGTCATGCTGGTGGAGGCACTTTTCCTGAAACTGCTGGATCGTTTCATACTGCTCTCCTACCTTGCCCAGACGGTCATCCGGCTGGTGATTTACTCCGTCGGCGTTCCGGCACTGGTCGGAGTTGCGGGATACGCGGAGGGCTACCGTGAGGCGGATGCGCACCCCGGCGAGACGGCTGTATCCGGAATGCTTGCGGCGGTGATTCCGCACGGACTTATTGCCCTGCTGTTCCATTTCCGTCAGTTTTGTGCCGGGGCGGTGCCGTTTCTGGTCGGCCTTCTGCGGGACGGTACGGATGTTACGGCCGACAGCATTGTGTTCAATGATATCGGGAAAATCTGGCTTTTCCTGGCGGTGTTTCTGGGGTACGGCATACTGAATACGGCTGTCCTGACGATTTCACGCCGGTACGGCGTCAGGCGCCGGCAGGCACAGCGTGCCGATATGGGCTTTACGCCGGACGGCAGGGGAAGAACGGACGGACAGTGACAGAAAAGCCGCTCCGCACAAGGAAAGTGTAAAAAAGAAAAAAGAAAAAAGAAAAAAGTAAAAAGGGAAAATTCTGCGTATCTTATGAAGTGAAGGATGCAAAAGAGGGGGGCGGCGGAAATGAACGCAGATGCAAAAACGGACGACGGAATTTCCGGCGTGTCGGCATGGCTGGCGCAGCGGGAGGAAATGCTGCTGGCTCCCTATGCCGCGCGCAGCGCGACATCACGCGGACGGGTGCATCCGCAGACTCCGTCTCCGACGCGGACGGAGTATCAGCGGGACCGTGACCGCATTATCCACTGCCAGTCCTTCCGCCGCCTGATGAACAAGACGCAGGTTTTCCTTGCCCCGGCAGGCGACCATTACCGCACCCGTCTGACGCACACGCTGGAGGTCTCCCAGGTTGCGCGGACCATGGCGCGGGCACTGCGGCTTAATGAGGATCTGACCGAGGCGGCTGCACTGGGGCATGATTTGGGACATACCCCTTTCGGGCACGCGGGCGAGGCTGCGCTGCGGGAATGCTATGATCGCGGGTTCGCGCACTATGAGCAATCCCTGCGCGTCGTGGACAGGCTGGAGAACGACGGGTGCGGGCTGAATCTGACGTACGAGGTTCGGGATGCCATCGTCAACCATACCGGCGGGAACATGCCGGCGACGCTGGAAGGCGTGCTCATCAAGTATGCGGACCGTATTGCCTATATCAATCATGATATCGATGATGCCTGCCGCGCGGGACTGCTTGATCCGGGCGATATCCCGGACGGTATCTGCCGCGTATTGGGAAGCAGCCACAGCGAACGCATCAATACCATGGTGTCCTCTGTCGTGCGCGAGAGCATGGGCAAGGACTGTATTTCCATGGAACCCGAGGTGCAGGAGGCAACGGGAAAGCTTCGTGACTTCCTGTTTGAAAGGGTTTATCTGAACCCGCGTGCCAAAGGACAGGAGAATAAAGCAAAGGAACTGGTCAAAACATTGTTTGCTTACTATACGGAGCATCCCGACAGGATGCCGGAGCTGTACCGCCGCCTGAACGGCGAGGGAGAAACGGTGGAGCGGTGCGCCTGCGATTTCATATCCGGCATGACGGACCGGTATGCCATAGAAACCTATGAGGAACTGTTTGTCCCCCGTGTCTGGAGGGGGCTGCACGAATGAGATATCCGCGTGAATGGATTGACAGTGTCCGGGAACGGTCGGATATTGTGGAGCTCATCGGTTCCTACGTGACACTGCGCCGCGCCGGCTCAAATTATACAGGGCTGTGCCCCTTTCACAGTGAGCGGACGCCTTCCTTTACGGTGTTTCCCGATACGCAGAGCTTTTTCTGCTTCGGCTGCGAGGCGGGCGGGGATGCTTTTACCTTTGTCATGCGTACCGAGAATCTGGAATATCCGGAGGCGGCGGAGTTTCTGGCGAAGCGGGCCGGCATATCGATCCCGGAGGTGCAGGATGCTGATGAGGGGCCGCGGGGAATCAGCCGTTCCCGTGCCTATGAGCTGAACCGGGCGGCGGCACGGTTCTTCCGTGACTGTCTGTTTGACGCCAAGCTGGGCGAGGCGGGCATGAACTATCTGCGCAACATACGGGGACTGGACACGGCGGTCATCCGCCATTTCGGATTGGGGTATGCGCCGAACGAATTCAACCTGCTGCTGCCGCACCTTAAGGGCCTCGGCTATACGGAGGAGGAGATGCGGCAGTGCTTCCTGTGCGGGCAGAGCCGGAACGGGCAGTTTTACGATTACTTCCGCGGACGGGTCATTTTCCCCGTTATCAATACGGCAGGGGAGGTTGTGGCCTTTTCCGGACGTGATGTGACCGGTACATCCAAGGCAAAGTACCTTAATTCTTCCGATACGCCGGTGTTCCAGAAGCGCAAGAACCTGTTTGCCCTGAATTTTGCCAAGGCGCACAGCTCCGAACAGATGATTCTCTGCGAGGGAAATATGGATGTTGTGTCCATGCATGCGGCGGGGTTTGAAAACGCCGTGGCATCTCTCGGTACCGCGCTGACCGATGAGCAGGCCCGCATCATGGCACGGTATACGAAACAGGTTATCATAGCATATGACGGCGACAGTGCGGGACAACGCGCCGCGGCCCGCGCGATGGACATATTTGCACGGGTCGGACTGGACGTACGCGTGCTGCGCATCAAGGACGCCAAGGATCCGGACGAATACATCCGGAAGTACGGAGCGGATGCTTTTGCCCGCCTGCTGCAGGGCAGCAGCACCGGGTTTGCCTATCGGCTGGATGGTGTGCTGAGCCGCTATGACATTGCGCAGCCGGAGGAAAAAATCAAGGCGGCGTCGGAGCTGTGCGGCATGATGGCGCGGGTAGGATCTTCCGCTGAACTGGAGGTGTACCTGCAGGCCGTTTCCGGGCGGATCGGACTGCCGGCTGACAGCCTCAGACGGGATGTCGAGCGCATCCGTCAGCGCAACCGGCGGGATATGCATCAGCGGGAAACACGCGCGGCACGGATGTCGGCACTGGCACTGGACGACAGGGTGAATCCGGAGGCGGCGGGAAATGTCCGCGCGGCAGCGGCAGAGGACACGATACTCGGCCTTCTGCTGCTGTACGGGGAGCATCGCCGGGCTGTGCGGGACGGTTCTGTCCCGCTGTCGGCGGACGACTTCGTTACCGCTTTCAACCGACGCGCCTTTGAGAAAATCATGGAGCTGGAAAACAGTGACGGCGGCTTTGACGCTGCCCTCCTGGGAGAGTGCTTCGGCCCGGACGAGATGGGGCGGCTCGCCAAGCTTATGCAGGCACGGCGCGATCTGTCCGAGAACGGCCTGCCTGTCCTGCAGGCGGCGGTACAGACGCTGCATGACGAAAAAGCCGCCCGTTCGGGGGAGAACGAACCGCCGGAGGACAGCCTTGCAAATCTGCTGAAGCAGAGACGCGGGCAGCTTCATAAATCAAAAGGTTAAAAAGAAACAAACCGTTTACACGCTGCTGCGCGTGATGCAAACAAAGAAAGGAAAACGGATATGAATTACGACGAAAATCAGGGTTACACAACAGACATGGACGGGGAGGCAATGCCGGATTTGGACAGACTGACCCTGCCGGACGAGTCGCTGGACGATGATATGGATGAGACGCCGGAGGAATCGGCTCCGGAGCAGGCAGTGCCGAACGCCAGGGAAAAGAGCGAGACAAAAAAGGCGGCCTCAAGGAAAAAAGGCAAAGAGACGCACGAAACCGATGCCGAACGCGAGCGGGAAGCGCGCATTGAGGATCTGGCGGCGAAGCGCAAGCGCGGGGATCTGTCGGAGTCCGAGCTGGGCGATGCCATGGAGGAAATGGGATTTGACATTGACAGCATTGACCGCATGTACGAATCGCTGGACGGGGCTCAGCCGGGCAATATCCCTTCCGCGGAGCTGCGTGAAATCGAGGCGGATAACGAGACCTTCAAGAGCCCCGAAAAAATGGAGAGCACACTGGAACAGGAAGGACTTGTGGATGACCCCGTCCGCCTGTACCTCAAGGAAATAGGAAGGGTGAAGCTGCTGACCGACGAGCAGGAACACGCGCTGGCGGAGAAAATGGCGCAGGGAGATCTGAGTGCCGAGGAGGCCGTGCTGGGTATGCTGACGCTTTCTCACGCCCTGCGCCGTGAGGTTGCCGCCAAGACGCTGCCCCTGCGGCTTGAGGATTTTATGCCGTACCCCAACCGGGATTTGTTCGAGGCGGTTATGGCTGCGGACATTCCGTCGACGGACGACGAACCCGAAATGGATCTTGCGCGCCTGCCGGTGCGCAGCGAGGGCCGGTTCCTGACGGAGGAGGACATTCAGAGACTGACTGCCATGCGGGAGGCACGCCGCAATGCCGACAACAGCCGCGCGGTACTGGACGGATATATGGCCACGCTGAAGGCCGCATCCAAAATCCGTGAGGGCGCAAAGAAGCAGCTGGTTGAGGCAAACCTGCGGCTGGTGGTCAGCATTGCCAAGCGGTATGTCGGAAGGGGCATGTTTTTCCTTGACCTTATCCAGGAGGGCAACCTGGGCCTGATGAAGGCCGTGGACAAGTTTGACTATACGAAGGGCTATAAATTCTCTACCTATGCCACATGGTGGATCCGGCAGGCAATCACGCGTGCCATTGCGGACCAGGCACGCACCATCCGCATTCCGGTTCATATGGTCGAGACCATCCATAAGGTGTCCCGCGTATCCAGGCAGATGCTGCAGGAATTGGGGCGGGAAGCGACCGCCGAGGAAATCGGGGAGAAACTGGGCATGAGTGCCGACAAGGTGCGCGAAATCATGAAGATCGCACAGGACCCCGTGTCGCTGGAAACGCCTATCGGCGAGGAGGAAGACAGCCACCTCGGCGACTTCATTCAGGACGAGGATACGCCGGCACCGGCCGACGCGGCGTCCCAGACAATTCTGCGGGAGGTTATTGAGCGTGAGCTGCATACCCTGACTCCCAGAGAGGAACATGTCATCAAGCTGCGCTTCGGCCTGTACGACGGCAGAACGAGAACGCTGGAGGAGGTCGGCAAGGAGTTTGACATCACGCGTGAACGCATCCGCCAGATTGAGGCAAAGGCGCTGCGCAAGCTGCGCCATCCCAGCCGGGCACGGCATTTAAAGGGCTTTTTGGATTGATGCCGGGAACGCGGGAATCGGCAGGTTGACCAAATCAGGACGTCTCTATTTGTGCAAACCGACCCCTTTACGTGAAAAGCATTGATGCATATGGCTTTTTTGACTCGTCAAAATTACGTGTTTTTGAACTGTTCAAAAAATTCACTTGACAGATTCACAAAATAAGAGTAAAATACAACAGTATGGAGTCATTTGCGCATCCGTTCCGAGGAGCGGATGGCATGATTACCCTTTTCAGGAGGAGTTCTCGTTATGAAGAAAAAACTCGTGTGTCTCTTGCTCGGCATTGTCATGATGATGTCCTGCTTTATGACCGGATGCAACCAGACATCAAGCTCGGACGACGATGATGACACGACCGACAACAGTGCCAAAACCATCACCATGTGGGTCATGACCTCAGAGGAGACGACCGAGAAGGCAAAAGAGCTTGTCAGCGAAGAGTTTACCAAGATCACCAAATCGCTGTACAAGACCAATGTCGTCCTGCGCTTCTGCACGGAGGATGAATACTATGAGAAGCTGGAAGCCTCAATTCAGGCACTGCAGGATTATACCAAACTCCAGGAAGAGGCAGAGAAGGCTCTGCGTGCCTATCTGAAGGTGCATAAGGACGAGAAGACGTCCGACGAATTGACGAAGGACTTCTATGCGGCAAACCCCCAGTATGCGCAGTTCCAGGACGCTGAGGAAGAGGACGACGAGGAGGAGAGCGCAACCGAGGAGGAGACCGTCATTAACGATTACGGTATTACCGAAATCAAATATCCCGAGGCCAAGGAGAATCAGGTCGATATCTTCTACCTCGGCGGACGGAGCAACTACTATGCGTTCTACAACAACGAGTGGCTGGCTTCGCTGGATGAGGAGCTGTCCGGTTCTTCCAGCCAGCTGACGCATTACGTCTCGCCCTCCCTGCTGAACGGTGTCCGCATCGACGGAAGCGTTTACGGCATCCCGAACAACGTGGCTGTCGGACAGTATACCTACATGCTGGTTGACAAGCAGATGTACGACGACAACTATAACAGCGGCATCGAGGACACACAGACGGTTCTGGATCTGAAGACATTTCTGAACGACATCAAGAATCTGAACGGGGACAAATCGGTTGACGATCCGGATTATGTCGTCCCGCTGGCGTCCACTTTCGAGGATTGCCTCAAGATGCTGGTGTGGTTCTGGGATCTTGACTATGTGGATGCCTCGGTGTATGAGACATACTACGATGAGGAAACCGGCCGCAACTACGTCGTGAACGAAAAGTACAAGGTGGAGACGGAATCGGATGATGACAGCGGTTCCAAGAAGACCAAGGAGCAGGTCGGCTACTCCATCGGTGCCGATATGATCTACAAAACCAATGCGGATCACGAGTTCGTCGACAAGGACGGAAACGTTCTGAACTATACCTATGTGATTGACAATGAGGGCGGTTGGATGCGCAGCTCTTCGAGCAGCAAGGTCGCGTATTCCGCCGACGCAAAGGAAGTCGGAATGTACCTGGTTGATGAGAATGGCCAGAATGTGACTCCCGAAAATGACAAGCGTGTGATTTTGGCTTACGATACGGAATCCCTGGATTCCGCCTTCGTCGGTTCCCATACGGTTGAGGCTGCGGACAGCGAGGATGAGCTGACCGGAACAGACGCGAACGGCCGTGTGAAGCCCACCTACTACTACAGCTACAGCGAAAGCTCCGATTTCTCCGTATTGGGTCAGGTGGTCACGGATGCATCCCAGTGGTCGCGCGGCAAGGTGGAGCTGGGCTTTAACAGCCTCTTCGCCGATTCCTCTTTCCGCGAGGTATATGAAACTCTGAAGGAATATTCCTATAAGGGTCTGTACGGGACGCCCAAGGACGGGCAGAACGCAGCCGTTTCCTTCCTGGACGGAGACTCCAGCATCAAGCTGGAGGCTGAGCGCGAGGATACGGCAACCGGAAAGGAAAAGGGCGTTATTACCCGCGACGGCAGGGAGTACTATGTGGTTGTTGCGAAGTACCCCGAGGCCAGCGAGGAGGAGCTGTACGGCAACATGTTCTGCGTTTACGCGGAAAGCTCCTATCTGGGACGCAGCATGGAGGTTATCACGCGGCTTAACACGAACTCCGAGCTGCGCAACCTGTTGCAGTACGGTATTCTGGGACAGCATTACGAACTGAACGATGACGGAACGGCGCACCTGCTTACCAGCTCGGAGAGCGAGTATGGCACCTACCGCATGGATATCGAGAAAACAGGAAACTGCTTCAAGGCCATTCCCGGTGAGGAGGCCGGAGCCGATGCGTGGGAGTACGCAAAATCCCAGAACAACGACGCACTGATCAATCCTCTGCTTGGCTTTGACTTCAACGATGAGATGGCGGAGAGCGAGAATACGATGGATGTGGCGCTGATTCGGCATATCCGCGAGCTCAATGAGGAGGTCAAGGAGAAGATTGACGATTGCACCACATACGATGCTCTTGAGGAGCTGATTGAGGACGACGATGACGGACTCAAGAGAGAGCTTGCCAAGTCCTCCGGAGACTCCAAACTGGTTAAAGCCACGAACAAGACCTACGATCCCTCCCAGCCTTTGGGGCCTGAGGTTGAGAACCAGGAGGCGGATGCGAGCGGTGAGAGCCCGTACGCCATCTACTACAAGTGGATGACGAACTACGGATACCTGCCCTCCTCCAACTAAAGCATAGGGCGGTATATCCGTCCAACGACCGAAAAAGGGTGCCGAAAACTCGGTTTGAGTTTTCGGCACCCTTTTCTGCGTATCGGGCGGGAAGGGGACACAATAGTCCGTTTACAAGGCGGGCGATGCCGTGCTGCAGTTGATTCTGAGCAAAAATCCGTATGCTTTTCTGAAGCGTTTAAACTGGTTCGGCTTGATACGCTTCGGCGTAACGTCGGTTGGTGAGGCATTAAGGCTTATAAAATGGCTCACTCTGAAACGCGAGATCCGCAAGGCGGATGAAAGGATAGCGGAACTGGAGACAAAGCGGCGCGAAGCCGAATTTTCCGAAAAATTTGCAGTAGCCCTGCAGAAACGCCTTGCGGAACCGGAAAAAGAGAAAAAAAGGAGAAGAAGCGGAAAAATCCGAAGTACACCACGCGGTGTATGCGGCGGTTTTCTGCCTCGGCGTGCCGGGAAAGGTATACCTGCACCGTGCCTACGCATTCCACTCTTCGTTTCCTTAGATATAGAACGGAATTAAGAACCGCGTTGTTTCTATAGAATGTCCCGCCTGATTTCACAGAACAGTCAAAAAGTTTACAATTTTGCAAAAAAAACACATATACGACACCAATCGGAACGGGAAGTATGATACCATGTAAAAAAGCGATGTTATTCGCTTAAACCGAATAAACAGAGAGACAGGAAGGAAGTCGACTATGAAACGTTTGGTCAGTCTTTTGCTGGTGATGGCAACATTATTGTCCGTTCTTTCCATAACGGGGTGTGATCTGGACGACATCAAAAGTGCCGCCGGCAGCGCCAAAAGCAAAGCCGCGGAAGTTTTCAATGATGCGAAGGACGCAATCATCGGCGCCTACGGGACGGCGAAGGACGGCGCGGTATATGTTTACAACGAGGCTGCGGAATGGACGGCAGCCGGGTATGAAAAGGCAAGCGCCAAGGTGAGCGAACTTGTCGGCGACGCGCGGGATTTTATCGCGGGGCTGGATGACGAAGAGGAGCCCGAGACAATCCGGTACGCGCAGGGAGATCCGGATCGTCCTGTTCGGGATCTGCCCGCGGGCGTGTCGTTTGATGAGACGGATTCCGTGACGATCGGGGATCAATTCAATGCGGAACAGTTTGTGACGTACTACCTGGGCTCTGTTCTGGAGGCCAGAGGCTATACGGTTTACAACGGGGCTGTCTACTATAAGGGCGATATTTACGGCGGTCTGATATTTACGAAGTGCGAAGTGTTTATAGAGGAGGACGGGGAAACTATCCTGTCCTGCGGCTTTGTTCAACTTGTCTCGGATTCCTACAGCGGGGTGACCGTCACGGACGACATGGTGCAGACCGGTCTCATTGCCGTGTCCGCCGACGATACGGACAAGGCCTTCATTGTGGATGAGTACGCGTCATTTGACAGCTTCGGCGGTATTTACGACGACACATATTTTTCCTACAGGCAGAAAGATCATTATGTGCTGTCCGTGTCCCTGCGGAAGAACGACCCTGCCGGGTATGACTCCGGGGTCGAGCTGTATGATTTTGACAATGATAAGTACATTTACACCGCGGAGGACGCCGAAACAGAGGTAGCCCGCCTCTACGCCGAGGATTACCAGAGCTTTTCCGGCGCGCAAACCACGGTAAACGCAATAGCAAACGTCGACGAGAACGCGGACGGCGACCTTTCGACGGTTATTGTGCTTGACGGCAAAACGCTGGATACCATTACATCCAAGGTCAAAGGCGGCGCGGACAAGGTCGTTGAATTCGCAAAGGCAAGCGCAAATAAGGTAAAACTCGCCGCAGGCCAATTCCTGAACATTGATTCCGACGGTGATGCGCAGGTACTCGGTTCGGAGGGGGACGCGGACGAGGAGAGAGTTACCAACGGAATTATTTCCGCCGTCGGGTCAGGCCTTGCCGCCGCCGGAGCGGTAGCCTCCATTGTCTGCGTGACGGGTACATCGGGTGCGGCTGTTTCGGCTATCGTAATCACGACGGGGGCCTCCGCCATAGTATACAATGTGTCCAATATGCTTGCGGGAACGCAGGACATATACTACGGCGCAAAGGGCGATGTGACCGAGTCGCAGAACCCGGCGCTGCTGCTTTTCAAAAAGATGATTCCGGACGAGAAGACCGCGGAACTGGTATACCATATCTGGGGCGTCGGCTGCACGCTGGTGTCCAATATCATGATGCCTGTTTCCCAAGCCCTGCGCATTGCCAAGGTCAAGGGACTGAACGCGTTCCAGACGACCGCGAGCGTCGTCCGCGCGTCGGTAACGACTATAGCCAAGGCTCTTGCCTCCGGCGTCGGCGCGGGGCTGGTCTGCGAGTATGTCTCCAAGATTGTAACCAAGGTGTCGGGAGACCAGTATATCGGCAAGCTTGTCGGATTCGGATCGAGCCTCGTAACCGCCATGCTTGTCTATAAAGGACTTGACGCCATTGACAAAAAGCTGGACATCAGCGGCCTGTATCCGAAATCCCTGGTCAGGAGCTCGTTCAGAAGTACGCAGGAAGAGCAGGTGAGAGAACTTTACGAAAATAATATATCATATCGCCAAAGAGGAGAGGACGAGCAGCTGATCAAGGAAATCGTAGATATAGCTGTCGATATGTATGGGTTTGGTGATGCACCGAAAGTTAAAATTGTGTATGACTCTGATGTTTACAGCTGCGGCTATTATACTGACTACAATGATACGCTGGTGATTAATATGCGTGCGTACCAAAATCAAACCTTTAAAGGATGTTTGGAAACAATCGGGCATGAAATGCAGCATCGTACGCAGTTCCTGTATCCGGATGCTGTAAGCCAAGACGTCGTTGATTCGTATAACAATTATATCGAATATAACGATGTGATTGATAACTGGGTTGATTATCGCTATCAGCCTTGCGAAGTTGACGCATGGCAGGCAGGCAAGGATTTTTGCAATGACTTTTTGAGCCTTTTTGGCCTTGCAGCGTGAATCACGCCCTTTCGGCCGGATAAAGCCGAACATACAGAGAGAGAGAAAGCCCGCCGCCGACATCCGTCGGCGGCGGGCTCTCTGTTTCGAACCTTTATGAGTTATGACTTGACCGATTCCGTGGAGGTAGCCGTGTCGGCAATGCAGTCGTTACTGATGTAGTACTCCCGATCCTCCGTGACGATCTTGCCGTCCTTGTCCGTGTAGGTGTAGGAATACAGAATGCGGCTCCAGTTCTTTCCGACACCGGTGCGGGTGACGGTCGTGCCCTTTTTCAGGGTGCCGCGGATGCTCAGATCCGTTCCGCTGGTCGCAATGACCTGGGGAAGGGAGCGGACGTTGACGTTGCTTGATACGGTAATCTGCTCCTTGACGTCCGTGAAGGCGTCAATCAGGGCGTTGTCGCAGACAATGCTCTTGCGGATATAGCAGGTTTTCTCATTGTACAGCACACGGTACCATTCCTTGCTTTCACCGGTTGCCGCCAGCGTGTCGCCTTCCCGGACGTATCCGCAAATGGCGGCATCCGTCAGAGCGGTTTCCGTCTTGCTGCGGATATTGCCGTTCGCGACATAGACATACAGCGTCATGCTGATGTCGGAGAAGACGGGGTCGGCCTCCAGAGTTTCGTCACTGACGGAAGAGGTCGCGACACTGCCCTTGTCGGCGGTCGTTGACGCATCTATGACATAGTCGGGATTATTCGGAACGGTTTCCCCGACGGTTTCGGTTACGGTTTCACTCGGCACTTTCGTGCAGGCCACGGCAGATACCAATACCAGGCCGGCAAACAGCACCGCAAGTACTCTCTTATTCATGTGTAGCAATCC
>CAVDLN010000021.1:0-20761 GCA_963609805.1 Erysipelotrichaceae bacterium | reverse complement strand
CATCCGGATACGACGTCGGCTGATTGCTTATGTAGAAGCGCAGTGACGCCTCCCCGGTATCCCCGACCGTCCAGTCGGTTTCAAAATGCCAATAGCCCTCGCCTGTCAGAAGTCCTTCCGCCACAACCCGATTGCCCGGTGTGGAATCTATCGCCAGCAGATATATGACGGTACCGCTCTTGGGGACCATGGGAGAAGCAATATACGCATCGATCGACAGATGATAGGTCTGTCCGGTTGTATAGAAGCGCGATTCGGTAAGACCCGTAAAATCTCCGAGTTCGGAATCCAGGTGCAGAACGGTTCCCGATGTAAAGCCGGAGGATGCCGACTCCACGGCATTGCGCACAGCCTCGTCCTGTATTTCCGACACGGCCATCGCCGTGCTGTTCCCGATCGTCACCTCATCAGACCAAATAAACGTGTATCCGTTTTCCAGCTGCGCACGGGACGGATTGCTGTTTGAGGCTGCACAAAGATCAATGTGCCCTACGTATACCTGCCCGCCGTCCGCAAAGCAAAGCTGCATGCCGTTGAAATCCGCGGAAGCTGTCCACGAGAAATACAGCGTGGTGGTTTTGCCTGCCCGCACTGCCCTTGTATCAACCGTCCGTACAGCCGCTCCGTCCTTTACCGCAACGAGTGACGCCGAGCCGTCGGCCGTGGCATATACCGTCACCTGCATCGTGTACATTTTTCCGGAATCAAACAGGAACGCAAAGGAGGACAGTCCGTCCAATGTCAGGACAGCGTCATTCATTTCCAGCACACGGCCCGAAAACCCGTCCCCGTTCTCCAGTGCTTCCTTGGTGAGCGCGTCCGTGATGCCGGAAACCAGCCGGCGGGCGGCTCCGCCTGTCTGCATGGTATGCCTCGTCCAGTCATAGGTAACGGTGCGTGTGAAATCATCCTCGGACGGTTCGGCCGCAACGACATCTATCGTGGCGGATTTCCGGTTCTTCACGGTATACAGATCCTGCTCCGTCCACTGATCCGATACGGTATAATCGCACTTGAGATCGCTTGTAATCTGCGTATCGCCGACAAAAGTACATCCCCAGAAGCCGATATCATGTATTGATTTGCCGATGCCCCGCAGCTTGCGTCCCGTGTTGCGGTTCAGCGCGTCGATCTGGATGTTTCCGTCGAAGGTGCAATTTATGAAGTCTATATTGCCAGGAAGCGGTCCTTCCACGCTGCCCTCCACCATGATCCATGTTTGCAGTGTCTCAAAGCTGCAGTTTTCCACCCGCAGATTCCGAAGGAAGCGGAATGTTCCGGTAAAGCGGCTGTTTGTAATGGTGGAACCCGGTGCGCCGGTCTCGCGGTTTGCGACCACAAAACCCGCCTTGACATGGGACAGGGATTCCCCGTATTCCAGCGTCAAGGTAGAGGATCCGTCCGCATTGGCATCTACCCGCCGGACGGTTCCCGTTCCGCTGAAGGTGCCGGTGCTCAGGTCATATACGTCTATTACATCCCCGACCCGGTAAAAGGGCGACACGCGCAGGCCCTGCTGCCAGTACTCATAATTGACAACCGTGAAGGAACTTCCGTCCGCGACCTCCGTGATATACCCCATGGTATTGCTGATGTTGAACACATCATCGAACAGCACGCCGACATCGCATTCATTCCAGTGTATGGGAAGACGGTTGTCCTTGCAATGGTAGCCGTCCCGCCAGGAAACCATATGTATTTCGCGTCCGTCATTCTGATCCGGCATCATATCCACGTTTTCAAAATAAATCTCGGCGTCGTTTCCTTTAATGGACATGATGAAGGAGGGTGCCTGCCGGATGGTGATATTTTCAAACACCATCGCACCGGTGCTTCCGTTGATATATATTGCCTCGCTGTATACATGCCCGATGCCGGGATTCGGCAGGAAGACGAGATCTCCTTTCTGATACCCGGGATCGTTCTTGAATGTCACCTTGACCTGCCGTTCTCCGGTTCTCACCATTCTGCCGAGGAATTGGTGCGGGCGTTCCTGAATGCCCTCATTATACCGGATTGCAAATCCGTTTACGGAAGTGTAATCATAGTCGGAAAAGTTCGGCTCCTCGTTCACGGAAAACATGACATTCTTCCCGTCCGCGGATTCCACACGTCCGACCAGATATACCGACACGGACATGTCAAACACACAGTTTTCAAGCCGAATCCCGCTGCAGTAGGTCAATGCAAAGTAGGACAGACCCGGCTTCACGCGGAAGGTGGCTCCCTGCCCGTCTATCGTGACGCCGGAAGCACCGTCCATGGCAAACGCACTGCGGAACACCGAGGCGGTATTGGTTGCCGAGCCGATATAGTAGGTTTTTCCGGATTCGAAACGCAGTGTCGCCTGCTTCTCGGCGGCGGCGCGCACCGCCTCACTGATAGCGGGCCCGTCATCCGTCACGCCGTCACCCACAGCGCCGTAATCGGCCGCCAGCAGGACATCCTCCGTTTTTGCCCCGGCCTCATCCGCCGAATAGCCGGATTCCGCGTACAGCGGCTCGTCGGTTTCGCTCTCCGCCGGAGTCATCGTCTCACTCACAGTTTCGCCTCCCCGGTTTTCATCGGTTTCATCTTCACCGGTATCCGCCCCATCGGCGGTCTCGGTCGGTTCATCGGTCACGGCTGAGCTGTCGGCGGATGTCGATTCGCCTTCTCCGCCGCGGCAGGAACTTAAAATTGCAGCCATGCACAATCCCGTCACAGCCGCGCACAGAATGCAAAGAAGAATTTTCCTTTTCATAATCCATACCCTCTTTTCCTTGTATTTTTGGGTTTGACACGAATATACACCGTATGCCCGTTCGGATTATCGGTGTTATTTTCGTTTGCGGTCCGCAGCTCAAACTCGTCAAAAGACCCCAGAAAGGAGGTCAGCTTTTTGTGTCCGTAATTCCGTACATCGAAGTCGGGGTATCTCTGCGTCAGAACGTCCCCGATGCGGGATGCCATCATCCAGCCGTCCTCATCGGAAAAGTTCGCAAGCTGCTGGAGAATCGTCCCGCGAATGGCGGACAGATCCGTCTGCGATGTATTGGCATCCCGTCCGGCAGGCGGGACAGAGGCAGTCTTTTCGTCGGAAGACTGAACGGTCTTTCCGATTTTGTCGATAAACTTAAACTCGTTGCAGGCCGTCACAAAGGGACGCGGTGTCTTCTTTTCCCCCATACCGATGACAAGCATGCCGGCCTCACGCAGCCGTGCCGCCAGTCTTGTAAAATCGCTGTCGGAGGAAACCAAGCAGAATCCCTCAACACGCCCCGTGTACAGGATATCCATCGCATCGATGATGAGTGCGGAGTCCGTGGAATTCTTTCCGGTCGTGTAGCTGTATTGCTGCATGGGCGTCAGCGAGTACTCCAGCAGGACGGATTTCCAGCCCTGCATTTCGCTGCGTGTCCAATCGGCGTAGATTCTCTTATAGGTAACAATCCCCCGTGCGGTTGCCTCGTCAATGATGACTTTTATGTAAGCCGGGGAAACATTGTCGGCGTCAATCAGGACGGCCAGTCTTTTTTCTTCGGCTGTGTTTTCGTTGCTCATTATACATTCTGACCCCGCAGGGACAGATTCTCCTTCCTTCATCTGTGCAGTAATCCCAACTCTGCCAATGTATAATAACATAAAAAGTCCGGAAAGTCAATCCGAAACGCAAAAAAAGGGTATGCCCGCAGTCTTTTTCAGGGGACAGTCTTCCCGCGGCAGACAGTCCCCCGCGTCTTTCCGCTTCCGCCGTATTGAATCCGCCCTCAGGGCATTGTTGCCGCAAATCGCAAAACAAAAGGGGCATCCGATACCGGATGCCCCTCTATGTCTTTGTATGCTTATAACGGTATTACTTGTTTCCGCCGGCCAGCTTCTCGATCTCAGCCGCGAAATCCTCTTCCTTCTTCTGGATGCCCTCGCCCTTTTCAAAGCGGTACATCTCGGCAATAACAATCTTGCCGCCCAGCTCCTTGGCAGTCTTCTCGACATACTGACCGACCTTCAGGCTGTCCTCAAGGAAGTACTCCATATCAAGCAGGCAGTTGCCCTCATAGAACTTATTCAGGCGTCCGACAGCCATCTTTTCCTTGATAGCATCAGGCTTCTTGGAAAGGACAGGATCATTCTCGATCTGTGCCTTAACAATGGCGGTCTCGGCCTCCAGCACGCTGGCGGGAACCTGACCACGGTTGATGTAGGGGGTCGTGTAAGCGCCTACCTGCAGGGCAATGTTCTTTGCAAACTGAGCAAAGCCCTCCTTGTCTGCCACATCAGTGTCGAAACGGACAACAACGCCGATGGAGCCCATGCCGTGAATATAGGTGCTGGTGATGCCTTCCGTTACGGCGAAGCGGCGGATGCTCAGCTTCTCGCCGATCTTGAAGATCATTTCCTTCAGCTTCTCATCGACCGTGCAGCTCTCGTCCGCATACTTGCAGCCCATCAGTGCGTTCACATCGGCAGGCTTATTGGCGATAATCGTCTTAAGCAGGTTCTTTACGAATCCCTGGAACATCTCATTCTTGGCGACGAAGTCGGTCTCGGAGTTGACCTCGATGATGGCGGTTGTATCGCCTACCTTCATCACATCAACCAGACCGTCCGCAGCAATACGGGTTGCGATCTTGGACTGTGCCTTCAGCTCGCCCTTCTCGCGCAGAATCTTGATGGCGGCATCCATGTCGCCCTCTGCTTCTACAAGTGCCTTCTTGCACTCCATCATGCCGATGCCGGTCTTTGCGCGCAGCGCAGCGACATCCTTAGCGGTAATAACAGCCATGTCTCTCTATTCCTTTCTTATATCCGAATCGGGACAGCCGGATCACTCTGCACCCGCAGGCTTCTCAGCCTCGGTCTCCGCCTCAGCCTCTGCCTTGGCGGTCTCCTCGCCCTGGCGACCCTCGATCACGGCGTCAGCCATAACGGAGGAAATCAGCTTGATGGCGCGGATAGCGTCATCGTTGCCGGGAATCACATAGTCGGCATCGTCGGGGTCGCAGTTGGTATCGACAATGGCGATAACCGGAATACCCAGCTTCTTAGCCTCGAGGACAGCGATATGCTCCTTGTGCGGGTCAACGATAAAGACGGCGTCGGGCAGGCGCTCCATGGTCTTGATACCGCCGAGGTTCTTCTCCAGATCGAAGATTTCCTTCTGCTTGGCGGCAACTTCCTTCTTGGGAAGCAGATCAAACGTGCCGTCCTCCTGCATCTTGTTCAGCGTGTTCAGGCGGCTGATAGAACGCTTGATGGTCTTGAAGTTTGTCATCATACCGCCGGGCCAGCGGACATTGACATAGTACATGCCGCAGCGCTCAGCCTCCTCGCGGATAGCCTCGGCAGCCTGCTTCTTGGTGCCGACGAACAGCAGCGTGCCGCCGTTTGCGGACAGGTCGCGTACGAAGTTGTATGCTTCCTCAAACTTCTTGACGGTCTTCTGCAGGTCAATGATGTAGATGCCGTTTCTTTCCGTGAAGATGTACTCCTGCATCTTGGGGTTCCAGCGTCTGGTGTGATGTCCGAAATGAACACCTGCTTCCAGCAGCTGCTTAATGGTTACGATAGACATTTTCTTTTCTCCTTCGGTTTTTCCACCACAGGGGCACAGGCATACCGATCCCGACAGCAATGCCGGAACACCGGGCGAGCCGACTGCCGCTGTGTGCGTATTATTATTGTGCCGGGCACTCGCCCGCACAACGTGAGCATTGTACCACACTATGCGGCGCGGCGCAACAAAAAAAAATCGAATTTACAAATTGTTTACTTTTTAGCGGGAATGCCTGCCCGCCGTTTCGTCCGTATCACCCGATTCGCACGCCCGTGCAGCCGATACGCCCGCCAGATGCCCGGTGGAAAAAGCAATCTGCAGATTGTAGCCGCCCGTCGTCGCATCCACATCAAGCACCTCACCGGCGAAGTACAGTCCACGGCACAGTTTCGACTCCATTGTACGCGGATTCACCTCCCGGACATCTACCCCTCCGCGGGTCACTATCGCTTCCGACAGCGGACGGAAGCCGATCGGACGGAGCTCGAACCCCTTCAAAACGGAGACCAGTGCCCTTCTCTCCTCCCGCGTGACGGCATTCACCTTCTTCCGCAGCGGAATGCCGGACAGCTCCGCAACGGGAAGGATCGCCTTCTGCGGCAGCAGGTCGGACAGGGAGTTGATAAAATCACGATTGGAGAATTTGGCAAAATCCGCCTGTATGCGTGAATCCAGTGCCGCCTCGTCCAAGGCAGGCTTAAAATCTATGCGCAGCCGGTAGCGTCCACCGCCTGCCCCTTTCGTATCCGTCATGTGCGCCGACGCCGACAGAACCAGCGGCCCCGTCACGCCGAAATGCGTGAACAGCATCTCTCCCAGATCCTCATACAAGACTTTTCCGCCCTGCTGCGTATCCAGGACGCGCAGACGTACATTCCGAAGGGACAGCCCCATCATGCGACGGCATATGTCTCCGTCGCATATAAGGGGAATCAGCGACGGTGCCGGCTGCAGAACGGTATGTCCCACACATTCGGCAAGCCGATACCCGCTTCCGTCCGATCCGGTAACGGGGTAGGAACACCCGCCTGTGCAAAGAACCGCCTTTTCCGTGCGAATGATGCGCTCGCCGATCCTCACGCCGGCCAAATACCGTCCGTTCTCCGCCGAATCAACACATACAAGATCCGTCACGCGTCCGGTCTCGGTTCGTACGCCGGATTCCCTGCAGGCCCGCACCAGCGCATCCACAATGTCAGCCGCCCGGTCGGATACGGGAAACACCCGCCTGCCGCGCTCAACCTTCAGGGCAACGCCGCGCCCTTCAAAAAAAGTCCGGGTATCCTGCGTGCCGAACCCGGACAATGCACTGTAAAGAAAACGCGGATTGGTCATCACATGCCTCAGAAATTCATCCCGGTCGCAGTCATTGGTCACATTGCACCGCCCTTTGCCCGTGATGCGAAGCTTGCGGCCCGGACGATCCCCGCGCTCCAGCAGGAGAACCCCTCCGTCCGGATCGCCCCCTTCCCGCAAGGTCTGCGCGGCGGCAATCGCCGCCATCATTCCGGCCGCTCCGGCACCGATAACCAGTATGCGCGGTCCGCCTGTCATATTTTGATTTCCCCCTCGCTGGGCGATCCCTGACTCTTGTCATAGACGTCATAGTGATCCCAGATTTCCTCCAGCCTGTGCAGACGGGCGGTTACATCCTGCTCCTTGGCGCGGGAAATGGCAACCAGCAGCGCATTGATGATGCTCATGGGTGCGACCATGGAGTCAGCAAAAGAAGCCATATCGCTTTGCGCAACCAGCACATGATCGGCACCGGCGGCAATCGGCGCCTCCGCACTGTCCGTCAGCGAAACAACCACCGCTCCCGCCGACTTGGCGAAAGACACGGCATTGATAACACGCTTGGAATAGCGCGGGAAGCTGATGGCAATCATCGCATCCCCTGCTCCGATATCCATAATCTGTTCAAACAGCTCGCTGCCCGATGTTGTCTCGATAAGGCGGACATTATCAAAAACCATGCACAGGTTATAGTTGAGGAAGCCTGCCAGTGTCGCCGACGAACGCACGCCGATAATGTAAATGCGTTTGGCATTTACCAGCGCGCTCACCGCACTGTCGAACGCCTCCTGATTGATTCCCTCCAGCGTCCTGCGGATTTTTTCCATGTCACCCAGCAGCACCTTTTCCAGCACATTGCCGTCCCCGATCAGTTGGTTGGTCACTTCCATCCGCTGGAAGGATGTCAGCCGGGTGCGGATAAGTTCCTGGAGTGCCTTCTGAAATTCCGGATATCCGGCATAGCCCAGCTCGATCACAAACCGTACCACAGTGGATTCGGAAACACTGACCTCATGACCAAGCCGTGCGGCGGTCATGTACGCCGCCCTGTCGTAATGCTCCAACAGGTAGTGAGCAATCTGGCGCTGGCCCTTTGAAAATCCGTCCATGTTTTCCTCTATGGTGCGAAGAATGTCCTTTTTCATTTTCTGCAATTGCTGAGCGATACCTGCCTCCCTCGCCTTGCCGGAGAGAAAACTCAGGCCGCCTCCGCCCTTTCCGTTGTTCTGATAGTATGCGGTGATGTCCGGCCCGGACTGCTGCCGAGCCTCACGCAAAACGCATTATATCACAAGGAAAAGTAAAAGTCAATGGAATAATTCGGCGAAAACACCGGTTTGCGCGGCAGACTGCCCGCAAACCGGTGTTTCCGAAGTTATATGATATCCGTTATCTTTTATCTGTGTTGATCCGGGATGACCGGTCGGTGCTTACGGAAAGCCCGCATCGGCCTTCCCGCTTACACCGTCGCGTCCGCCAGTGACGTGTTGACGAAGCAGTAGCGATCCGTGTAGTAGCCGCCGGAATTGTGATTCCAGATGCACGGCTCGTTGTAGAAGTGCCCCGGCCCTACGGCATACAGCTCCCCGGCCGTATGGTGGTGCGGCCCCAGCAGATTGCGCAGATTGTTGACCAGCGTCAGCTCCAGCGTATTTGCGCCTGCATGCAGGCAGGGAGTCAGATCCACCTCGTAAGGTGCCCACAGCACTTTGGCGATTTCCTGCCCGTTGACGCGGACACGGATGGCATTGATGCCCTCCTTTCGGAAAACAAGCCGGCGCGCCGTATCGCCTTCCTGCAGCGTCAGTTCACGGCGTACCGTAAGCTCGCCCGCAAAGAACAGATACCCTTGACGTTCAATGTGCTCCAGCGTGATTTCACGGTGCGGTGCCACCATGTGGAACGTGCCGTCAAAGAAGCTGGCGTTGTGCGGAATTTCCTCGAAGTTTCCGACACCCTCCACTCCGAAGTCACCGACAAGGTACATGGCCTCGATTTCCATATCAAAGGTAAGTTTGTTCTTCTCGCTCTCGAACACCTTTCCTTTTTCGATGTTCTCGTACACTTTGTCCGACTGACGGAACAGCACATGCGTTTCTATAACATTTTCGCCCGGCTTCATAAGCCCGGAAATATCCAGCTTGCGGAAGGAGTGGTCGCGGAAGAACCCGCAGTCCTTCTTGTCCACCGGCTTGCCGTTGACCGTGATATCGAAAATTTCCGGCGTCTCGCAGGCGAGATACAGCTTGTCGGGCACATAATCCGCAAAAACGGTAAATGCGCAGCGGACATCCACCGGCGCCTTCCGCTCCAGTGCGCGCGATCCGACATTCAGAATGTAACCGTTTTCCTCCTGGAGTTCTCCGTCGAACCAGTAGGTGCACTTATCCAGCGTGAGTGCGTTTTCCGTTGCATCCGCAACCGTCCACTTCCCGGAAAGCGACAGAACATCGGGCAGGGCAGGTGCGGGGTTTGGCTTTTCCGCGTGCGGCTTTCCGTCGTCTATAACGACCAGGCTGCCCCATGCGGGGAATGTATACTGTCCGTAAAAAGGCTCCAGCTCGCCGGTGACAATGTTGAGCACCTTTCCTCCGCAGCGGATATCCGCATGCTGTGCTTCTGCCGTGGAGTTCACAAAATAGTGCATTGTAAAGCCCTCGCCCGGGAAGCGGCGCAGCGTATAGGTCACGGCCGGATTATTGATGATGGGGTTGTCCGGCAGCTCCTCCGCCGTAACAATCCGTCCTCCGTTCTCGCGGAATTCTTTCAGAAGCCGCTCGGTGTTTTCAAGGAAAGCGATGTGGGGAGGAAGAATAACCTTCTTGTAGCGCATCTCTCCGATGACAAGCGTATCTCCCTCCACGTGTCCGTGACGCTCCATAAGAATCTCGTCGCCGAGATGGAACGGGATGTGCTTGCGGTCCAACTCATCCATAATATCCAGCAAAGCCAGATTGTAGCCGCCGAGACCTTCGTTTTTGCTGTTGTCGTAGCAGATCCATGCGGATGTCTGCGTGTGCATGACCAGTGTATCCACATCCACATCCCCGCGCGCAAGCAGCATGCCGACGCGGGACATGGCGTCATTGAACACCTTGTAGTCCGCCCACCATGGCTGCTGGCAGTACATAGCAGGCGGGTAGTCCCGCTTGCGAATGCCCCGCAGAGAGTAGCCCTCCAGATGCTGGCACATCAGGTTGATGCCGCGCACCATCATCCACTCATAGTTTCTCTTCAGTTCGTCATGACCCACATTATGACCGCAAAGAGCAAAGGTCTCGGAAAGAATCTGCCGTTTCCCTGTCTGGGCGGCGGCAGATGCAAGCTGTGCCTGCGTCAGGCAGCGTCCGATATCGCGTCCCAGCCAATCCATGCCGGGGATATCAAAATATTCGTAATGCGGCATGCATGCGCCGTTTGAAACCAGCTGAGACTCAAAGGACTCCTCCAGCACCAGATGTCCCGTGAATTTAAGGTTGTGCGCCACGCACCAGTCATGGATCTGCTTCATGAAGTTCCGGGAAAACAGCTCCGTGACCAGTTTCCAGAATCGCATCCTGGTAGTCTTATAGTCTCCGCGCGGCAGGAAGAGCTCGATCAGATGATCGTAAATCGGTTCGCCGTAGGCCTTCTCGTACTCTGCGGGCAGAGTCAGGCTCCACGGAATGCCGTTTCGCGAAATCTGCGGTTCATCCGTGAAAAAGCCGTCAAAGGTGGAGCCGTACTTTTCATAGTAGGGCTCATAGATTTCATGGAGGAAATCCGCGATAACCTCCCCGTCCAGCGTATCCACATAGAAAGGATTGACCTCATAGTAGAAGCAGTAGTTTTCAAAACAGGCGACTACGCGGGGACCGCGCGGATCCTCCAGATCGGGTGTGAACGTCTTCACGCGCAGATACTTCTGCTGGAATTTCTCTCCCTTTCCGTTGACTTTTCCGCCGCCGAATCCGGAAGGCCATCCGTTCTCGTCGTACGCCCACGCGTGCATGCCTTTTTTCTTTGCCTCATCTATGCAGGCACCGACATTTTCGAACCACTCGCTGCCCATGTATTCGGTCTGCAGACCGCCGCGGGCATGCATGAAAAATCCGCCGATACCGGCATCCGACATCAGATCCACCTGCCGGATCGATTCGGGGACGCTCAGCTTTTCGTTCCATGACCAAAACGGTACCGGGCGATACTCGTTGCCCACTGTTTTGAAATCCATCATGTATCTCCTCTCGCTTATTGCTTACTGCTCACTGCTTCCGACCTGTCCGCAGTGCATCTCCATTATACCATGTGTTCGCGCGTTCGTCAATAAAAATAAAAAAAAGCATCGGGAATTTTGCTTTTCGTTCCGTCCCCTGTGTTGACTTTTCCGGATTTCTGTGGTATACTTTTTTCGGTGGCAGCATTTCCCGCTGCCGTTTCTTTCATGCGGAATTGCTCCGCATGCCCAACGACAAGGTAGAAGAAAGAAGGGCATAAGTGTGAAATATATCCGATATTTGCTGTTCCTGTCATTGACCGCTCTGCTGTGCCTTTTGCCGCTTGTATCATGCGGCGGTGCAGACGACAGCAAGGCGTACAGCTTCAGCAGCGGCTCCGTAACACTGACCCCCGGAGCGCTCGCCGGCGATTCGCTGACGGCACTCGGAGATCCTTTGAGCTTCAGCGAATCCGGCTCATGCGGCGGCATACCCGGCACGGACAAGGTATACCTTTACAAAGGATTCACCGTCTACACGATTCCGGGAACGGAAGGGGACACAATCAGCGAAATCGTGCTGACCGATGATTCCGTAAAAACCCCGGAGGGATTGGCAATCGGCTCAACAAAACAGGCTGTTACCGATGCGCTGGGTGCCGGAACGCAATCCGACGACACACTGATCTATGTCGGCGGAGGCACGCGGCTGACCTTCTCTTTCCGCAACGGAAAGGTGACGGGTATCCGGTACGGCATCAGCGAATAAAGAAAAAGAGGGCGTAAAAAAGCTCAAAATGAGTTCTTTACGCCCTCTTTTTTTCGGAAAATTTTCGTCAATCGTTCCCGCGTGTGAGCTTTTTTATCCACGTATACCGATTCACCTTGATGCAGCCGGGTATGCACTTGAACACCTGATCGGAATTGAGGCAGCAGATTACCGCAACGGGCGACCACTTAAATACGAAGGCAGCCAGCAGGGACAGCGGAATCATAATGACCCATATGTTGATGAGATCGTTCCAGAATGCGAATTTCGCATCTCCGCCGCCCCGAATCAGCCCGATGATTGTTGGCATTTCATAGGCGGTACCGAATCCCGTAAAGCACAGAACCAGAATGAACTGCTCTGCCAGATGGTAGGTTTCCTCCGACATGTCATACAGGGACAGGATCGGATAGCGGAGTGCGAACAAGAGCAGGCTGGTGCACAGACCGATGCCGAGAAACATAAGCTGCAGGGTTCGTGTATATGCCTTGATTTTTCCGATCTGACCGCTGCCTATGGCAGTCCCTATCAGGATAGAGGCCGCCGATGCGGCGCCGACCGATGCGACCTTCAGCGTCTGGAACAGCGTAGACGCGACCGAATTGGCCGCAATCGCATTTTCGTTCATATGCCCTAAGATAGCAGTCTGAAGTGCTACGGATACGCCGAACATCAGCGAAGTAAGCAGCATGGGGCGGATCAGACGAAGGTAGTCCTTCACCAGCCCCCTGTCCGGGCAGAAAATATCCGTCAGACGCCAGCTGAGCTTTTTATCCGCCTTCAGGGCATACAGCAGCACCACTGCCAATTCCATAACCCGCGATGCGGTCGTTGCAATGGCAGCGCCGGCCGCTCCGAGCTCGGGCGCTCCCCAGTGTCCGCCGATCAGCATGTAGTTCAGCGTTATGTTCACCGCAAGCGCCGCCAGAGAAACCCAGAAGCCGATGCGCACGGTTTCCACGCTCCGAAGCATGGCCAGCAGAATCTGGCTCATTGCAAATATCAGGTACGAATATTTGATTACGCGCAGATACTCGACGCCGGCCGCCTGTATGGCGGGATCCGGCGTGAAAATCGCAAGAATTGCCTTCGGAGCTGCGCAGGCGGCGGCAAAAAGCAGCAGCGATATGGCGGCGCCGAGCATAAAGGCACCGGGCAGGAATCTGCGGATGGCATCGGGGCGTTTCTTGCCCCAGTATTGGCTGCCGAGCACGACTATGCCGTCGCCGATTCCCATCATAAGCTGCTGAAACACGAACTGAACCTGATTGACGGCGCTGACGCCCGACATGGCGGTTTCACTGTACCCGCCGATCATAACATTGTCTGCGAGGTTGACGCCCAGCGTGATGATGTTGTACAGCACCAGCATGGACCAGATGGAAAAGAAACGCTTGAAAAAAGCCGGATCCCGGACAAGTGTATCAGACTTCATAATTCAGTCAAAACCTTTCGGATGTTTTTCACCTTAACCTCACGCCTCTTGCCTCTTGCCTCTCGACCCGTGTCGGAATCGGGGAGGCCGGTGGGAGGAGCCGCGCGGACATGCTGCGGCGCACCGGGGCAAAACATCAAAAAGCGAACCGTTTCCGGTTCGCTTGATGAATACAAATTACTTGTACTTTCTCTTGCGGGCTGCCTCGGACTTCTTCTTCCGCTTTACGCTCGGCTTTTCATAGCACTCGCGCTTGCGCAGCTCCACCAAGGTCCCCGAGCGGGCAACCTGACGCTTAAAGCGGCGGATTGCGCTGTCCAAAGGCTCGCCTTCCTTGACTCTTACCTCTGCCATTCCTGTTTTCCCTCCCCTCGCATCAGCCGGAGATGGTCCCCCCGATATACGAGGCGAACTCTGCGTATATTATACCCGATTTGGGGAAAAATGTCAAGAGGAAAATTGAATTTTTTCCGAATACCTTATGTGCCGTATGCGCTTATGAACCAAGAGGCAAGAGGATGGAATACCGCTCAAAGGCACAGTATAACGCAGCAGCGCCGCGGCAAACCGGTGTTTTCGCCGATTTGCTCTTTTTTTCAATATACCCCTTGCATACGGAAATGAAAAGAGGTATAATGGATGTGTTTGCGCCGTGCGAACCGCTTTTCCGTGTCTGTTACGCTGCCGTTCAGCCGTTTCGGGCATGCTATCTTGCGGGTTCAGGCAATAATTCAATTTGCAGGAGAACATAGCATATGAAATTAGGAATCGTCGGGCTGCCCAATGTAGGCAAGTCCACCCTGTTCAACGCCCTGACGGATGCCGGGGCCGAGTCCGCAAACTACCCGTTCTGCACCATTGAACCGAATGTCGGTATTGTCCCCGTCCCCGACAAGCGTCTGGACAGGCTGGCCGAGATGTATAATCCGGAAAAATATACGCCTGCCGTTATAGAATTTGTCGACATTGCGGGGCTCGTACGCGGAGCTTCGCACGGTGAAGGACTCGGAAACAAATTTCTGTCCCATATCCGGGAAGTGGATGCCATTCTCCATATCGTGCGCTGCTTTGACGACGGAAATATTGTCCACGTGGACGGGACGGTCGATCCCGTACGCGATGTGGACACCATCAACATGGAGCTGATTTTGGCCGACCTGGAGCTGGTTGAAAAACGTCTGCCTGCCCTGCAGAAGCTTCTGCGAAACGGAGACAAATCAACCGCCACGGCAGTCTCGGCATTCGAAAAGGTCAATGAGGCACTGTCTGCCGGAAAACCCGCGCGTACCGCCGATCTGTCGGACGATGAACTTGCGGTATTCCGCGATACGCCGCTGCTGACCCTGAAGCCCGTCATTTACGTGGCGAATGTGTCGGAGGATGAGGCAGCCGGAGATGTTTCCGGAAACCTGCACTACCAAAAACTTGCGGCGCTCGCCGCGGCGGAGCACACGGAAGTGCTTCCGATCTGTGCACAGATCGAGGCAGAGATCGCCCAGCTGGACGGGGAGGACAAGGAAGCCTTCCTGGCAGACATGGGCATTGCGGAATCCGGGCTGGATCGTCTGATTCAGGCAAGCTATTCCCTTCTGGGCCTTATCAGCTACCTGACGGCCGGCCCAAAAGAGGTACGCGCGTGGACCATCCGCAAGGGAACCAAGGCACCGCAGGCGGCGGGTAAGATTCACTCCGACTTTGAGCGCGGATTTATCCGTGCGGAGATAATCGGGTTCGATGAGCTGATGCGCGTGGGCAGCATGACCGCGGCAAAGGAAGCCGGGCTTATTCGTTCCGAGGGCAAAGAGTATGTCATGCAGGACGGAGACATCGTTCTGTTCCGTTTCAACGTCTGACAGAGGAGGGTATTCTCCATGCGCATGAGACGAAAAAAGCACGGTGCCGAGCGCATCGCGGCCTGTTCCTCCCTTTTGATTCAGAACCCCGATGATTTGGCAGCACTACGGGCAGACGGAGCCCCGCTGTTCCCTGCCGCCGGGGAACTGCATCTGGAAATCGGATGCGGAAAAGGAGATTTTGCCGTCGGAATGGCGGCGGCAAATCCCGATGTAAACTTTATTGCCATGGAGCGCGTGGCGGATGTCGCCTGCCTGGCGCTGGAGAAAGCCATGGCATCGGCGGAAAATCGTCCGCGGGATAATCTGCGCTTTCTGATCGGAAACGCCGAAAATTTGGGCGAGTGGCTGTTGCCCGGCATACTGTCCCGCATTTATCTGAACTTCAGCGACCCATGGCCAAAGACAGGCTATGCCAAACGACGCCTCACACATCGCCGTTTTCTGGAGATTTACCGCAAGCTTCTGCGGGAGAACGGAGAGCTTTGGCTCAAGACGGACAATGAAGGTCTGTTTGACTTCAGCCTGGAGGAATTCTCTGCCGAGGGACTGACGGTTTTGTATGTCTCCCGCAATTTTCACGCCGCACCGGAATCGGCAGGCAATATCATGACGGAATACGAGCGCAATTTTTCCTCGCAGGGAAAGCCTATCTTCTGCGCACGCGTCCGCTTCTGATGTCCGCTCCCGACATGTAACTTTCCCATACCGTCCGTCTCTTCTCTTGCGCCGGGACATTTCCGGAGAAAGGAATTTCAAGACCTCATGCTTTTCGGAAAACACCTGAATCGGTACTACCTGCGCTATGCGCCGTGGCTGCTGCTGGGCTTGCTCTCCCTGTTTGTCGTGGACTACATGCAGCTGCGCGTACCGGAACTGTACAGAATTGTCGTTAATGGCATGAACGGGATACCGTTCATTGAAAACGGCACTTCCATTCCGTTCGATATGGACTTTCTTCTCGACCGCATCTGCCTTCCGATGATCGTAATCATCCTGTCGATGGTGATAGGACGATTCCTTTGGCGCATCTGCTTCTTCGGCTCCGGCATCCGCGTGGAATGCGCGCTTCGCGAGCGGATGTTTGACCGTGCGAAAGACCTTTCGCAGCAATTCTACCAGACGCACAAAGTCGGCGACATGATGGCACTGTTCACAAACGATTTGGAGACGGTGCAGGACTGCTTCGGTTCCGGCATCCTTATGATGGCGGATGCCTCCCTTCTCGGCATCATGGCTCTGGTCAAGATGCTGAGAATGCACTTCGCTCTTACACTGCTCTGCCTCATTCCCATGGCACTGCTGCTCGCCGTATCGGCCATTGTCGGGCATTATCTGGAAAAGAAATGGGATGACAGACAGGCAGCTTTTTCCGCCCTGTCGGACTTCGCGCAGGAAAACTTTTCCGGCATTGCGGTAGTAAAGGCATTTGTCAAGGAAACCGTTGAGCTGTGCCGCTTCCGCAAGCTGAACCGCCAGAATGAGGAGGCAAACGTCATGTTTGTCCGCCTGTCAACCATCCTGCGCATTCTTGTCACACTGTTTGCGGAGTCCGTAACCTGCGTCATTTTGGGCTACGGCGGTTCGCTTGTACACCGCGGCGTATTCAATGTGGGTGAGCTGATCGAATTCATCGGCTACTTCAGCTCAATTGTCTGGCCTATCATGGCCGTCTCCGAGCTGATCGAGATGCGCTCACGCGGCAAGGCATCCCTCAAGCGCATCGGGAAACTCTTGGATGCCCAGCCGGATGTGGCCGACGCGCCGACTGTTTCCGAGCCGGAACCGCTGCAGGGGAACATTGAGCTCCGTCACCTGACTTTCCGGTACCCGGACGGCGAATATGATGTTCTGCGGGATGTGTCCTTCACAATCCGCGCAGGCGAAAACGTCGGTATCGTCGGGAAAACCGGATCCGGAAAAACGACCGTTGTCGACCTGCTTCTGCGTACCTATAACGTACCGGACGGGACTATTTTCCTTGACGGTCTGGACATCAACCGCATTCCCATCCGCACGGTTCGCCGCTATGCATCCTATGTTCCTCAGGATAACTTCCTGTTCTCCGAAAGCATCCTGTCCAACATCGCATTCGCAAGCGATACGGACGATCCCGCGCTGGCCGAATCAGCCGCCAAAATGTCCGATGTGCACGATGACATCGTCTCCTTCTCCGAGGGATACGGCACCGTTCTGGGCGAGAGAGGCGTAACGGTCTCCGGCGGTCAGAAGCAGCGTATTTCCATTGCACGCGCCCTGATGAAGAACGCTCCTATCCTCATTCTGGATGATGCCGTGTCCGCCGTGGATGTCCGTACGGAAAAAATCATATTGGAAAACCTGCGGCGCACACGGGAAGGAAAAACCACCGTCTTCATTGCGCACCGGATATCCACGGTGGAAAATCTGGATAAAATCATCGTGATAGATGACGGCGCCGTGCTCGCAGTCGGCAGTCACGAGCAGCTCCTTCACAGCTGCCCCGCCTACCGAACCATGGTCGAGCTGCAGCAGCTGAGCGAGCAAAGTGAGCAGGCGGGCGAATCGGCAGCATGCCCTGCCGGGCAGGAGGCGTGAGTTATGAATCTGCATGAATACTACCCGCTTCTCCTGGTCGGGGGCGTTGTAGGCGTTTTGTCCATCGTGTTTCTCGTTGCCTTCCTGTCGGTCAAAGACAAAAAGGAAGCCATGGGATTTGACCGCAACATGAAAGACAGCGTAATTCTCCGCCGACTTCTGCATTATGCGCGCCCCTATTGGAAAAATTTTCTGCTGGTCTTTATAATCATGGCGATTTCCGTCGCCTATGACATTGCATCCCCGCTGCTGGTCGGCTCTATACAGGAACTGATTAAGCAAAAAGATTTTTCCCTGACAGTACTGCGGAACATGGTGCTGCTTTACGCCGGCATCCTGATTGTTTCCATGGTATGCACCTATGCCGAGGCCGTCCTGCTCCAGAAAACAGGGCAAAAAATCATTTCCTCCCTCCGTGAGGATCTGTTTGTTCACATCGAAAGTCTCTCACACAACCAGCTGCATCATATTCCCGTCGGAAAACTGGTGACGCGCGTCACCAACGACACCGGCGCCATCTCCATGATGTTCACCAATATTCTTGTCAATCTTGCGAAGAATATATTGGTCATCGTCGGCGTGCTGGTTGCCATGCTCTGCCTGAATTACCTTCTGACCCTGATGGTGCTGTGCTTCGTTCCCTTTATCGTTCTGTTCACCATCATCTTCCGCAAATTTTCCCGTCGGGCTTACCGCCGCGTGAAAAACAGCACCACCGACATCAATACGTTTCTCTCCGAAAACCTGTCCGGCATCAAGGTTATCCAGATATTTAACCGCGAATCCCGCAAAAAAACGGAATTCGACAAAAAAAATGATGCGCTGCGGCATGCACGGCAAAGCGAAATACTGGTCTTCGGCATTTTTCGCCCGCTGGTATACATGCTGTACATTGCCTCGATTATGTGTCTGTTCTACCTCGGCGCACGCGGATATATCCGTGAACGCACGGTATTCGGACAGGTCGTCACCTCCAGCGTAATCGTCTCCTTTTACATGTATATCGGAAAATTCTTCAACCCCATCCAGTCGTTGGCGGAGCAGTTCAACTGGCTGCAGTCCGCTATGGCTTCCGCGGAAAAGGTCTTTACGGTCATGGACATGCAGCCGGAGATTACCGATGCGCCCGATGCCGAGGATGTGGATCACATTCGCGGGGACATCGAGTTCCGCGACGTCTGGTTCTCGTATGTACCCGGCGAGTGGGTGCTGAAGGGCGTATCCTTCCGGGTAGCGGCGGGGCAGACCGTTGCCTTCGTCGGATCCACCGGATCCGGCAAGACAACCATTCTTTCCCTGATATGCCGTAACTACGATATTCAGAAGGGGCAGATTCTCATCGACGGCCGGGATATCCGAACCTACCGCATCGCCTCTCTGCGGCGGCATTTCGGGCAGATGCTGCAGGATGTCTTCCTGTTCTCCGGTACAATCCGCTCCAATATCCTGCTCGGCTCCGAGGGAATTTCGGACAGTGAGGTAATGGAGGCCTGCCGGTATGTCAACGCCGACCACTTTATTGACAAGCTCTCTCTGGGGCTGGACGAACCCGTACGCGACCGCGGAAACAACTTCTCCGCCGGACAGCGTCAGCTCCTCTCCTTTGCCCGTGTTATCGTACATAAGCCGGAGGTCATGATTCTTGACGAGGCAACTGCCAACATCGACACGGAGACCGAAGTCCTGATTCAGGATTCCTTGGAAAAGATGATGAACATCGGCACAATGCTGATCGTTGCGCACCGTCTCTCCACAATCCGGAATGCGGACAACATTATTTTCCTGAGCCACGGGGAAATCGTCGAACAGGGGACTCACGGGGAGCTGCTCGAGGCTCACGGCCGCTACTATGAGCTTTACAGGCTGCAATCCGATCGCGAGCAGATACTTCGCAGGGAAAATGCGCAGGCCGCCTCCGCGGCAGACTGACCGTCCGAGCCGGGGCAGAGGTCATAATACACAGATTTCGAGCTGCATTTCCGGTTCTTATTGTCACAACATTCTATTGCCAAAAATTCCAAAAAACTGTATAATGGTGCGGATGCCGCCGCCCTACCGCCGCGGATATTCTGCAATACACTGAACGGGAGACGCGATATGCAAGAAATCGTGAGCAAATTCCGAAAGGTTTTCAATTTCAAGGATCCGGACGCCAAGGGACGCTGCTGCGTTCTGATTTTCAAGGTGGTGGAAGGTTTCCTGACCTACATCACCACAGGCATTTTTTATACCGATTTTCTTCAGGGCTATGATATGAGCAGCGTGTCGGCCGGCATTCTGGCGTTTATTCCGTACATAGCCAGCATGCTGGTGCTGTTTACCCCTGCCCTGCTCAACCGGTTTCCGAAGCGCAAATGGATTCTGGCCGCCTGCAAATTCCTTTACTACTTTGTCATACTGGTAGGACTGAACCTGCTTCCGAATATTGTGACGGACGACCGCGGACGTCTGTGGGGCATGATTATCATTACATTTCTGGCAAGCCTGTTCAATGTCGTTGCCACAGCCGGATACGCCGCCTGGCACATCCGTTTCCAGCCCGAGGAAATCCGCGCGTACTTCCTGTCTGTCTGCCTGTTCCTGACGGCCCTTGTTTCCGGAGTTTTAACACTGGCATCCGGCCTTATTACAGACCTTCTGCGTGAGCACATGAGCCCCGAGGCCGAACTGACATTTCTCGTATGCCTGCGCTACTTCGCCTTTGCATTGGGGGTTATCAACGTCATTTTCCTGCTTCTCCCCCGTGAGGTGGAATACCCGGTCATACACGCTCCCCGCTTTACGGACATTTTCTCCATTCCGTCGCACAACAAAAAGTTTATGCTGACTATGGGCGTTGTGTTCCTGTGGCAGTTTTCCGCTTACTGTTATTCGGCCCAGCTGAATTACTACCTGCTGAATGTCATCAATATGTCCATGACATTCTACAACATCATCATATTCCTGTACAGCGTGTTCTTTATTTTCTGCATGAATTTCTGGCAGAAAATGATACGCCGTACATCCTGGTTCTTCGTCTTCGCCGTGGCGCTGCTGATTGTCGCGCCGTTCCAGATTCTGTACGGTTTTGTGCAGCCGGGCCATTATATTCTCCTTGTAC
>CAVDLN010000020.1:15413-21071 GCA_963609805.1 Erysipelotrichaceae bacterium | reverse complement strand
CAATCAAGCCGTTGGTTGCGCTCCGCGGGACGTAGTAGATACCGTCGAAGTACTGGCTTGTTGCGGCACGCTTGACGCCGTACATATTCGTGAAGAAATAATAATGCCCCTCCCCGTCGGTCACGATGCCGGCCTCCTGCGGAATACTGTCCGCAAAGTAATAGGTGTAGCCGCACCAGTCGTTCGTATATATGCCGTTCTTGACAATCATGCGTCTGTCTGAACCGAACTCATAGAAACCCTGCGGCAGGATGCCGTTGAGTTTGTCCTCGGGAATTGAGAAGGAACCCGTCACAGCGCCGTTCTGGGCGCTCAGAATGTAGTATATATAGCCTTCATAGTCCTTTACCAATCCCTTGGCTACGCTCTGACCGTTTTCATAGTAACGGATCGCACCGTCCAGATCGCGGTACAGGTTCTCTCCGATTTCCTCCCGCTTCGGCTCAACCGGCTTCAAATCGATGTCGGATTTTCCCGTCATC
Source organism: Erysipelotrichaceae bacterium (assembly GCA_963609805.1). GTDB lineage: Bacteria > Bacillota > Clostridia > Oscillospirales > CAG-272 > CAMEON01. The sequence continues at coordinate 20,589 of CAVDLN010000020.1, read as the reverse complement.
AGTCCGTACTGATTGAAGTGGTAGGTTCCCTCCGGCACAAGCCCGTTGGTGTCCTCCTCGGATATGTACCAGTCTCCGTCCGTTACCGCGCATTTGACGCCGTACCGCTCCGTAAAGTAGTAAATATCCCCATCCTCGTTTTGGGCCAGTCCGACAGCCTGCGGGATACTGTCAACAAAGTAGTATGTTTTGTCGCACCAGTCATGCGTGTAGATTCCGTTCTTGACAATCATGCGGTAGTCCGAGCCGAACTCATAAAAGCCTTGCGGCAGGACACCGTTCAGCTTGTTCTCCGGAATCGAAAGCAGACCCCGTGCGGCTCCGTTCGCGGCACTCCAGATGTAATAAATATTTCCGTCGTCATCCCGGACCAGCCCTTTTGCCACCGGAATGCCGTCCTCATAGTAGCGGACACGCCCGTCCGCATCAAAGGAAAGCCCGTTCAAAACCGTATCCGTGTTCCCGTCTGCCGCCGCAGCCGCAACCGCTCCCGATACCGAGAGAAGCAGCAGACACAGTGCAGTCAGCCATGTCAAAATTTTTTTCATACCGCGTCTCCTTTCGGCCGACTTTTTTCCGTCGGCAAAAAAGTATTCATACTTCCATTCTCCATTATAGCATTCCCACAGCTTTCTGTCAAGCAAATAAGGAGGGAATTTTTCCGACAACCTTTATATGCTATCCGTGCAGAAAAAATGCACCGTGCCGTATCCGAAACGCGCATTCAACCGCGAATCTTGTGAATTCCTGTTTTGGAATACGCCGGCCCTTCGCAGTCGTGTAAATACCGGCTGATTTGCTTTCAAATATTCCAAAATGAGAACTATTTCGATATTTATTTTCACTTTGTTTACAAACTGTTTTTACATTTTCGTCGGCGCTGTGCTATAATGGGGCACGCAAAGAAAGAACAGCGAAAGGAAAGCCTCCGCTCTGCGGAAGCCATGGTCACGGATATGACAAATCTGAATCTTTTCTGCGGAGTAAAGACGGATTGCGCCGAATCGGATGCATTACTGACGTATGAACCACTTGATCCCGCTTCGTACGATGCGGGATGTGCCATCACCGGTTTAGCGAATGCAGACGCGGCGCCTGTTTCGATAACCGTGCCGTTCCGCTCTCCGGACGGACGGATGGTTGCGGCGATAGCCGACGGGGCGTTCGAGGGATGCCGATCGCTTCGCTCCGTATCCCTGCCGGACGGAGTCGTTTCCGTCGGACGGCGTTCGTTTGCCTTCTGCTCCTCTCTCTCCGAGCTGCGCATAGGGAAAAACAGCAGGCTGTCTTGCATAGGAAGCCGTGCCTTCATGGGATGTGATCGGCTGGCATCTCTTCGGTTGGACGACCTTGCCGGGCTGCGTGCTGTCGGGGAGAAAGCATTCGCCTACTGTGCCGGTCTGTGCAGCGCATCGCTGCCGGACAGCCTGACGGATATCCCCGGCGGCTTGTTTGAGGGCTGCCGCCGTTTGCGTCGGGTTCGCCTTCCGAAGCACCTGATCCGCATCGGCTGCTCCGCATTCTACGCCTGCGTGGGATTGGAAACCGTACGCATGCCTTCCGACTTGAGAATCATCGAGGATGCCGCTTTTGCATGCTGCGCCTCCCTGCGGGAGGTGCATCTGCCTGTGGCGCCCTGTATGGTAGCAGGTACGGCCTTCGCCGAGTGCCCGCTGCTTCCGGCTTTGCCGGAACTGCTGGGGGCCGGCTGAGACTGCAGGCAGAGCAGGCAAATCGGTAAGCAATAAAACAGGCAGCGGGGCAATTGCCCCGCTCAGATACTCGTTCAAATACCGCTTGAGCATCTCCGGAAGTGTATCATCCTCTTTGACGGCAACCTTCTTATAGCTTCCCGCCGTACGGAGAGAATCATACCATGCGGAGGAGGGAGTTGTGTCGGCCAGCTCCGAGAACTGCGCGTCAATCGCCTTCAGCTTTTCGGTGGTATCCTCGCGAACCTGCGACTCACCGACATGCAGATCGTAAACCTCTACGTACGCGGTGCGGTTTCCGAGTATGTACATATAGTCCACAGAGAAAAGCGGCATATCGATTTTGGCCGGGGTGAGCGTGATGGTAAGCATCTGCATAACGCCGCCGTTTGCGCACATTACGCACAGATTTCCGAGTCCTTCTGCATCATACTGCTCGATTTTGAATTTCATAAAGCCGTAGACAGTCAGGTTTTCAAATTCGGAGCAGTCGACGGGCGTAAGTGTATAGGCGCTGCCGATATCGGCAATAGCCGCATCCGTACACAGGTTCATTTGCTCCTTGTTCTGCCCTGCCTGTACCGCCACATAAATTACGACAGCGAGAATGACGGCGAAGACCGCGAGCAGGACGCTCAGCAGGACACGCTTCTTAGATGTCTTTCTTTCTTCCTTCCTTTCAATAATTTTTGTAAAAATTATTATATCTGTGTCAGACGATAAAAAGCCATGGCTGCGGCGACGCCGCAGCCATGGCTTTTGTGAAATATAATGCAAGGGAGCAGTCAATGTGATACCCGCGGATTCCCAAAAACCGCCGCAATTTTCAGTTTTTCCCGCCTTCAAAGGGAATGCTCATCTGTGCACTCACAACGCCCTGCGCTTCCAGATCGGCGCGGTGCTTTGCAAGCAGATTGGCAATGCGCTTGTCGGGCTTGAGCAGTTCGCTGATGGTTGTATCGTGGTTCAGCGTATCGATCAGGTAGGCAACGTACTTGCACATGTCAACCTCGGTATGCCACGGCTTTGTGTATATCTCGGGGTCGTGGTACGTCAGGTTGGTTGTGAAGATACGGTCAATCAGGCCTTTTCCGTAGGCCTCGTCAAACGCTTTGAATCCGTCCGTAAACAGTCCGAAGGTGGCAAAGCAGCATACGCGCCGGGCACGATAATCCTCCTTTAAGTGTTTTGCCACTTCCAGCAGCGATCCGCCCGAGGAGATCATATCGTCCACAATGATGGCATCCTTGCCTTCCAGTGAGTCGCCGAGGTAACGATGCTCCAGAATGGGATTTTTCCCGTTGACAACGCGGGAATAATCACGGCGCTTATAGAACATGCCGATATCCACGCCGAGCGTTTCGGAATAGTACATGCATCGTCCCATGGCACCCTCGTCGGGGGAGATCATGACGATGTGCTCCTTGTCGAATATCACGTCGGGCATGCTGCGCACCATGGATTTGAGCATCTGATAGCTCGGGGTCACGTTGTCGAAGCCGGAAAGGGGAATGGCATTGGCAACGCGCGGGTCATGTGCGTCAAAGGTGAGAATGTTCGTTACGCCCATATTGACCAGTTCCTGCAGCATAATGGCGCAGTCCAGGGATTCGCGCGTGGAGCGCTTATGCTGGCGTCCCTCATACAGCATGGGCATGATGACGGTAATGCGGCGTGCCTTTCCGCCGATGGCGGCGATAATGCGTTTCAGATCCGCATAGTGATCGTCCGGGCTCATGCGCTGATCCTGTCCGAACATCTTGTAGGTGATGCTGTGGTTGAATACATCGCAGAAAATATATACATCCTGTCCGCGCATGGATTCCTGAATCGTTGCCTTGCCCTCTCCGGAGCCGAAACGGCTGCAGACGGCATGCGCAAGATAGGTATCCTCCCCGCCGTGGCGCCGCCATTCCTTCAGGTACCAGTCCACCTGCTCAACAAACTTTTCACAGCCCCGCATTCCGATGACGCTTAAATCTCCGTACAGTGTCTCTTTCATATTCGCATACCCTTTCCATTCCGTATATTCGGCTTATTGAAAAATAATGAATCAAATCAAAGGAGGGGAGGACGTCGGGCAGACTGCCGTTTTTTCTCCGCCTGTAAAGAAGGGGAAATCCGCAGATCAGCCGCTCCGCACGGCAGACCTCCCTTTTCCGGACAGTCAAAAGCCCTTCTGTATCTCTCTCGTCCGGGGAAAGATACAGAAGGCTTCTGTCGGTTGATTACTGAATGGTCTTGAACCGTCCGAACGCATCATCCCATGCACCGCGATCGGACGTGGGGGCATAGTGCTTCAGTTCGAAGGAATTGGCAACTACCTGGCGAGCCTCGGACAAATTGGCAATCTCGCCGGCAGCCATGGCCTGAACCATCAGGTTTCCGATAGCGGTAGCTTCCTCGGGACCGGCTACTACATCCAATCCGCAGGCATCGGCAGTCATCTGGGACAGGAACCTGTCCTTCGTTCCGCCGCCGACTACATTGATGGCGGTTGCCTTCTTGCCGCGCAGTTCCTGAATGTTCTCAACGGTATAGCGGTACTTGAGTGCCAGGGACTCATAAATGCAGCGCACAACCTCACCGACCGTCTCGGGAACAGGCTGGTTGGTGTGGCGGCAGAAATCACGGATTTTCTCGGGCATATTGCCGGGGGTGTTGAAGGAGGCATCGTCGGGATTGATCAGCGAACGGAACGGCGTTGCTTCCTTTGCCCATGCTTCCATCTGTGCAAAGCTGTAGTCCTTGCCCTCACGCTTCCACTGGCGTCTGGATTCCTGAATAATCCAAAGACCCATTATGTTCTTCAGGAACCGAATGGTGCCCAGCGCGCCGCCCTCGTTTGTGAAGTTTGCGGCACGGGTTGCATCGTTAATCAGAGGCTGGGGCAGCTCCATACCCATCAGAGACCACGTACCGGAGCTGATGTAGATAAAGTCCTCGCCCTTGGCCGGCACGGCGATGACAGCCGATGCGGTATCATGCGATGCCACGGTCTTGACATGGATGCGGTTCTTTCCGACTTCTCCGTTAATCTGGGGCAGAAGTTCACCCAGATCGGTTCCCGGTTGAACAATGGGGGCAAACAGACCGCGCTTGATGCCGAGCTTATCCGTCAGCTCAAAGGCAAAGTCACGCTTTGCGGCGTCCAGCAGCATGCCTGTGGAGGCAATGGTATATTCGGTTGCGCGCTTGCCGGTCAGGAAATAGTTGAGCAGATCGGGGATGAACAGAAGCTGCTCCGCGCGTGCCAACATATCCGGATCATCGCGGCCTTCTGCGGCGAGCTGGTTGAGCGTATTGAAATCAATTGCCTGAATACCGGTAACCTTGTAGATTTCCTCGGCGGATACGAATTTGCTCACATAGTCGCTGATGCCGACCGTACGGGTGTCACGATAATGTGTGGGGTTTGCCATCAGACGTCCGTTGCGGTCCAGCAGGCCGTAATCCACGCCCCA
>CAVDLN010000020.1:12815-15403 GCA_963609805.1 Erysipelotrichaceae bacterium | reverse complement strand
CCATGTGTCGATGCCCATGGAAGATACATCGTCCCCATCGATCACGGTTTTTGTAATGGAATTTTTGATCTCAAAGAAGATCCGCAGAATATCCCACGTGAAACGTCCGTTTACAAATACAGGGTCATTCGAAAAACGGTGATTTTCGCGCAGCTCGATTTTTTCTCCGTCAAATGAGCCGACGATACCGCGGCCGCTGGATGCGCCAAGGTCGATTGCCAGCATCTTCAAGTTTGCCATAACAAACCTCCAAATCCGTATATTGAATTTTTGAGTGAACAGCAGGGACTGCCATGCGTGTGCGGCAACCTGCAGCTTATACTTAATTATAGCATATCGGCAAGCAAAATGTTTGACCGAAATGTTAACAAAACAGAATTTTCGTCACAAACGAAAACCGGGGCAGGGGACAGCACCGCCGCTTACATTTCTTTGCGTTCTTCCTCGTCAAGGTTGTTCCAGAAATCCTCAAATTCCTGCTCGGTAATCGAGCCGCCCCTGATAAGTATTTCATACGGGACACCGCGCCAGATATAGGCAATGCCGGACTTCCCGTACCCGTTATGCGCATAGAAAGCCATGCGGTGAATGCGCTGCTCATTGTTCGGCGCCGACGGATCCACTGCCTCGGCATCTACAATGATGCGGTTGTGCGGGTGTGCCGCCGCCACAATATCCAGCATGGCCGAGCCGTACCCGTGTCCCCGCAGGCGCTCATCGATGGCGAGAAACAGAATATGCGTAATGTCCCCGAATGTCAGCGAGGAGTAAAACCCGCAGAAGGTGTCCCCGTTGTATCCCGCGACGAACTCGCTTGCTCCGTCATGACGGAGCAGATCCCGAAGCGGCACACGTTCCCTCTTCGGAAAAGCGGCAATGTACAGATGCTTGATTTCCTTAAAGTCCTTGCTCTCCGTGGTTATCGGCACTGCTGTCAGCATAAATGATCCTTTCGAGATATGATGGTTTCGGGAGCCCACATGCGCGGACCGCGCAATCAAACGGGAGGCTGCCGTACCTCCACAACCACAAGCTCCCGCGGGTTGAACAGGCGCGGAATCGGTGCTACCGTGTTGGACAGGCCGCGGGAAATGACCAGACGCCCCTCGTGAATTCCGTCTGTATACTTGGGAAACAGACCCTGATCCGGCGCGAATATACCGCGCCCGAACAGTCTCCACTGCCCGCCGTGCGCATGCCCGGAAACAAACAGATCAATGGGGTAATCGCGCAGGTAGAGGTCATAGTATTCCGGATGATGGCAGAGAAGGATACGGTAGCCTGGGGCGCGGCAGAAATCGTCCAGCCAGCCGATATCGGGCACACGGCCCTCGTTGAGCAGACCCGAGCGCAAACCGCCCAGTACAAGCCCGTTGCGGGATACGTAGGATTGATCCAGCAAAACCGCGCCGCTCTTTCGGATGGATTCCAGCCAATGGGAGCAAACGGACGGAGGTGCTGTCCGATCCCGGGCGGAGGTGTTCAGGTTTACATGTCCGGCTCCTGTTTCATGGTTTCCCCAGGCGTAAAAGGTGGGTGCAATGGCGGCAGCCTCGGACAGAAAGCCCAGCCCCGGACGCCCGGGGCTATCGAAACCGGATGACTCCTCTGTCAAGTCCTCTGTCAGATCTCCCGGCACAAGAATCAGATCCGGCTCAATGCGGCGCAGTGCGTCGATGATTTTTTTATAGGGAGCGTCATGTAGGTCAGCGACCACGGCTGCCCGGAAATGGACGGCGGGGTGGCGGTTTTCCCACCCTGTGCATAGTCCGGCAGAACCACCGGGGATCCGACGATAAGTGATCTGCATCAGCGGGGAGCTCCTTCAGTTAAGAGAATGGCGGCGGTGATACTTTCTCACCAATGCGCTGATTCCCCAAAGCAGGCACAGACCGATCAGTGCTCCGCCGAAATCGATCAGTACATCTACCACAGAGGCACCACGATGCGAAAATATTTGGTGAAACTCATCGGAGGAAGCGTACAGCAGGCAAAAAGCCGCCGGTACGCACCAACGGATAGGCAGACGGCGCCAGTTCTTGCTGTCCCACGCAACGAGCAGGGCTCCGGTCAAAACGGCGAGCAGGGCATATTCCGTCATGTGCGCCAGCTTGCGGACAGGGAAATCCATCTTCTGTACAACCTGCGTCTGCTTCTCCTCGGACATATCCTTATACCCCGGAACGACGATGGGAGCGATTTTCTCCGTTACCCTGTCGCTGCGGTTTTCGGATTGCGTTTCGCTTTCGCTTGAAAAAAGGAAAATCATGACCATTGTGGAAAGAATACCCAAAAGCAGCAGGACGCACACGGTCAGGCGCAAGGGGGAGCGGTGTGCACGCGGGCGGCACACGGGACTGCCGTCGGGAAGTGGCGGGTTCATGGAAACGGTTTCTCCTCTCAAATATCGACTCTGACTTTATCTTATTTGCTATCGGAAGGCTGGCTTGTATCGGACGCTTCCAGACTTTTCCTGCATGAGGCGCAGAGTGCTGTTTTGCCGGCGGCTATCGCGTCGGACGGGCTGCCGCTGCGGATGTTTTCCGAGCGTGCTATATGGTAACAGCTCCGATCGGTATGCGCAACCG
>CAVDLN010000020.1:0-12805 GCA_963609805.1 Erysipelotrichaceae bacterium | reverse complement strand
CCAGCCAATACACTTCCTTCCCGTACCCGGAAAGAGCCGGGTCCGCGGCGGTCGTCCTGACGTCCGGTTCTGACGACTGCGTAAAGACGGAAGCGGAAATTTCACGAAGCGCCTCCGGCGTCAATGTTTCTCCGCCGACAAAGCCGTTCGGAATTTCCCGGCAGCCGGCAGCCAAACCGGAACATACGGATACCGCAGCCAATGCCAGCGCGAGACGGCACAGTCGCGCCCGAATCTGTGCCGAACGATGTAACATATCCATTTCCGCATACCCCGATTTTTTCGGCTGTCGGACAGGCACACGCGCTGCCCTATGGTGTTTACAGGTTGCCGACCGTCCGCGGGAACAGCTCCGTATCACGGATATTGCCCATACCGGTTACGTACATGACCATCCGTTCGAATCCCAGTCCGAATCCGCTGTGCGGGACGGTTCCGAAACGGCGCGTGTCGAGGTACTGCCGATAGGCTTCCAGAGGCATGTTTCGCGCGGTCATGGCGGCAACAAGCTTGTCATAGTCGGCTTCGCGTTCCGAGCAGCCGATGATCTCTCCGATGCCCGGCACCAGCAGGTCGGTCGCCGCGACTGTCTTTCCGTCGGAATTCTGCTTCATGTAAAATGCTTTGATATCCTTGGGGTAATTTACCACGAACAGAGGCTTCCCGAACACCTCGTCGGTGAGGTACTTCTCATGCTCTGTCTGCAGGTCGCAGCCCCAACTGACGGGATACTTGAATTCACGGCCGGATTCTTCAAGCAGCTTGACCGCATCGGTATAGTCGATGCGTCCGAAGTCGCTGTTTACGACCTTTGTGAGCTTTTCAATGATGCCCTTTTCCGTCCACTGATCGAAAAACGCCATTTCGTCGGGGCAGTTCTCCAGCACGTTGCGGATGATGGATTTGATGAAATCCTCTGCGATGCCGATGATGTCATCGATATCGGCAAAGCATACCTCCGGCTCTACCTGCCAGAATTCCGCGGCATGGCGCGTGGTGTTTGAATGTTCGGCACGGAAGGTGGGGCCGAAAGTATAGATTCTTCCCAGACCCATGGCCGCCATCTCGCCCTCGAGCTGAGCGGATACCGTAAGTCCCGCTTTGCGTCCGAAGAAATCCCCCGCATAGTATTCCTCTTCCGTCTTTGCATCGGTGGACCAGGGCTGCGTGGTTACGCGGAACATCTCGCCGGCTCCCTCACAATCGGAGCCACTGATGATCGGCGCGTGCACATACCGATACCCGTGGCTGTGGAAGTATTGATGCACCGCCTGAGCCAGCTGGTCACGGACGGCAAAAACCGCCTCGAACGAGCGGGTGCGAATACGCAGGTGAGGAATGGTGCGCAGGTACTCCAGCGTGTGACGCTTTTTCTGCAGAGGGAAATCGGCGGGGCACTTGCCGAGAACAGTCAGCGTTTCAAGCTCCAGCTCGCAGCCGTTCCGCTCCGATTCGACCAGCCGGCCGACGGCACACACCGAGGCACCGACCGCCATGGCATCCCGAGTCATATCCTCCGGAATGCGTGCCTTGTCTATGACGATCTGCAGGTTGCGGAAGCAGGTTCCGTCATTTACTTCCAAAAACGAAACACTCTTTGAGTCGCGCGCTGTGCGTACCCAGCCGCAGACCGTAACGCTTGCGTCGGCATACTCCCCCGCATGCGTGAAAATGTCCTTGATATCGGTATGTTTCATAACTCAGCAATCCTTTCTCCGGCGTTGCATTCCTCAGCGGAAAATCTGCGCCGCCCCCCCCGTTTCTTCACACGGGAATATGCTGCATTATAGCACGGTTTGCCCCGCTTTGTCAAGGGAGGATATATAGGAAACCGCTGATTTATCGCGGTGTGGTAAATTCTCAAAGTAAGTTCCGCGGCGGAAGTTACATTGAGAAGAATTTTGCGTCAGAATTAAGGAGGCTTCAAACCATAGAAAAACGGAAAAGAAAAACTGTTCCGTCCCGACAGCGTGACAAGCATTGGCGTGCGTGCGTTCTATGGTTGCACGAGCCTTACGAGTATCAATTATAACGGAACAGAAGCACAGTGGAACGAAATATTAAAAGGCGGATACTGGAACGATGACACCGGTGAATACAAAATCTATTGCACTGGCGGTACTGTTTCAAGGTAAAGTAAGTTCCCGAATAATCCCGCGCCTTTAAGGAACCACTGATTTAAATGAGGCAGTGCGGATTCAATACGGATTTTTTTCCGCGTCGGCGCTACGCCGAGGGTGCAGTGCTGTTCCGGCCGGCAGCAGGCGGGAAAAGATGTGCTGTCGAATGAATCAGTGATTTCTTGACAAATAAAAATACGAAAAAAGGGCAGAAGGTGCTGCAAAAATCCTTTCGCTGCGCAAAAGGACGCACTTTCTGCCCTTAAAAACAGGTACTGCGCTTTCGCAGCAGGCAAAAGCTGTTCAACATCCTGCAGGGAGCCGTCTTTGAAAGGATATCTTCTTTTCCGCACTCTGTATCCGCAAACCCCATGGTTGCGGGAAAGCAAGCAAACGCAAGAAAAAACCCCGAAATCACACGGCCGAAGACCGTAGGATTTCGGGGGTTCGAAGCCATGATATCTTTTTTGGCTTCACAATATGGTTGCGGGGGTGGGATTTGAACCTCACGACCTCCGGGTTATGAGCCCGACGAGCTACCAGGCTGCTCTACCCCGCGATATATACGGAACAAAAATGGTGCCGGTGACCGGTTTCGAACCGGTACGATACTTTCGTATCACGGGATTTTAAGTCCCGGGCGTCTGCCAATTCCGCCACACCGGCAAACTTCACCAGGCATACCCGCGGAAGCACCGCTTTCCTTCCTGCCCACATATTATAGCACACAGGCGGCAGCTTGTCAAGAGTTTTTTTGAAATTAGTTTGCGGTTTGCCCCGGTAATCGCATTTTACTCCGCATAACCCTTGCTTTTCCTGTCGGATTATGATATAATGAGCAAAGAGACAGAGATAACAATGCCGGGGTACGTATCCCTTTTCCCCGGAAGAAAGGACGTGCAGCCATGAAGGTGGAACTGCAAAATCTGACAAAAGTTTTCCCGGCCAGGGACAGAAAATCCGGCGGACAGGTCGTGGCGGTGGATCACTTCAATTTCACTATTCCGGACGGGGAACTTATCGGTCTGCTGGGGCCGTCCGGATGCGGCAAGAGTACGACGCTGTACATGATATGCGGGCTGCTGGAGCCGTCAGACGGGAAAATATTGTTCGGGGAGGATGACGTAACCGACCTGCCTCCCGAGGAACGCGGTGTGGGACTTGTATTTCAGAATTATGCGCTGTATCCACACCTGACGGTTCGCCAGAATATTCTGTTTCCCCTTCAGAACTTCAAGGGGGCGGACAGACTGCCGAAGGACGAGATGAACCGCCGGACGGAAGAGGCGGCGCGTCTTGTGCAGATTGAGACGCTGCTGGATCGCAAACCGTCCGAGCTGTCGGGAGGACAGCAGCAGCGGGTTGCCATTGCACGGGCCCTGGTGAAACGCCCGCGCGTCCTTTTGCTGGATGAACCGCTGTCCAATCTCGATGCGCGTCTGCGCCTGAGAACCCGCGAGGAAATCAAGCGTATTCAAAGGGAAACCGGCATTACAACGGTTTTTGTCACACATGATCAGGAGGAGGCCATGTCCATCTCCGATCGCATTGTGGTCATGAAGGCAGGGGTTGTGCAGCAAATCGGGAAGCCGCAGGACGTGTACGATTCTCCGGTCAACCTGTTTGTCGCACGTTTCCTCGGTACGCCGCCGATCAATGTATTCGAAGGACGGATGGCGGACGGTGCCCTCTTTATCGGTGAGGACAGGGTGCTGGATATGCCGGGGCAGCCGGACCGCGCCGTGTGGGTCGGCGTGCGCCCTGAGGGATTCCTGCCGGACGCACAGGGCGGATTGCACTGCACACTGTCCGGGACGGAAGTCATGGGACGCGATACCAGCATTATTGCCGCGCATCCGGCGGCGCAGAGCGCGACCATCCGGGCCATAATCAACGCGGATACCTGCCCGATTCTGACCGGAAGGGAAGTCCGCTTCTCACTGAAGCCGCACAAGGTGCTGGTGTTTGACAGGGAGACAGAGGAGCGGGTCATTTGACGGAAAAGCGCGGCATTCGTCCGAATTGAGAAAAAAGCAGAAGCCTTCCCGCAACCTTTCGTCATTTTGACGGTTGCGCGGGAGGGCTGTTTGTAGTATAATTAGGAAAGGATTTAAGGGGATCGCTTCCTTAGTCGGTTGCGATCGGCGATCCCCGAAAACCGGAAAGCGAAGGGGTAAAGCGTCATGTTTACGGATTTAACCGGAAAGCGACGGTATAAAATCAACCTGCACTGTCATACGACTCGTTCGGACGGGCATCTCTCCTATGAGGAGGTACTTGCCGCGTATGCACGTGCCGGATACGATATGCTGGCCGTGACGGATCACTGGGTATGGGGCGAAGCCGGCGAGTTTACGGGAAGCCTGCCGGACGGGACTCCCCATACGATGCGTGTGCTGTCCGGCTGCGAATTCAATGTCGGCGGGGGAAACAGCGCGGACGGCGTTTTCCATATTCTCGGGTTGGATTGTCCCCGGCAGCCGATGCTGACGAAGGATTTTTTGAAGGACGATCGGCTGCCGCCTCTGGATCAGGCCAGGATCGTAATCAAGGAGATACACCGGGCAGGCGGAATCGCCGTGCTGGCGCATCCCGCATGGAGTCTGAATACGCCGGAGCAGTTTTATCAGCTGGGAGCCTATGAGGCGACGGAAATATATAATTCCGTGTCCGATTGGGGTATGTCCGATCGCCCGTACTCCGGAATTCTGGTTGATGAAGTGGCGACGCGCGGGCTGTGCCTGCCACTGCTTGCCACGGACGACACGCATTATTACGACGGTGACCAGTTCCGCGGTATGGTGATGGCGGAGGCGGATTCGGTGGATTCCGTCGGGCTCCTGCGCACGATTCGGGAAAACAGGTTCTATGCGACCATGGGGCCGGAGGTTCATCTGGAGCGGATTGACGAGAAAACCGTGCGTCTGCGCTGCACACCTGCCGTGAAGGTCTCCTTCCACTCCAATATCGTGTGGGGAAACGGACGCGTCACGCGCGGCAGCAACCTGACGGAGGTTATTCACACTTTCAAGGACGAGGAAAGTTTTGTCCGCGCGGAAGTGACGGACGAAAAAGGCCTCGTTGCCTGGAGCCATATCGAGGTCAGATAAAAAAGCGTGCCCGTACCGGAGTTCTGCTGCGGTATGCGGGCACGTTTTTTGATGTCCGGGAAATGCAGACCGAACGAGGGGGCGGTTTTCCCGGCAAGATGCATACAAACGGCAAAGGTGTTCCACGCAATTTCCGATGTGGGAACTTATGCGTTATCGTACAAATTCTAATCACAAAAATAATTCCGAAAAAGGAATTATTTTTGAAAAGTCTATTGACAAACGCGGCGTCCGTGTGTATAATGGAGGCACAAAAGACAGAAAGGCGGGCGGCGGAAATGGCAGCAAAGCAGCAGGCAAAGAAGACACTGGCTCCTATGGTATCGTACGATGCGGACAGGGAGGCAAAGCGTGAGGCGCTCCGAACTGCGATGAAGCAGATCGAGCGGGACTTCGGTGAGGGCGCCATCATGAAACTGGGTGAAAATCAGCACATGGCGGTGCAGGCCGTGCACACGGGTTCGCTCTCCCTGGACGCCGCACTCGGAATCGGGGGCGTGCCGCGCGGACGTATCATTGAAATCTTCGGGCCCGAATCCTCCGGTAAAACCACCGTTGCACTGCACATTGTCGCGGAGGTGCAGAAGGCGGGCGGCGACGCTGCCTTTATCGACGCGGAGCATGCGCTGGACCCTGTGTATGCCAAGGCACTGGGTGTGGATACGGACAATCTGCTGGTCTCCCAGCCGGACTGCGGCGAGGACGCGCTGTCCATCTGCGAGTCGCTTGTCCGCTCGGGTGCCATTGATGTCGTGGTTGTGGACTCGGTAGCCGCTCTGGTCCCGAGGCAGGAAATCGAGGGCAGCATGGGCGCAGCGACGGTCGGCATGCAGGCCCGCCTTATGTCGCAGGCCATGCGCAAACTGTCTGCCGTGATTTCCAAGAGCCAGGCGGTGGTGATTTTCATCAATCAGCTGCGTGAGAAGGTCGGCGTGCTGTACGGCAACCCGGAGACAACGCCGGGAGGACGTGCGCTGAAGTTTTATTCCTCCGTGCGCATTGATGTACGGCGTACCGAGCAGTTGAAGCGCGGCGGCGAGGTGTACGGCAATCATGTCCGCTGCAAGATTGTCAAGAACAAAGTGGCGCCTCCGTTCCGCATCGCGGAATTCGATATACTGTACGGGCAGGGCATTTCGCGCACAAGCGAGATTCTGGATTTTGCCGTCAAGTACGATATCGTAAAGAAGAGCGGCTCGTGGTTCTCCTATAACAGCGACCGTCTGGGGCAGGGGAAGGAAGCCGTGCAGAAGGTTCTGGAGGAGAACCCGGCCATGCTGGCTGAGATTGAGGAAAAAGTCCGCACCGCCATGCAGGAAAGCGACGGACAGGATGTGCAGAATTTCGAATTGGATGAGGACGGCGACGCAGACGGCGAATCCGAGTTGCTGGATGACGAATTTGACATCCGTACCGTCCGGGGCGGCGGAGAGGACGAGTAAACCGTATGGCCGGAAGAAATTCGGCGGGGAAGAGAAAGACACTGTACGGGCGCTACGATGACTACGGACACTCCGGTGGCTCCTCCGGCGGCGATTCCGTTGGAGGGACGGAGGTGGTCGGCCGGTCGGTTCGCCTGTCCGATATTCCCGTTGCACGCAATATCCGCCACGGAGGGCGAAATCCGAGGCGAAAAGCTGATCCGACACCCGTCTCCGCACAGGCGGATACGGGAAACGGCGGACAATGCCCGGGGGAGACAGCAGCTGCCGATTCCGAAAAAGATGCGGAAGTCTGTTTCGGAAGGGTTATCGGCATTTCTGCCGATGCGGACGGGGAGACCGTGATTGTCTCTGTGGAAGCAGCCGGAGACGGAGGAACGCCTGTGCGGCGCAGGATTCCGCTGATGCCGGAGCAGTATGTTTCTCTGGGAGTGCATACGGGCACGCTGTCGGAGGAAGAGATAGAACGGCTGGAGCGTGCAGGACGGCTGTGCCTTGCCATTCGCAAGGCCGCGGAGCTGTTGCAGTACGGCGGTATGTCCGGGCGGACACTGGTAAGCAAAATGACCGCACGCGGCATCGACCGCACTGTGGCGGAGGAAGCCGCCGACTGGCTGACCGGACGGGGACTGCTCCGTGAGGGTGACTCCGCGCGTGCACGGGCCGTAGAAGGGGCTCGCAAAGGATGGGGGCCGCGGCGCATACGGCAGGATCTGACAGCGCACGGATATCCGTCCGAGATCGCGGATGCGGCGATGGATATGCTGAATGATCCGGATGATCCGGCCTATACAGATTTTGACGCCGCCTGCCGCTCTGTATTGCGGGTGAAACTGAGAGGAAATGCCGCATTGCTGGAGGATCGTTCCTCCCGCGCCCGCCTGACGGCTGCCATGATGCGGCTAGGCTATGATGCCGATAGGATACGCAGGGCAATGAGTGATGCCGCCTACGGAAAAAATTCATAAAAAAACCGTATAGCCGAAACAATTATATGGTATACTGCATACTGTCCCCGGTGGGAGAATTTCAATCGGAAAACGGGAGGTCGGCATATGAGAAAGAACAGACGGTGCACAGGCAGGCGCGTTCTGCTGCTCCCGGCGGTGCTTTTTCTGTGCGTCCTTTTGTGCCTGTCCGCCTGCTCGGATATGGTGCTGAATCCGGACGGCAGCATAAGCCGTCCGGGGACTATGACGCTTGCAGCCGGCACATCGGCAGCCGAACCGGACGGTACCGGGAACGGAGGCGATCTGACGCTGCCGACGCCGAGCGAATCAACGGCGGGCAGCTCTCTTGTAATCGATCCGACCGACGATATGTATTCGGATGCGGCGCATAAACTGTATGTGGATTTTCTCAATATCGGAAAAGCCGATTGCATACTCCTCCGCATGGACGGCCGCGTTATTCTGATCGATGCCGGTGAAAAAAAAGATGCCGACCTGATCTGCGGCACTTTGGACGGCTGCGGAATTACACGGATCGACTGCCTTATTCTTACGCACTACGACAACGATCATATCGGGGCTGCCGCGGATGTTCTGGGGAGGTATACGGTCGGAGAAATATTCATGCCGGACTATGTGCGTGACTCCAAGCTCTATCGGAAGCTTGCGGAGGCGGTTGATGCCGCACAGCTGTCCGGAACGTACGTTCACCGCATGTGTGCGGAGGATGTCGAGCAAGACTTGGGATTCGGGCGGATTTGGATCAATGCAACGTCCATGGAAGGCTACGAATCGGGAAAGGTTATGGGATCCGATGAGGACAGCGAGGAGACGGACGAAAACAATTTTTCCCTTGTCACCTATGTTGCCTTCGGGGATATCGGGCTGATATTCTGCGGGGATGCCGAGGGGGATCGGATGGCGGAATACCTTACGCTGGCCGAGGCACGCGGCATAACATCCTGTACCTTGCTGAAAATTCCGCACCACGGTGCATCGGCGGACAAAGGCCTTCTGGATGCGGTGCGCGCATGGAAGCCGCGATACTGCGTGGTTTGCTCGGATTCCGCCGCGTCGGTGTCCGGAGCGATTGTTACCAATATGAAATCGGTCGGGGCGGGGCGATATTATACATACGACGGCACGGTTCGCTTTGCCACTGACGGAAGCAGCGCTGCCATAAGAACCCTTGAAGAGTAAGAAATGATGACGCCATAAAAAAAAGGCACCCGCGGAGGGTGCCTTTTTTATGAAAAGAAAATTTTGTCAACCGCAATCCCGATGTGTCAGGAGCTCAAGAGTTAAGAGTTAAGAGTTAAGAGTTAAGAGTTAAGAGTTAAGAGTTAAGAGTTAAGAGCGGACGAACTCACTGTAAATGGCCGCAATGGCTGTCTCATACTTATCCTCATCCACGCCGACTATAATGTTCAGCTCCGAGGATCCCTGGTCGATCATGCGGATGTTTACGTCGGCGCGCGCCAGCGCATCGCAGACCCGCGCGGCCGTTCCTTTTGCCTTTATCATGCCGCGACCCACGACGGCAACCAGTGCCAGACCGTCCTCAATAAATACGCTGTCCGGGTGCACGGCACGCGAAACCGCCTGCATGAGTTTATCCCTGCGGCCTTCCAGTGTTGCAGAGGAAATAACGAGACTCATGGTGTCGATACCGGAGGGCAGGTGCTCAAAGGAGATGTCGTTGTCCTCGAACACCTCAAGAACCTTGCGGCCGAAACCGATTTCGGCATTCATCAGATCTTTTTCGATGGTCAGAACGGAGAATCCCTTCTTTCCCGCAATGCCCGTGATGACACGCTCGGTGTCAAAGCCTTCCGGATGTGCGACGATCATTGTGCCGGGATCGGAGGGACGGTTGGTATTGCGGATATTGATGGGGATTCCCGCGGTGCGTACAGGGAAAACGGCATCCTCATGCAGGACGGTCGCGCCCATGTAGGAAAGCTCACGCAGCTCCCGGTAGGTTATTTCCTGAATAATGCAGGGGTTCGGTACAATGCGCGGATCCGCCATCATAAAGCCGGACACATCCGTCCAGTTCTCGTACATGTCTGCCCGGATAGCCCGTGCCACAATGGAGCCCGTTACGTCCGAGCCGCCTCTTGAAAAAGTCTTTATTGTGCCGTTCGGCATGGCGCCGTAGAATCCGGGAACAACCGCCGTGCGGTGCCCTGACAGCTCCGCGGCAACCGCATCGTTGGTCTTTTCCTCATCAAGCGTGCCGTTATCCTTGAAGAAAATGACATTTTCGGCATCTACGAAGTCAAATCCGAGGTATTTGGCAAGAATCAGAGCATTGAGATACTCGCCGCGGCTGGCGGCGTAGTCGCGTCCGGATGCGTGCAGCATGGCATTGCGGACATACTCCAGCTCTCCGTCCATGTCAAAGGACAGATTCAAATCCGTAATGATTTCGTGGTATCGCTTGATTACTTCCTCATAGGCAGCATCGATGACATCGCGCGGTTCCCGGGCCCGGATGAGCTCGTAGCAGCGATACAGAAGATCCGTGACCTTTGTGTCGCTCTTGCTCCGCTTTCCGGGAGCTGACGGCACAACATACCGCCGCGCCGGATCGGCCTTGATGATGGAAGCTACCTGACGAAAATGATCGGCATCGGCCAGTGAACTGCCGCCGAATTTAACTACTTTGACTGCCATTTGCTTGACCGGCTTTTGACCTGCAAAAGCCTCTTTCGCTGTGCGAAAGATCCCTTCTGTCTGTTGTTGCTGTTTCTGTTGCAGTCTGTTCCCCGGGTATGCGGAATCGGAAAAGCTCCGCATACCCGGCAAACATCCGCGGGGAAAAACTTACGGTTTCCTATCGGGACTGCCTCCGTGCCGAGGGCCGTCCGGTGACGGGGTACCTCCGGGCGGGGGAGGCATGCCGCGGCGCGGTGCCTGCCCGTCGGGAGGCATCCTGCGCGCTGTATCCGGAGCGGGCGGCTGGGGCATCGGGGACGCGGACTCTGCGTCGGCGCGCTCGGCTTCCTCCATGACATAGCGCTTTGCCTGTGTGGAGAACAGCTCAAAGTATCGTCCGCGCTTTGCCATCAGGGTTTTGTGATCCCCTTCCTCAATAAGCTTTCCGTACTCCAGCACGGCAATCTTGGAGGCTACCGTGGCGCTGGACAGGCGATGCGATACGAAGATGGTGGTTTTGTCCTGACGAAGACGGTCGAACTGATTGAAGATTTCCTGCTCGGCCATAGGGTCAAGCGAGGCTGTCGGCTCGTCCAGAATCAGAACATCGGAATCGCTGTAAAAGGCACGAGCAATGGAAAGCTTCTGCCACTGCCCGATGGAAAGCTCAATGCCTTCCTCTTCGAACACCCGCATAAGCGGCGTGTCAAAGCCTTCGGGCAGACGGTTGATGTATTCGGATGCGCCGGATTCCTCCGCCGCACGGCGGATGGTTTCCGGGCTTTCCTGCTTGTGAATATCCCCGAACCGTATGTTTTCGGATACCGATTCCGCGTATTTCCCGAAATCCTGGAATATGATGCCGAACATGGCATACAGCTCCTTGACATCGTACTCACGCAGGTCATAGCCGTCAAGCAGGATGCGTCCTTCTGTCGGGTCATAGAGACGTGTCAGCAGCTTGAGCAGCGTTGTTTTGCCGGCACCGTTCAGTCCGACCAGTACCAGTGTTTCGCCTGGACGGATGGTGAGATTGATGTCATCCAGCACGCGGCGCTCGGTGCCTGGATAGGAAAAGCTGACATGTTCAAAGACGATGGTGTGCGGTACGCCGCGCGTGACGCTGCGGGGCCCCTTTTCTGCGCGCTCGGGCGGCAGAATCGGCACAACGGTTTTTTTCTCCTGCAGGAACGAGGTCAGGTTGTCGACGAACAGCGTTCCTTCATAGATGGTGGCGGATATGCTGATAAGCGAGCTTACCTGATTGGCCACGGACATCAGCGCACCCGTGTACAGCGTGTAGTCACCGATCTGCTGCCGGCCGGAGATAACCAGATAGGCAAAGTACGCGTAGAAGCAGCAGTTGACAACAGAGGATACCACGATGATAATCATATGCCAGACATTTTCCTGCAGGATCAGGGCACGGATTCCGGCAAAATATTTGTCGAAAACGGTGCGGTATCTACCGATAAAAGTGTCCGAAAGGTCGAAAATACGGATTTCCTTGGCAAGATCCTTGTTGACAAGCAGGTCGGAATAGTAAGTCATCTGCCGACGGTCCCGCGAGCGGCGGCGCATGTATTCGAAATTCTTGCGCCTGTAGTAAAAGTTGATTATAGCGGAGGGAACGGATACGGCTATGATGACAAGTGCCGCCCACCAGAGGACAGACGCGAGGATGACAATGTAGGATATCAGCGTGATGATGGCGCTGACGACGGAGAAGGTGGAGGAAAGAATCTGAACCGGCCGGTTTCCCGCCTCACGGTTGGCATTTTCCAGCTTTTCATAGAACGCGGGGAGATCGAAGGACTGCAGATCCAAATCCTTTGCCTTGTTCATGATTTCCAGTTTGACGGTTCGTACGACCAGCTCTCCGGAGATACGGCTGACCGCATTCTTGAGAATGTTGACAAGGCTTGTGAGAATGTTGTAGCTGAATAGAAAAATCAGCAGGAAGAAAACGGGGCTGCGCAGGAAATCACCGAGTGCGCCGGAAAAATCGCCGTAGCTGTTCTGCATTTCGTTCAGAACGAGCTGTGTGATTTTTGATCCTATGACGGGAGTGACGCCCTGCAGGAGAGCGATGGCCAGCATGGCAAACAGAATCCAGGGTCCCGTTTCCCAGACAAGTCGGAAAACGTAAGCCATGCGTGAAAAGAAGCCGCTGCAGAGTTCCCACAGATAGCGGGGTACATCGGCAATGTTTTTGGGCGGCGGAACTTTCTCGTAGCGAAAGCCCGCGCCGGGGGGCGGTCCGGGTGGCATGAAGTCATCCCCTTTCTAAAAAACTGCATATATAACCATTTTATTCTATCACGGGTCTGTGAAAAAAAATAGACAAAACAGTGAATAAATCATGTATTTTTCGCCGTGGCGGGATTATCTGCAATTTTATGCAGGGGACTTGCTTTTTCCCCCCGAATGTCGTATAATAAGAAAAACAATGTGTGTCCCGGCAGGGCTGTCGGACGCGCGTTTCAAAAGGAGAGTATTACATGAGCGGCACAAGCAAGCAC